>NZ_JAFEUC010000020.1:0-125936 GCF_016901255.1 Micromonospora humida
CCCACAGATGCTCAATCACCTGCCGATGACCCGCTGTCAACACATGCGCCCGCGCCATCCCCACTCCTTCGACCGATCCATACCGTGATCAACGATCACTTGCACAGACCGGTCGAACCCGCCTCTTCGAAGCTGACGCAAACCTCTTGATCACCGGGCAAAGGCGGGGTCCTCTTGATCACCGCACAAAGGCAGGGGCGCAAAGGCGGGGACGGGAACGGGAACGCCCTCCCGCTCGACAGAGCGGGAGGGCGTTCCCGGATCAGGCTGGGGTGGTGGGTCAGGCGCCGCCGTTGGGGGCGCCGTGGCAGCGCTTGTACTTGCGGCCGGAGCCGCAGGGGCAGGGGGCGTTGCGGGACGGGCCACCCTCGGCGGCCCGGTCGACCGGGCCGGTGTTCCGCCGGGCGCTGCTGGCCGCGGCGGCCTGACCGCTCGCCCCGGCGGCAGCCGGCCGACGGGACCCACCGGCGGCCGGACGGGCCTGCGACGGAGCCTGCGGCTGCCCACCCCCGATGCCGAGCGCCGGGGCGGACGGCTCGGGCTCGGGCCGCTCCACGGCCACCGCACCCGCGCCCGCCTCACCGTCGATCGTGGGGGCGGAGTATTGCAGCCCCTGCTGCTGCGGCGCCCGGTTCAGACCCTTGGCCCGGATCTCGACCGGCTTCTCCAGCAGCTGGACCTCCTCGGCCTCCGGCTCCGGCTCCTGGACCTGCACCTCCAGGTTGTAGAGGAAGCCGACCGTCTCCTCCTTGATGCCCTCCATCATCGTGGCGAACATGTCGAAGCCCTCGCGCTGGTACTCGATGACCGGGTCGCGCTGGGCGTACGCCCGCAGGCTGATGCCCTCCTGGAGGTAGTCCATCTCATAGAGGTGCTCGCGCCACTTGCGGTCGATGACCTGGAGCAGCACCATCCGCTCCAACTGGCGGGTGGCCTCCTCGCCGAGGTTCTCCTCCCGCCGGTCGTACGCGGCGTTCGCGTCCTCGCGGAGGCGGGCCAGCAGGAAGTCCTGGTCGAGGCCCGCCCGGGAGCCGACCTCCTCCTCCAGCTCCTCGATGGTGACGCCCACCGGGTAGAGCTGCTTGAGGCTGGCCCAGAGCTGCTCGAGATCCCAGTCCTCGGCGTAACCGTCGCTGGTGGCGCCCACCACGTACGCGCCGACGGTGTCGTCGATCATGTTGCGGACCTGGTCGGAGAGGTCCTCGCCGTTGAGCACCCGCAGCCGCTCGGCGTAGATCACCTGGCGCTGCTTGTTGAGCACCTCGTCGTACTTGAGGACGTTCTTACGGATCTCGGCGTTCTGGCCCTCGATCTGGGCCTGGGCGTTCTTGATCTGCCGGGTGACCATCTTCGACTCGATGGGCACGTCCTCCGGGATGTTGAACCGCTCCATCACCGCCTCGACCGCACCGGCCCGGAACCGCTTCATCAGCTCGTCCTGGAGCGACAGGTAGAACCGGGACTCGCCCGGGTCACCCTGCCGGCCGGCCCGGCCGCGTAGCTGGTTGTCGATCCGGCGGGACTCGTGCCGCTCGGTGCCGAGCACGTAGAGGCCACCGGCGGCGGCCACCTCCTCGGCTTCGGTCTCGCACGCCTGCTTCCAGGTGGGCAGGACCTCCTCCATCGCCTTGGCGTACTCCTCCTCCTGCTCGACCGGGTCGAGGCCGCGCTGGCGCAGCTCGCTGGCGGCGAGGAACTCGGCGTTGCCGCCGAGCAGGATGTCGGTGCCCCGGCCGGCCATGTTGGTGGCGACGGTGACCGCGCCCTTGCGGCCGGCCTGGGCGACGATCTCGGCCTCGCGGGCGTGGAACTTCGCGTTCAGCACGGAGTGCGGGATGCCCCGGCGGCGCAGCAGCGTGGACAGGATCTCGGAGTTCTCCACCGAGACGGTGCCCACGAGCACCGGCTGGCCGGCCTGGTGCCGCTCGGCGATGTCCTCGATGACCGCGTTGAACTTGGCCTTCTCGGTCTTGTAGATGACGTCGGCCTTGTCCATCCGGACCATCGGCCGGTGCGTCGGGATGGTCACCACGCCGACCTTGTAGACCTTGTTGAACTCGCCCGCCTCGGTCTGGGCGGTACCGGTCATGCCGGAGAGCTTCTCGTAGAGGCGGAAGTAGTTCTGGAGGGTGATGGTGGCCAGGGTCTGGTTCTCCTGCTTGATCTCCACCCCCTCCTTGGCCTCGATCGCCTGGTGCATGCCCTCGTTGTAGCGGCGGCCGTGCAGGATGCGCCCGGTGAACTCGTCGACGATCAGGACCTCGCCGTCGCTGACGATGTAGTCCTTGTCGCGCTTGTAGAGCTCCTTGGCCTTGATCGCGTTGTTGAGGTAGCCGACCAGCGGGGTGTTCACCGATTCGTAGAGGTTGTCGATGCCGAGCCGGTCCTCGACCTTGGCCACGCCGCGCTCGGTGACCGCGATGGTGCGCTTGGCGTAGTCGACCTCGTAGTCGCCCTCGCCGTCCTTGCCGGCCTGGAGGCGGGCCACCACCCCGGCGAACTCGCCGTACCAGCGGGCGGAGTGCTCGGCCGGGCCGGAGATGATCAGCGGGGTCCGGGCCTCGTCGATCAGGATCGAGTCGACCTCGTCGACCACGGCGAAGTTGTGCCCGCGCTGGACAAGTTCCTCGTGGGACCAGGCCATGTTGTCGCGCAGGTAGTCGAAGCCGAACTCGTTGTTGGTGCCGTAGGTGATGTCGCACTCGTAGGCGGCCTTGTGCTCGGCGGCCGGCCGGTTGGGCAGCACCACGCCGACGGTCAGGCCGAGGAACTCGTGCACCTGACCCATCCAGGCGGCGTCGCGCTGGGCCAGGTAGTCGTTGACGGTGACCACGTGCACGCCCTTGCCGGAGAGCGCGTTGAGGTAGACCGCCATGACCGAGGTCAGCGTCTTGCCCTCACCGGTCTTCATCTCGGCGATGTTGCCGAAGTGCAGCGCCGCGCCACCCATCACCTGGACGTCGTACGGCCGCTGGCCGAGCACCCGGGCGGCCGCCTCGCGCACCGTGGCGAACGCCTCGGGCAGCAGGTCGTCGAGGGTCTCACCATCGGCGAGCCGCTCCCGGTACTGGTCGGTCAGTGATCTCAGCTCGTCGTCGGTGAGGTTGACGTAGTCGTCCTCGATCGAGTTGACGGCGGCGGCGATGGCCTTCAGCCGGCGCACCATACGGCCCTCGCCCGCGCGGAGGACCCTTTCCAGAATCGACACGGATCAACGCTCCCCTAGACAGTCTCGAACCATCGTAGGCGCTCAGTCGGCGCAATGGTCACTGGTGGCGGCGGTCCGACCCGACCAAACCGACATAACGCTCGGCTCAACCCGCCGCCCGGTGGTTATCCGGTTACGCCCACCGCGAACGATCCGGCACGATGACCCGCATGGAGCCTGTGGAGATCATCGAGGACGGCCTGCTGCTGCGTCCGTGGCTCGCCTCGGACGCGGACGACGTGCACCGGGCTTGCCAGGACCCGGACATCCAGCGCTGGACCACCGTACCGCGTCCGTACCGGCCTGAACACGCCCACGGGTTCGTCACCGGGATGAGCGCCCGTGCCTGGGCCGACGGCAGCGGTGCGCCGTTCGCGGTCTGCGACGCCGCCACCGGCGAACTGCTCGGCTCCTGCGGCCTGGTCGCGATCGACCGGGAGGTCGAGACCGGCGAGATCGGCTACTGGACCGCCCCCTGGGCCCGGGGCCGGGGGGTCACCGTGCGGGCCACCCGGGCGGTCGCCCGCTGGGCCTTCGACGCCCTGGTGCTGCGTCGGCTGATCTGGCAGGCCGAGGTGGGCAACCACGCCTCCCGGCTGGTCGCCCTGCGGGCCGGCTTCCAGATCTCCGGTGAGCTGCGGCTCGCCCGGCCCGCCGGGAACGGCCGGGTCGAGGGCTGGGTCGGCTCGCTGCTGCCCGGCGAGGTGCCGGCGGCTGGCGCGGACGGTCCGGCCGGGCCGGGCACCCTGGACGCCCGGCGGGCCACCGTGTTCGGCCGGCCGCAGCCCGTCCTGTTCGCCACCGCCGGGGACACCGAGCTGCGGTTGCGACCGATGGAGGAACGCGACCTGGACGGGGTGGTCGCCACCTGCCAGGACCCGGACACCGTCCGGTGGACCAGCGTGCCGCACCCCTACCAGCACACCGACGCCGAGGGCTACCTGACCTACGGCGGGCTGGCCTGGGCGCGGGGCAGCAGCGCGTGTTTCGTGCTCGCCGACCCGGACGACGCCTTCGCCGGCACCGTCGACCTGCGGTTGAACCCCGTCGACCCGCTGCGGGCCGAGGTCGGCTTCATGACCGCGCCGCACGCCCGGGGCCGGGGCTGGATGCCGGCCGCGCTGGGCGCGCTCGCCGCCTGGGGCGTCACCGGCCTCGGCCTGGTCCGGGTCGAGTGGAAGGCCCACGTCGGCAACACCGCCTCGCGCCGGGCCGCCGAGAAGGCCGGCTTCACCGTCGAGGGCACGCTGCGGGGCGGCGTGTCGCACCGGGGTGAGCGGGTCGATGCCTGGGTCGGCGCGCTGCTCGCCGAGGACCTGGCGTGACGCCGGAGGTCATCGAGGCCGGACCGGTGCGGCTGCGGCCGTTGCGGCCGGACGACGCCGAGGACCTCGCCGCCGGCCGCGACGATCCGGTGAACCTGCGGTTCAAGCCGGTGGGGATGCCGCATCCCTACACGGTCGCCGACGCGCACTGGTGGATCTCCGAGGGCGCCCCGGCGGCGTGGCGCGGCGGCGGCGCCGCGTACGCGATCGTCGATGCCGGAACCGACCGGCTGGTCGGCGGGGCCGGGCTCAGTCAGGTGGCACCGGGTCGGGGGCAGGCGGAGCTGGGCTACTGGGTGGCACCGCGGGCCCGGCGGCGCGGGATCGCCACCGCCACCACCCGGGCCCTGGCGACGGCCGCGTTCCAGGCCGGCCTGGCCCGGCTGGAGCTGCTGATCAGGGCCGAGAACCCGGCCAGCCAGCGGATCGCGCTGGCCGCCGGTTTCCACCCCGAAGGGGTACGCCGGGCAGCCGGCGCGGGCCGCGACGGCGACCGGTACGACCTGCTCGCCTGGGTACGCCTCGCCGACGACCCGCCCGGCCCGGTCCCGCGCCTGCTGCCGGACCTGCCCGACGGGCGGCTCACCGACACGGTGGTGACCCTACGCCGGCTCACACCTGCCGACGCCGAGGTGCTGCACCGGTTGCACACCCGCCCCGAGGTGGTGGCGACCCGGGTCCGTCCGGTTGCACCGACCAGGGCGGACATCGACCGGCGCTGCGCGGTCGCGGAGAGCGAATGGCTGACCGGCCGGGCGGCCGACCTCGCGGTGTGCGACGCGGTGACCGGCACGATGGTCGGTGGTTGCGCGCTGATCTACGACGAGCCGGCCACCGGCCAGGCGATGATCGGCTACAGCCTGCTGCCCGGGGCGCGGGGGCGGGGGCTGGCCACCCGGGCGGTCCGGCTGCTGGCCGGCTGGGCGTGCGGCCCGGTGGGACTGGCCCGCCTCTGGGCCGGCGCGGCCACCTGGAACACCGCCTCCCAGCGGGTGCTGGACCGGGCGGGCTTCCACCGGGAGGGCGTGATGCGCGCCCGCCTCCCCGCCCCGACGCCGGACACCCCCCGCCCCGACACCGTCCTCTGGTCCTTCCTGGCTACCGATCCCCACCCCCTCCCACCGCGGTGATCAAGAGGTTCGCGTCAGATGGATCTTCGAAGGTGACGCGAACCTCTTGATCGACACCGCCGGGTGGGCGGGGAGAGCGGGGCGGGTGGGTCAGGTGTCGAGGGAGATGATGCCGTAGTCGTAGGCGTGGCGACGGTAGACGACGCTGGGGCGGCCGGACTCCTTGTCGTGGAACAGGTAGAAGTCGTGGCCGACGAGTTCCATCTGGAACAGGGCGTCATCGACGGTCATCGGGTCGGCGGGGTGCACCTTCGCCCGCGCGATGTGCCAGGGCTGGTCGTCGTGCTCCTCCGGGCGCTCCTCGACGGCGGTGGCCGTGCCACCGGCGGACACGTTCGCGTCGTCCAGGCCGGCCACCGGCAGACCGGCGGTGGCGGCGGCGACCGAGATCGGCGCGTGCCGCCCCCGGTGTACGCGGCGACGGTCGGCCGCCCGGCGCAGTCGGGTGTCCAGCTTGGCGATCGCGGCGTCCAGTGCGCTGTAGAAGTCGTTCGTGCAGGCCTCGGCCCGGATCACCGGACCCCGGGAGACGCAGGTGATCTCCACTCGCTGGCAGGTGTCGGACTGCCGGGGATTGCGTTCGTGGAACAGCTCCACATCGACCCGGATGAGCTTGTGATCGTAGCGTTCGATTTTTGCGAGTTTCTCCGCTACGTGTACCCGGTAATGGTCCGGCACTTCGACGTTTCGACCCTTGACCACGATGTCCACGTGACCTCCCTTTTCCGGATGGCCGGCTGATCTTTCGAATCCGGCCGCGCGACCTCGGGAGGGCCCCTGGGAGCGTCGACCGGTCAGGTACGGCTACGCCTCCTTCCACCGTCGGGGGCTGGTGGGAAAACTTCCTACCCCCGACACGAAAACGCTAACTCCTGTACGGGCGACAGTCACCCCCGGTTGCGGGAAACCCTCAGAGAATTAACAGCAACCAACACCATGGGGTGAAACGGAAACACGAAGCGTCACCATCACCGCCGTTTTTGCGTTGCACCCAGCACGGCCGCGCCGTATGGCGTCATTCCCGCCGCACGCAAAGTCCGACTCACCGCCGCCAGGGTCGCCCCGGTGGTCAGGATGTCGTCCAGCACCACTACCGCCCGGCCACCGGAGCCCCGCCCGGCCCAACCGGGCCGCAGCCGGAACGCCGACTGGGCCGCCGCGGCCCGCCCCGCCCGGTCCAGCTCCACCGAATCCGGCCGGGGCAACGCCCGCACCGGCACCGCCGTCCGCACGTCCCAGCCGGCCCGCCGCAACCGGATCGCCGCGTGCCGGGCCAACCGGGTCAGGTGGTCGCCGTAGCGCTCCCGGGCTGCCGCCGCCCGGTCCGGCACCGGCACCAGCAGCACCGGCCGGGCCTCGCCCACCGAGGCCGCCACCACCTCCGCCAGCAACCCGCCCAACGGCCGGGCCAGCCCGTGCCGACCCCGTTCCTTGTACGCCAGCAGCGCCTCCCGCAGCGGCCCCGCGTACGGGCCGAGGGCGTGGCACGGGGGCAGGTCGGGCGGGGCCGAGGTGGGGCGCGCCGGCACCGGGCGCAGCGCGGCGAGCCCGCGTACGCACTGCGGGCAGCAGCCCTGCCGCAGGCGCGCGTCCCGCCGGCCGCACCCCGCGCACCCGGTCGGGAAGACCAGATCGGTCAGATCGGCCCAGAGCCCGCCCACGTCCGGCACGGCGTGCTCAGAACAGGAAGAACGGCGCGGTCGGGCTGCCCGCCCGGCCACCGGCGGGCGGAGGCGGCACGTCGAGCACCTGCTCGCCCCGGATAGTCTCCGCCGACGACGCCCGGAAGCGGTAGGAGACCCCGTTGGCCTCGTACATCATCATCACCGTCGGCAGCACGTACGTCGGGTTGCCCGGGTACACCGCCAGGTGGGTCACCCGGGCGCCCACGTCGGTGACCAGCGGAGTCTGCTGCACCCCGTCCACGCCCACCTCGTACACGGCGGAACGGTTGGTGGAACCGGCCACGGCCAGCGCGTTCTCCTGCGCCCAGTCCACCGCCGACAGGTCGGTCAGCGTGGTGGCGACATGGCGTACCGGGCCGAGCGAGACCACCCCGCCGTCGAGGCTGGCCGTGCTGAGACAGAGCCGCCCACCGACGATCAGCGCGATCCGGTGTCCGTCCAGCGAGGCGGCCACCGCGCTGACCGGACCCGCCACGCCCACCGGCACCGGCACCATCCGGGCCCGGTCGTCGAACCGGTAGAGCCGCCCGTCGGCCACCACCAGCCCGTACGGCTGGGCCGCACCGAGCGGACGCAGCCAGACCGGCCGGCCGATCGCCGCGAAGGTCTGCGCCCCCGGGGTCATCACCTGCACCGGTGCCACCCCCGACCCGGTGACCAGCCGCTGCCGGCCGCCACCGGCGGTGGTGACCAGAGCCGCGAGGGTCTTCTCGGCGGTCCGCCGCACGGCGGCCGAGACGACGTCGTGGTTGTCCTCGGTGCGGATCGGCACGGTGCCGATCGCCTCGGCCTCGAAGGCGAGCGGGTGGATCGCCCCGGCGTAGACGGTGAACCGCTGCGGCCCCTGCGTGAGCGGGTAGACCGCGTTGGCCAGGCGGTGCGCGGCGAGGTCGTCGATGGTCACCCGGGACTGGTTGCGGGTGGTGAGCTGGAGCGGCCCGTCCAGGTCGGACAGCGACCAGGCCAACTGGATGCCGAGCTTCTCCAGCTTGCGCCGGTCGTCGCCGGGCAGGTCGAGGTTGACCTCCCACCGGCCGTCGGTCTTGACGGCGTTGTTGATCAGGGCGGTGCGGTCCGGCAGGCCGCTCACCCCCTGCCGCAGCCACTCCGACGGTCCGGCGATCAGCCACTTGACCGCCTCGCTGACCAGCCGCTCGGCCGGCACGGCCAGCGGCAGGTAGCGCTGGTCGGCGACCAGCCGGGTGGCGTCGGAGTTCCAGAAGTAGACCGTCCGGGTCTGGTAGTAGTCCCGCAGGGACAGCGTGTCGAGCAGCAGCACGGAGGGCGGATCGGTGACGTAGTAGCCGCCGGCCTCGGTGCCCTCCTGGCCCGGCTCGGCGGAGCCGCGCAGCGAGAACTGGTACTCGGTGTCGGTCACCACCGGCGGGCCGAGCACCCCGTTGGCCCGCAGCACCCCCACCTGCTGCACCGGCACCCGGACGGTGAGCAGGCCACTGGCGTTCTCGGTGATCACCGGATTCTCGATCAGCCGGACCACGTTGATCGCGACCTCGCTGCCCTGCTTCTCGGCGAGCCGGTTGCGGTCCTCCCGGGCGATGAACTGCTTGACCCGGGCGTACGCCCGCTCGGGCTCGCCGGCCGCGGCGGCCAGGAAGTTGCGGACGAACGCTTCCCGGTCGGCGCCGCTGGCCGTCCGGGTGGGGGGTTCGCCGCGAGCGAAGCTGGACGAGCCCGCCGACGCGGCCGGCCCGGAGCCGTCGACCTGCACGTCGGTGCGGTCGGGGATGCCACAGCCGGCGACGGCGGCCAGCAGTGCGGCGCAGAGCAGCCCGGCCAGGGCCCGGGGCCGGTTCACGACCGGGCCTCCGCCCGCTCGTCGGCACCGGTGGCGGACCCGGGGCCGATGGCCAGCACACCCCCGCCGGCCGGTCCGATGGCCAGCAGGTCGCCGTCGCGGGGGCCACCGAACGGCAGGGTGGCGTCGGCGGGCACCAGCCGCAGCGGTGAGGTGGTGAGCCGGTCCCCGGAGCGGACCGGCAGGGTGAGCCGGAACTGGGCGCCCTGCCCGGGAGCGCCCCACGCCTCCAGCCAGCCGCCGTGCAGCCGGGCGTCCTCCAGGCTGATCGACAGGCCCAGCCCCGTGCCGCCGGTCTGCCGGGCCCGGGACGGGTCGGCCCGCCAGAACCGGTTGAAGACCAGCTTCTCCTCGCCCGGCTTCAGCCCGACGCCGTGGTCGCGGACGGTGACCGCGACGGCGGTCTGGTCGACGCCGAGGGTGATCACCACCGGCTTCGCCTCGCCGTGCTCCACGGCGTTGCCGACCAGGTTGCGCAGCACCCGCTCGACCCGGCGCGGGTCCACCTCGGCGATGACCGGGGTGGTCGGCACGGCCAGCTCGATGGTTACGCCGACCCGTTCGGCCAGCCCGGCGAGGCGGTCGGCGACCCGGTGCACCACCGGCACCAGGTCGGTCGGCTCGGAGTCGAGCATCGCGAAGCCGGCGTCGAAGCGGCTGATCTCCAGCAGGTCGGTGAGCAGCTCCTCGAACCGGTCCAGCTCCGCCTGGAGCAGCTCGGCGCTGCGGGCCACCGCCGGGTCGAACTCGTCACGCTCGGCGAAGATCAGGTCGGCGGCCATCCGGACGGTGGTCAGCGGGGTCCGCAGCTCGTGCGAGACGTCGGAGGTGAACCGGCGTTGCAGGCGGGACATCTCCTCCAGGCGGAGGATCTGCCGTTGCAGGTTGGTCGCCATCTGGTTGAACGAGGCGGCGAGCAGGGCGAGGTCGTCCTCGCCGTCGACGACCATCCGCTGGTCGAGCAGGCCGGCGGAGAGCCGTTGGGCGGTGCGCGCGGCGACCCGGACCGGGGTCACCACCAACCGGGTGACCAGGGCGGCGAGCAGGCCCAGCAGCAGTACCAGGGCCACCCCGGTGGCCAGCACGGTGGCCCGCGCGTCGGCGGCGGTGGCGTCCTGCCGGTTGAGCGGGACGAGATAGTACAGCTCCAGCTGGCCGAAGCGGGTCGGCACCGGGGAGCCGTAGACCAGGTACTTCGTCCGTTCGCCGGCGAGTCGTCCGGTGCGGATCTGGTGGGCCACCTTGCCGTCGGCGACGGCGGCCCGCAGCTCCCGGCTGACCAGCGGGCGCACGTCCATCGCCGGCGAGGTGCGGGTCTCGATGATGCCGGCGTAGTTGTCGGCGGTGATGGCGACCACCACCCCGCTGGTCTGCTGCGGGTCACCCCCGGCCAGGTAGTTGACCGTGCCCTCGATGGTGTCCTGGAGCTGCGCCTCCTGCGGCTGGCTGTAGAGGAAGAACTGCTTGGCCGAGTAGTCGCTGCCGTTGCGCAGCCGCAGCAGAACGTCGGTCTCGGCGTTGTCGAGCAGGATGCTGGTGATCTTGTCGGCGATGAGGTAGGCGAAGCCGCCGACCAGCAGGCTGGACACCACCAGCGTGATGGTCACCACCCGGACCTGCAACGACCGTCGCCAGGTCTGACGCAGGCCGGCGGTCACCCGCAGCGCGCGGCCCACCAGCCCGCGCCGCAGGGCCCGCGCGGCGGGACGCCAGCCGGCGGTGTGCTCGGGGGTGGGGGCGGGTGCACTGGTCACGGTGCAACCCAGGCTATCCGGTACCCGCCTTGTAGCCCACGCCCCGCACGGTCAGGATGATTTCCGGCCGCTCCGGATCCGGCTCGATCTTGGCGCGTAGCCGCTGCACGTGCACGTTGACCAGCCGGGTGTCCGCCGCGTGCCGGTAGCCCCAGACCTGCTCCAACAGGACCTCCCGGGTGAAGACCTGACGCGGCTTGCGGGCGAGCGCGACCAGCAGGTCGAACTCCAGCGGCGTCAGCTTCACCTCCTCGCCGTCGCGGCTGACGGTGTGCGCCGGCACGTCGATGGTGATCTGGTTGCCGGGCGGGCCGATGGTCAGCATCTCCGGTGCGACGTCCTCGCCCCGACGCAGCCGGGCCCGCATCCGGGCCACCAACTCCTTGGGCTTGAACGGCTTGACCACGTAGTCGTCGGCACCGGACTCCAGGCCGAGCACCACGTCGACGGTGTCGCTCTTGGCGGTCAGCATGACGATCGGCACGCCCGATTCGCCACGGATCGCCCGTGCCACGTCGATACCGCTCATTCCAGGCAGCATCAGGTCGAGCAACACGATATCGGGGCGACTGTCCCGGAACGCGGCCAACGCCCGTTCCCCGTCGGCGACGAAGGAGGGCAGGAAACCCTCGCTGCGCAGGACGATGCCGAGCATCTCGGCGAGCGCGGGGTCGTCGTCGACCACCAGTACCCGGGCTCTCATGGGGTTTATGTTTCCATCCCCGTTCAGTTGGTGGGATCGGCGTCTGGATGGCACGGTACTGCCGGACGAGGTGCCTCCGCACGTCCCACGCGCGATATCTCCCCCGATGACCGCATCGCGTGAGCCGCACGGTGGGTCCGCCCGGCCGGTCGTCCCGTGTCACCATGATCCCCGGGCAGGTCGCCGCCCGCCAGCCACCATCCGCAGGAGTACGCGTGCCCGACGTCGGCCCGACCGCCGTGCTTCCCCGGCGTCCGCTCACCGTCGGCGAACTGCTCGACTCCGCCGTCCTGCTGCTGCGCGACCAGGGCCGGGTGCTGGTCCCGCTGGGCGTCCTGCTCGCCGCCGGTGAACAACTGCTGCTGTATCCGCTGCGCCGGCTCGCCGACGCGCTGCCCCCGGTCTGGTGGAGCGACAGCGGGGTGTTCCCGCTGTGGTGGCAACTGCTCGCCGTGGGCGCCGCCGCCGAGGCGGTGATCGTCCTGCTGCTCGGCAACCCGGCAGCGCGGGCGGGCGGCGCGGCGCTGCTCGGCCGCCGGGCCACGATGGCGGAACTGCTCCGCCCGGCCGGCGCCCGCTGGGGCGTCACCCTGCTGCTCGCCCCGGCGGTGGGCCTGCTGATGCTGATCGCGGCGCTGCTCGGCCCGGCCTGGCTGGTCGGCTACGGGCTGCTCGGCTCGGTCGCCGCGGCGGTGGTGCTGGACCGGGTGCCCGGGGTGTCGGCGGTGCCCCGGGCGGCCCGCGTCGCGGTGCGGGGCCGGGCCGCCGCCGTCCGGCTGCTGGGCTACCTCGGCTGGTGGGTGCTGCGGGTCGGGCTGGCCCTCGGTCTCTTCTTCGGCGTCGAGTCGCTGCACCTGGTCGACCTGGGCGACCCGGGCGTACGGGTCGCCGCCACCATGCTCGCCTTCGGCGCGGTGAACAGCGTCGCCTACCCCGCCCTGGCCTGCCTGGACGCGGTGATCCACCTGGACGTCCGGATGCGCACCGAAGGGCTGGACATCCAGCTCGCCCGTACCCCCGCGGGGCTCGTCGCGGCTCACCTGCCGGCGGTCGGCAGGTGAGCCGGTGGTGGACGGAGGCCGTCGCCGCGCTCGGCGACGTGCTGCCGCTGCCGCTGGCGGCGCTGCTGGTGGTGCTGCTGGCCGGGGCGGTGGCGCTCGCCTGGTACCACTTCCCGGCCTGGGTGCCCCGCCGGCTACCCCGGCTGCGGCTGCCCCGCCTGAGGATGCCCCGGTGGCGGCTGCCCCGGCGGCGACGCCGGACGGCCGACGGGCCGGGCGCGGTGGCGCTGCCCCGCCCCCGTACCGCCGACGACGACCTCCCGGCCGACACCGCGCGCTCCCTGGCCGACCGGCTGGCGGCCGAGGGCCGGTACGCCGAAGCCGTCCGCGAGCGGCTGCGGGCCATGGTCCGCCGGCTGATCGCGGTCGGCGCGGTGGCCCCCCGGGCCGGGATGACCGTCACCGAACTGACCGACGCGGCGGCCCGCGCCCGGCCCCCGGTCGACCCGCCGCTGCGCGCCGCCGGGGCCATCTTCGCCGAGCTGTGGTACGCCCAGCGCCCCGCCGCCGCCGACCACGACCGGCGGATGCGGGAACTCGCCGACGACCTGGACCGGGCGCTGTCCGCCCCACCACCGGACGGGGGCACCTGGTGACCGGCCCCGCCACCGCCACGGTCGGCGGTCCACCGCCGGCCCCGCCGGCTGCGGGCGGCCCGCCACCGGCCGCGCCCGTGCGGCGACGCCGCCGCCGGCACCGGGTGCTCGTGCCGTTGGCGCTGGCCGCCGCCCTGCTCGCCGGCACGATCGCCGCCCACGAGCTGGACCAGCCCGACCCGGGCGAGCCCGGCTTCCTCTCCCCGGTCGCCACCGACGACGACGGGGGCAGCCGCCTCGCCGACGCGCTACGCGCCCGGGGGGTCACCGTCGCCCGGGAGACCGACCTGCTACCGGCCCTGCTCGGCCTCGACCGTGGCCCGGCCACCCTCTTCGTCCCGGCGGCGGAGCTGCTGCACCCGGACACCCTCGGCGCGCTGGGCGAGCTGCCGGCCGGCCGACGGCTCGTCCTCGTCGACCCGTCCCGCCGGGTGCTCGAATCCGCCGGCCTGCCGCTGGTGCCGACCGACCGCCGCTGGGCCACCCGGGCGGTCTCCCCGGAGGCCGGCGGCCGGCCCTGCGCGGTGCCCGAGGCGACCCGGGCCGGGGTCGCCGCCGCCGGACTCCAGCGGTACGCCGCCACGCCCGGCACGGCGGCCGCCCTCGACCGTTGCTACGCCGACGGCCTGGTCCGGCTGCCCGGCCGGGCCGAGGTGGTGGTGATCGGCGCCAGCGACCCGTTCCGCAACGACCGGATCGCCGAGCACGGCAACGAAGCGCTCGCCACCGGCCTGCTCGGCGTCCACGGGCGGGTGGTCTGGTTGGACCTGGACGGCCCGGCACCGGCGCCGACGTTCGGCCGGCCCGGCGGCACCGGCGAGCCCGCCTGGTCACCCACCCCCGGCGGGTCCACGGGATACGACGGCGACGGCAGCGGCGAGGCCGGCCCGGGAGGCCCCGGCACCGCCACCGGTGACGGCGACGGTTCGGGTGACGCCCCCGACGCGGCCGGTCCCCCACCACCTGACGACCATCCGCTGCTGGACGCCTTCCCGCCCTGGTTCTGGGCGCTGCTGCTCCAGCTCGCCCTGGTCGCCCTGCTGATCGTGCTGTGGCGGGCCCGCCGGCTCGGCCCGCCGGTGACCGAGCCGCTGCCCGTCGAGGTCCGCTCCGCCGAGACCGTGCTCGGTCGGGCCCGGCTCTACCAGCGGGCCCGCGCCCGGGGCCCGGCCGCCGCGACCCTGCGTACCGCCGCGTTGGGGCGGCTGCGCGGCCGGCTCGACCTGCCCGCGACGCTCGGGCCGGCGGAGGTGGCGGCCCGGGTGGCCGGGCCGGCCGGCGGCAGCCCGGAGCAGATCCACGAGCTGCTCTTCGGCGCGGCCCCGCAGACCGACACCGAACTGCTGGAGCTGGCCCGGTCGCTGGACCGGCTGACCCGTACCGTGGCGGCAGCGCCCGGCCGTCCGACCGAAGGAGACCCCCGGTGACCCGACCCGCCACCACCGCCGAGCCCACGGCCGGCCCGGACGACGCCCGGGCCGCCCTGCACCGGCTGCGCACCGAGGTGGCCAAGGCGGTCGTCGGTCAGGACTCGGTGGTCACCGGCCTGGTGATCGCGCTGCTCTGCCGGGGCCACGTCCTGCTGGAGGGGGTGCCCGGGGTGGCGAAGACGCTGCTCATCCGTACCGTCGCCACCGCACTGGACCTGGACTCCAAGCGGGTCCAGTTCACCCCCGACCTGATGCCCGGTGACGTCACCGGTTCGTTGATCTTCGACCCGCGTACCGCCGCGTTCACCTTCCGGGAGGGGCCGGTCTTCACCAACCTGCTGCTCGCCGACGAGATCAACCGGACGCCGCCGAAGACCCAGTCGGCGCTGCTGGAGGTGATGGAGGAGCGCCAGGTGTCGGTCGAGGGCGCCCGCCGGCCGCTGCCGGACCCGTTCATCGTGGCCGCCACCCAGAACCCCGTCGAGTACGAGGGCACCTACCCGTTGCCCGAGGCGCAGCTCGACCGGTTCCTGCTCAAGCTGACCGTGCCGCTGCCCAACCGGGACGAGGAACTGGGGGTGCTGCGCGCCCACCACGCCGGGTTCGACCCACGTGACCTCGGCGCGGCCGGCGTACGCCCGGTGGCCGACGCCGCCGACCTCGCCGCCGCCCGGGAGGCCGTCGGTCGGGTGCACGTGGCCGAGCCGGTGCTCGCCTACATCGTGGACCTGTGCCGGGCCACCCGGGTCACCCCGGCGCTGGAGCTGGGCGCCTCACCCCGCGGGTCCACCGGGCTGCTCAGCACGGCGAAGGCGTGGGCCTGGCTGGCCGGCCGCGACCACGTCACCCCCGACGACGTGAAGGCCACCGCCCGGCCGACGCTGCGGCACCGGCTGCGGCTGCGCCCCGAGGTGGAGCTGGAGGGGGTCGGGGTCGACGCCGTGCTGGACACGGTGCTGGCCACCGTGCCGACCCCGCGATGACCTGGCGGGCGGCCGTCCTGCTGCTGGCGGGCGTGCCCACCCTGCCGTTCTGGCCGGATCCGGTGCCCGCCGTCGCCGTGATGACCGCCGTCGTGCTGCTGCTCACCGCCGTGGACCTGGCGCTCGCCGCCCCGCTGCACGGGCTCACCCTCGACCGGGAGGGCGACCGGGCCGTCCGGATCGGCCACCGGGCGACCGTCACGCTGCGCCTGGCCAACACCTCCGGCCGTACGCTGCGCGCCCAGGTGCTCGACGGGTGGGTGCCGTCGGCGGGGGCCCGTCCGGACGTACCACCGGCCCGGGTGTCCCGGGTCGGACCGGGCGGGGTGCTGGTGCTGCCCAACCGGCTCACCCCCACCCGGCGCGGCGACCGGCCGGCGGTGACGGTGACGGTGCGTTCGCTCGGGCCGCTCGGGTTGGCGTTCCGGCAGCGGGCCGGGCGGCCCGCCACCCCCGGCTGGACGCTGCGCGTGCTGCCCCGGTTCGACTCCCGGCGGCACCTGCCGGAGAAGCTGTCCCGGCTGCGGGTCATCGACGGCACCCAGGTCACCCGGGGCCGCGGCCAGGGCACCGAGTTCGACACCCTGCGCGAGTACGTGGTCGGCGACGACGTGCGCTCCATCGACTGGCGGGCCAGCGCCCGCCGCTCCGACGTGCTGGTCCGCACCTGGCGGCCGGAGCGCGACAGGCGGTTGGTGTGCGTGCTGGACACCGGCCGCACCTCGGCGGTGCGGGTCGGCGACGTACCCCGGCTGGACGCCGCCATCGACGCGGCGTTGCTGCTGACCGCGCTGGCCGCCCGGGCCGGCGACCGGGTCGACCTGCTGGCCGCCGACGCCACGATCCGGGCCACCGTCACCGGCACCGGACGGCGGGACCTGCTGCACCGGCTGGTCGACGCGCTCGCGCCGGTGCACCCGGCGCTGGTGGAGACCGACTTCGACCTGATCGTCGCGGAGATCCTGCGGCGGCACCGGCGGCGCAGCCTGGTGGTGCTGCTGACCGCGCTGGAGCCGGGCGCGCTCGCCGAGGGGCTGCTGCCGGTGCTGCCCCGGCTCGCCGCCCGGCACCGGGTGGTGGTGGCGGCCGTGCACGACCCGGTGCTCACCGCGTTGACCACCGGCCCGCCGGTACGCCCCGAGGACGCCTACGCCGCCGCGGCCGGCTGGCGGGCGCTCGCCGAGCGGGACCGGGTGCGCGCCGCCCTCGGCCGGTACGGCGTGACCGTGGTGGACGCCCCGGCGGACCGGCTCGCCCCGGCCCTGGCCGACACCTACCTCCGGCTCAAGGCCCTCGGTCAGCTCTGACCCTGCCAGGTCAGCGGGGTGGCCGGGAGGTGGGATGCCAGGCGCGGGCCGGGTCGGTGCTGGGCCAGAGTTCGGCCAGCCACGGGTCGACCCGTTCGGCAGGGGCCCGTTCGGCGGCGACCGCCCGCCGGCCGAGCAGCACCACGTAGGCGAAGAAGCCCAGCCAGACGGCCGCGCCGACGCCGACCCGCAGCGCCACCGGCACCGGCGCCGGGGTGACGAACGCCTCCAGTAGCGCGGAGACCGCGAACAGCCCGACCAGGCCCACCGCCACCAGGATCGCCGACCGGCCCGCCTCGGCGACCGACCGGCCCCGGCCCAGGTGCTCCGGCGGCGAGATCCACGCCCAGGCGGTACGCAGCCCGACCCCGGCGGCGACGAAGACCCCGGTCAGCTCCAGCAGCCCGTGCGGGGTGATCAGTCCGAAGAAGACGTCGGAGCGGCCGTAGGAGACCATCACGCCGCCCACCACCCCGATGTTCAGCGCGTTCTGCCACAGCAGGTAGAGCACCGGCACGACGAGCACCCCGGCGGCGAGGCACTGGGCGGCGATCCAGGCGTTGTGGGTCCACAGGTGGAAGGCGAAGGTCGGGGCGGAGAACTCGGTGTAGTAGCCGGCGAAGCCGGAGTCGACGAGGTCGGCGGCGGCGTCCGGGCCGATGAACGCGGCGGCGGTGCCCGGGTTGCCGGCGACGTACCAGATGAGGAAGCCGCTGAGCAGGCTGAACCCGGTCGCCACCGCGCACCACCACGGCCAGGCCCGGTAGACCGCGGCGGGGAACCCGACGGTGAGGAACCGCCCGAGGGCCGACCAGGAGGCCCGCTGCCGGCCGGTGATCCGGGCCCGTGCCCGCAGCACGAGCTGGGAGAGTCGGCTGGCCAGGGCCGGGTCGGGTGCCCGGCTGCGCAGCGCCGACAGGTGGGTGGCGGTGCGCTGGTAGAGGACGATCATCTCGTCGATCTCGTCGACGTCGAGACGGCGACGGTCGCAGAGCAGCTCCAGCCGTCGCCACTCGTGGCCGTGCTCGGCGACGTACGCGTCGAGATCCACTGGTCCTCCCCCGTCCCGCGACCATAGTGTTCACTGTCCGGGTGAGCGCGCAACCACCGGTGCCGGCCGGCACCGTCCCGACCGGCGTCGACCCGGCGGGGCACTGGGCGGACGCGGGTCTGGTCAGCGGCGAGGCCGTCGCGCTGGACGTCCGGGCGGCACGGCTCGGCTCCCGGGTGCTGGCGCTGCTGATCGACATCGTCGGTCAATTGTTCTGCGCGGCGTTGCTGGCCCTGACGTTGACCCCGCTGGTGCTGATCGTGCTCCCCGACCAGGTGGTGGACCGGGCCCTCACCGGCGCGTTGGAGACCCTCGGCCTGGTGCTGGTGGTGGTCGGCTACCCGGTGCTGTGGGAGCGCCTCAACCACGGCCGGACGCCCGGCAAGCTCGCCGTGGGGCTGCGGGTGGTCAGCGCCGACGGCGGCCCGGTGCAGTGGCGTCAGTCGCTGACCCGGGCGCTGGTCGGCGCGGCCGTGGAGTGGCCTGGGCTGGTGCTGCCGCTGCTGAGCTGGGTGGCCGGGGCGACGGTGATGCTGACCGACCCGCGTGGCCGACGGCTGGGTGACCTGGTGGCCGGCACGATGGTCGTGCACACCCGCACCACGCACCCCTGGCGGCCGGCCCCGGCGATCGTCGCGCCGCTGGTCGGCTGGGCCACCACCCTGGACCTGACCCGGCTGGACGACGCGCTGGCCCTGGCGGTACGGCAGTACCTGACCCGGGGGCAGCAGATCGTCGAGCCGTACCGCAGCCGGCTGGCCCGGGAGTTGTGGCGCGAGGTGGCGGCGGTGACCGCACCGACGCCGCCGCCCGGCGTGCCGGAGCCGTTGCTGTTGGCGGCGGTGCTGGCCGAACGCAACAGGCGCGGCTCGCTGCGGCTGCGCCACCAGCGGGCGCTCACCGCCGCCCTCTGGCCCGACCCGGCCACCCCCGCCGTCGTCGCGCCGGCCGCCGCCGACCCACCGGCCCCGGCCGGGGTACGACCGGCCGTGCCGGTGCCCCGGTCGGCGTCGCCGGACCACCCGGCCTGACCGGTACGCCGCTCAGCCGAACAGGGTGCGGCCCCACCAGTCGGCGGCGTCGCGGACCCCGGGCGGGCAGGCGAACAGCCCGCTGGAGACGTGCCGCAGGTACTCGTTCATCGCGTCGTTGCGGGCCAGCCGGGTCTGGATCGGCACGAACTGCCGGCGCGGGTCCCGCTGGTAGGCCATGAAGAACAGCCCGGCGTCGAGCCGGCCCAGCCCGTCCGACCCGTCGACGTAGTTGTAGCCCCGGCGCAGCAGCCGGGCACCGTCGTTCTGCGTGGGGTGGGCGAGGCGCACGTGCGAGTCCACGGCGATCACCGGCTGGCCGTCGTCGCCCTTCGCGGCGAAGTCCGGCTCGTCGAACTCGTCGCGGCGGCCCAGCGGCGCGCCGCTGCCCTTGGTCCGGCCGACGATCTGCTCCTGCTCAACCAGCGAGCTGCGGTCCCAGGTCTCGATCTGCATCCGGATCTTGCGGGTGACCAGGTAGGACCCGCCGGTCATCCAGTCCGCGCCGTCGTCGGGCTGGGCCCAGAGCTGCTCGCGCAGCAGGCCGGCGTCCTCGGCCTTGAGGTTGGCGGTGCCGTCCTTGAAGCCGAAGAGGTTACGCGGGGTCGCCTGGTCCCGCGACGTCGACGAGGTACGCCCGAAGCCGAGCTGCGACCAGCGGACGCTGACCACGCCCATCCCGATCCGGGCCAGGTTACGGATGGCGTGCACGGCCACCTGCGGGTCGTTGGCGCACGCCTGCACGCACAGGTCGCCGCCGGAGATCTCCGGGCGCAGGGCGTCCCCGGCGAAGTGCGGCAGGTCGGCCAGCGCGGCGGGGCGGCGGCCGGCGATGCCGAACCGGTCCCGGCCCTGCGCGTCGCGGAACAGCGTCGCGCCGAAGCCGACGGTCAGGGTGAGCTGCGACGGGGGCAGGCCCAGCGCCTCGCCGGTGTCGTCCGGCGGGGCCTCCGGCATGCCGCCGACGGCACCGATCACCCCGGCGTCCTTTCCGCCGGTCATCCGGGCGGCGGCTGCCGTCCACTCCTGGAGCATCGCGACCAGCCGGTCCCGGTCCTTGGTGATCACGTCGAAGGCGACGAAGTGCAGCCGGTCCTGCGCCGGGGTGGTGATCCCGGCCTGGTGTTCACCGTGGAACGGCACCGCACCGGCGGCCCCGTCGTACGCGGCGGCCCGGTCGCCGTCGCGGGTCAGCGCGCCCGCTCCGGCGGCCACCCCGGCCACCCCGGCGACCCCGACCCCGGCGAGGGTGATCGCCCGCCGCCGGGACAGCCGGCGGCGTCCCCGGCCGGCGGTGCTGCTCTGCTCGCTCATCGACTCTCCTGGGAGGGACCGGCCGCCGTACGACGGCCGTGCTGACCCGTCGTCACCGGGCGACGGCGGCGGCGACCTTGCTGACCGGCTCGGCGAGGGCGTTGATGCTGTCCGACAGCTCCTTGAGGTCGGTCTTGCTCAGCTGGTTGTGCAGCTTCCAGCCGTCGCCGTCGCGGTGCTTGCCGAGCGCCGCCTCCACGTTGGCGAACTCCTTGTCGAGCTGGGCGACCAGCTCGGGGGCGCGCTGCTCCAGCGCCGGCCGCAGTGCGGCGACGGCGGCCTTGGAGCCCTCCAGGTTGGCGTTGAAGTCCCAGAGGTCGGTGTGCGAGTACCGCTCCTCCTCGCCGGTGATCTTGCCGCTGGCCACCTCGTCGAGCAGGGCCTTGGCACCGTTGGCGAGCTGGAGCGGGGTGAGCTTCTCGGCGTTGGCCCGGGTCACGATCTCCTTGACGTCGGCCAGCAGCCGGTCGGCGATCGGGCCGTCCTTACTGATGTCCCCGGTGGTCCAGAGGTCCTTCTCGATCCGGTGGAAGCCGGTGAACTCCATGCCCTCCTCGATGACCTCCTCCCGACCGTCGATCTTCGGGTCGAGGTCGCCGAAGCTCTCCGCGACCGGCTCGATCCGCTCCCAGTAGGTGCGGGCCACCGGGTACAGGGCCTTGGCCTTCGGCACGTCGCCGGCCTTGACGGCGGTGACGAACTCCTCGGTCTTGGTCAGCAGGGCGGCGGTCTGGCTGGTCACGTACCGCTGGTAGCTGGCGGTGGCCTCGGTCAGCGCGGCGTCCGGGGCCACGGTCGCGGCGGTGCCGCTGACCTTCAGCGCGCCCCGGATGCCCCGGCCGCTCATCCCGGGCTTGCAGGCCGTCTCGTACGTCCCCGCCGGCAGCTCCACCCGCAGTTCCCGGCTCAGCCCCGGGGCGATGTTCTCCACCTCGCCCATCACCCGGTCACCGGCGGCGTAGACGTAGAACTCGTTGACCTTGCTGCCGGAGTTGGTCACGGTGAAGGTGGCCTGGCCGGCGTCCAGTTCGGTGACGTCGACCTCGCACACGCTGTCGGTGGCCTTCACCTTGACCGTGTTGCCGGCGCCGGCGTCCCGCTGGTCGTCCTTGCCACCGCAGGCGGTGACACCGGTGACGGCGAGTGCGCCGACGGCGGCGAGCACCAGGAAACGGGTGGTACGCATCGTTGCTTGTCTCCTTGCAGAGGGCGGTGGATCAGGCGCGCCGCGACCCGGCCGGCTGCGCGGTGGCGGGGCCGTCCTGCGCGGCGGTGGCGTCGCCGTCGACGGCGGTGGCCTTCGGGCCGTCGACGGCGGTGGACGTGGTGCCGTCGGTGCCGGCGGCCTTGGGGTCAGCGGCGGTGGTCGTGGGGCCGTCGGCCGCGGTGGGGGCCGGGGCAGGCTTCGCCGGGGCGGCCGGTCGGCGCAGGAACAGCACCAGCACCGGTACGGCGTACGCGACCCAGGCGAGCATCTCCAGCACGCTCGGCGCGGCGGTGACGTTGAACATCCCGGCCAGCAGGGCGGCGTACCAGGTGTTCGGATCGAGCACGCCGGTGATGTCGAAGGCCAGGTCGTTCAGGCCGGGCAGCACCCCGGCCTCCTGGAAGTCGTGCACCCCGTACTTGAGGATGCCGGCGGCGACCAGGATCAGCAGCGCGCCCGTCCAGGTGAAGAACGTGGACAGGTTGATCCGCACGGCGCTGCGGTAGAGCAGGAAGCCGATCCCGACGGCGGTGGCGATGCCGCCGATCAGGGCCAGCAGCGGCCCGGAGCCGGTGCCGCCGGTCGCGCTCTGCGCCGCCGAGTAGAAGATCAGCGCGGTCTCCAGGCCCTCCCGGACCACCGCGAGGAAGGCCATCCCGGCCACCGCGAGCGAACCGACCGCGAGTGCCTCGCTCAGCTTGCCGCGCAGCTCACCGGCGATGGTCCGGGCGGCCCGACGCATCCAGAAGATCATCCAGGTCACGAAGACCACGGCGGCGACGGAGGTGACGGCCTCGAACAGCTCCCGGTCCTCGGAGCGGGCCAGCAGCGAGGTCGAGGTGTACTCGATCAGCCAGCCGAACAGGACCGAGAGCGCCACGGCGAGCCCGACGCCGGCCCACACCTGCGGCAGCCGGTCCCGGCGCTGCGACTTGACCAGGAAGGCCACCAGGATGCTGACGACGAGCGTCGCCTCCAGGCCCTCCCGCAGGCCGATCAGGTACGTGGCGAACATCGGTGCTCCGTGTCGTGGTAAGGCTTGCCTCAGGCAACTTAGGGCAGCCATACCTTCCTCCTGATCGGGGCTTCCGTCAAGTCGTTCCTGACAGCTTCACCCTGGTCGGAAGGGTCGGCCGGACCCGTCGCCAGGGGGTGCCGACCCGCCGCCCGACGTGGCAGGATGCGGCATACCCCCAGGACAGGACGCCCCGTGGACGACGCGCCCCGCAGCCCCACCCTCCGCCCCGCGGACACCCCCGCACCAGGGACTTCCGGCCCGTGTGCGCTACACCACCGTCGGTCGGGCGGGCACCGGTGAGGGGCTTCGGCCCGTGGCTGGCCGTCCTCGCGCTGGTGATCGTCCTCAACGCCCTGCGGCTGCGCCCGCTGGCCGTGGCCGTCTCCCTGGCCTGGCTCGCCTGGTGCGTGTGGACCTGGGTCCGCCCGACCCGCCGCGGCCCCGGCCCGTCCTGACCCGGCCGCCCCGGCTCCGGCTGCCCTGATCCCGCCGGCTCCGGCCCGACCCGCAGACGCAGGAGGGGGTCGGCCACGTCGTGGCCGACCCCCTCCTGCGTACGGGTTGCTCAGTAGCGGTAGTGCTCCGGCTTGAACGGACCCTCGGGCGAGACGCCGAGGTAGGCGGCCTGCTCCTTGGTCAGCTCGGTCAGCCGGGCGCCGAGCGCGTCCAGGTGCAGCCGCGCCACCTTCTCGTCCAGGTGCTTGGGCAGCACGTAGACGCCGACCGGGTACTCGTCGGTCTTGGTGTACAGCTCGATCTGGGCGATCGTCTGGTTGGCGAACGAGTTCGACATCACGAAGCTCGGGTGGCCGGTGGCGTTGCCCAGGTTCAGCAGGCGGCCCTCGGAGAGCACGATGATCGCGTGGCCGTCGTCGAAGCGCCACACGTCGACCTGCGGCTTGATGTTCTCCCGGGTGACGTCCGAACGCTTCGCCAGGCCGGCCATGTCGATCTCGTTGTCGAAGTGGCCGATGTTGCCGACGATGGCCTGGTGCTTCATCCGGGCCATGTGCTCGTTGGTGATGACGTCGAAGCAGCCGGTGGCGGTGATGAAGATGTCGGCCTGCTCGACCACGTCCTCCAGGGTGGCGACCTGGTAGCCGTCCATCGCCGCCTGGAGCGCGCAGATCGGGTCGACCTCGGTCACCACGACCCGGGCGCCCTGGCCGCGCAGCGACTCGGCGCAGCCCTTGCCCACGTCGCCGTAGCCGAGGACGACGGCCATCTTGCCGCCGATCAGCACGTCGGTGGCCCGGTTGATGCCGTCGATCAGCGAGTGCCGGCAGCCGTACTTGTTGTCGAACTTGCTCTTGGTCACCGAGTCGTTGACGTTGATGGCCGGGAAGAGCAGGGTGCCGGCCCGGTGCATCTCGTAGAGCCGGTGGACGCCGGTGGTGGTCTCCTCGGTGACGCCCTTGATGCCGGCGGCGATCCGGGTCCAGCGCTGGTTGTCCTCGGCGAGGCTGCGGTGCAGCACCTGGAGGATGACCGCGTACTCCTCGGAGTCGGCGGTCTCGACCGCCGGGACCGTACCGGCCTTCTCGAACTCGACGCCCTTGTGCACCAGCAGGGTGGCGTCACCGCCGTCGTCGAGGATCATGTTCGGGCCCTGCCCGTCCGGCCAGGCGAGCACCTGCTCGGTGCACCACCAGTACTCCTCGAGGCTCTCGCCCTTCCAGGCGTAGACCGGGACGCCGGAGGGCGCCTCCGGGGTGCCCTCGGGGCCGACCACGATCGCCGCGGCGGCGTGGTCCTGGGTGGAGAAGATGTTGCAGGACGCCCAGCGGACCTGCGCGCCGAGGGCGACCAGCGTCTCGATCAGGACGGCGGTCTGGATGGTCATGTGCAGCGAACCGGTGATCCGGGCGCCGGCGAGGGGCTGGGCGTCGGCGAATTCGCGGCGGATCGCCATCAGGCCGGGCATCTCGTGCTCGGCGAGGCGGATCTCCTTGCGCCCGAACTCGGCGAGCGACAGATCCGCCACCTTGTAGTCGCCCTCGGCGAGGGTGCTCGGCCGGGCGTCGCTGGATGACGCCGGGAGGGTGCTGGTCATGAAGGCTCCTGTCGAACGATGGCTGCGCGACCATCCACCTTACGCCCGCCTCCTCGCGGCGCACTGTGGGCCGCCTCGAGACAGCGCACGGGGCGGTCGGCATGGGACGAAACCTCGTCCACCTGCCGGCCGCCCCGTGCATCCCCCCGGTTTGGTTACCCCCGCGCGCCGCCGGACCTTCATCGCGACAACGCTGCGTACTCATGAGATTACCGTGAGACACGGATCAGTCAAGCAATTCGGGAAAGTCGGACTTGCGGCGTGGCGCAGGTCGCTGCGCGGTGCCGTCAGCCGCCGCACGTGGCGACGAACGCCGTGCCCGTACCGGACAGCACCAGCGCCGCACCCGCCGCCGTGCCCACGGCGGCCTGCCCCGGGCCGAGCATCACCGCCCCCTGGCCGTCGTCCACCCCGACCTTGCCCTGGTGGCAGAACACCACCCGGGGGCCGGGCAGCGGCAGCCGGACCTCCGGCCCGGCCGCGTCCACCGTCACCCGGTGCAGCGCGAAGTCGTCCACCGGCACCGGCCAGCAGACCACCCCGGGCGTCACCGGCCGGGCGACGAGGACCGGCTCGTCCAGCACCTCGAACCGCAGCACCCGCAGCAACTCGTCGACGTCCACGTGCTTCGGGGTCAGCCCGCCGCGCAGCACGTTGTCACTGGCCGCCATGATCTCCACACCGGTGCCGCTCAGGTAGGCGTGCAGGTTGCCGGCCGGCATCCAGATCGCCTCCCCCGGCGTCAGCCGCACGTGGTGCAGCAGCAGCGCCACCAGCACCCCCGGATCGGCCGGGTAGCGGGTCGCCAGGTCCCGGGCCAGCTCCGCGTCCGGCCCGCCGGCGTCCGCCGTGCGCACCGCCTCGACCAGCCCGGCACGGTCGGCGTCCGGCCAGCTCAGCAGCGCGCGTACGGCCTCCCGCAGCCCCGCCGGCCCGGCCCGCAGCGCGGCCACCACCGGCGACAATTCCGGTACGCCGAACCCGGCCAACGCCGTCGCCGACAGCTGCGGATCCCGGAACCCGCAGAGCGCGTCGAACGGCGTCAACGCGACAAGCAACTCCGGCTTGTGGTATGGGTCGACGTAGTTGCGCGGCCCCCGCGCACGCTCCGCCACCCCGTCGACCCACCCGTCACCGGCCTGCCCTGCCCCGGCCTGCCCGGCACCTGCCCACTCGACGTCAGCCTGCTCGGCGGCGTAGCCGGCGCGGGCCTGCTCGGCGTCGGGGTGGGCCTGCAGGCTCAACGGGGCGTCCGCGGCGAGCACCTTCAACAGGAACGGCAGCCGGGTGCCGAACCGGCCGACCACCTCCGTGCCGAGCCAGTGGTCCGGCTCGGCGACCAGCAGGTCGGTCAGGTTCACCCGCGCACCGTCCCGGTCGACCGTGGCCGGGCTGCCCGGATGGGCGCCCAGCCACAGTTCCGCCTCCGGGCCGTCGGTCGGCGCCGGTCGCCCCTGCAGCTCGGCGAGCGCCGAGCGGGACCCCCAGGCGTAGTCGCGGATCGACCCGTGCAGCAGTTCCACGGTCAGCCTCCGGCCCGCCCGGCCACCTCACTCGACCCAGCCGACGCCGGTGCCGCGGCGGTCGGCGCGGCCGTGCCGGTGCCCGCCCGCTCGGCGGCGACGCTGTAGATGTCCGGCTCCAGATAGATCACCCGGGCGATCGGCACGGCCGCCCGGATCCGCGCCTCGACCGCGTTGATGCCCCGGGCCAGCTCCTCGGCGCTCTCGCACGGCGGGACGCCGATCTTCGCGGCCACCATCAGCTCCTCCGGCCCGAGGTAGAGCGTCTTCATGTGGATGATCCGCTCGACCTCGGGACCGTCAGTGACGGCCCGCTCGATCGTCGCCAGGTCACCGGGGTCGGCACCCTCGCCGAGCAGCAGGCTCTTCGTCTCGATCGCCAGCACGACCGCGATGATCACCAACAGCACGCCGATCATCGCGGTGCCCGCGGCGTCCCACATGCCGTTGCCGGTGATCAGGGTCATCCCCACACCGACCAGCGCGAGCACCAGGCCGACCAGCGCGCCGAAGTCCTCCAGCAGCACCACCGGAAGCTCCGGTGCCTTGGCCCGACGGATGAAGTTCACCCAGGACTGGCTGCCCCGGGTGTGGTTCGACTCCTTGATCGCCGTACGGAAGGAGAAGCCCTCCATCACGATCGCGGCCAGCAGCACCGTCACCGGCACCCACTGCCACGCGGTGATCGGGTGCGGGTCGGCCGCCTTGTGCCACGCCTCGTACAGCGCGAACAGGCCACCGAGGCTGAACAGCACGATCGACACGATGAACGCGTAGATGTAGCGCTCCCGGCCGTACCCGAAGGGGTGCTGCGGGGTGGCCGCCCGCTTGGCCCGCTTGCCACCGAGCAGCAGCAGCGCCTGGTTGCCCGAGTCGGCCACCGAGTGGATCGACTCCGCCAGCATCGACGACGAACTGGTCAGCAGGAACGCGATGAACTTGGTGATGGCGATACCGATGTTCGCCAGCAGAGCGGCGATGATCGCCTTTGTACCGCCGTTCGCGCTCACTGGTTCGACAGCTCCTTCATCTCGGTGACGGCCGGAACGGCCATCGGGTCCAGCCCATGGGCCAGGGCCAGATAGATCGACGCGAAGTCGGGCACCGCGACGAGGGAGGCGAGCCGTTCCAGCGCGGAGCCGCCCTCGGCGGTGACCACGTCGCAGCGCACCCCGCGCCGCTCGGCGAGGGTCTGCACCGCGTCGGCACGACGCTCCTCGACGGCCAGCGGCTCGTCGGTGTCGTCGTCGGCGTTGAGGCCACCGTCACGCAGCAGCACCAGCCGCAGCCGGGTCGGATCGGGCTCGACCTCGTCGGGGTCGGCGAAGATGTCCCGCGTCGACTCCACCAGACCACCGAAGACGCCGTCGAGCAGGCCGACCCGGCCCCGACCGGCCTCACCCAGCGCCCCGGCGACCACCGGATAGCGGGCGTTGGCCGACAACGTGTCACCGAAACGGCGGGCCGCCACGGTGGCCAGCGGGGACGAACCCCAGACGATCGGGATCGACCCGGCCAGCCCGAGGGCCAGCGACTTCGCCGGGTTGACGAAGGACTCGGCGGTCGACCGGCACCGGTCGGCGTCGGCGTCCAGCCGGGCCGCCGTCTCGGCCAGATCCGCCTCGTTGACCTTCACCAGGCCGAGCGTACGGGCGGCGAGCAGAACCGGCACGGTGAGCGCCCAGAGGCTGGCGCGGGCCGGGGCACGACGGGGCACCGGGATGAACGGCGCACGGGCCCGTTCGGCCACCGACTGCAACTGCGAGTCGGGCGCGCCCACCGCCACCAGCCGGGCACCCCGACGGTGCGCGGCCTCGGCGGCACCCAACGCCTCCGGGCTACGGCCGGACGCGCTGACCGCGATCACCACGTCGGCCGCGCCGACCCAGCCGGGCACCCCGGCACTGCGGTGCGGGATCACCGGCACCGGGCAGCGCGGCCCGGCGACCGTGGCCAGCACGTCCCCGGTACGCCCGGCGGTGCCGATGCCGGCGATGACGACCGCACGCGGGCGGCCCTCGTCCTCCAGCAGCGCCAGGTTGGCCTCGGCGGCCAGCGCGGCGGACTCCCGCACCTGGGCCCCGGCCGAGGCGGTGAAGCGCAGCATGCCGCCCGGATCATGGGCGGCGACCGCGTCCGGGTCGTCCAGGATCGACTCGTCGGCCACCCGCCGGCCGCTGACGCCGGCCGTTCCGTCCATCACCGCTGCGCCTCCGGCCCGCCACGAGCCTCGTCCAGCAGCAGCACCGGCACGTCGTCGCGCACCTCGAAGATGCGACCGCACTGCGTGCAGGTGAGGGTCTGGGCCTGAGCGTCGTAGTCCAGCGGTGCGTGGTGTGTGTCCGGGCAGGCGAGGATTTCGAGCAACTGCGGGTCCAGGGCCACGGCGCGGCTCCTTCCACGTGTGTGGTCTGTGCCGGTCGGCGGTGCCGACCGGCGGAGGGGATCTTATCGGCGAACCCGCTCCAGCACCTCGTCGCGCAGCGAGGTCATCCGCTGCTCGGTCGGACCTTCGACATTGAGCCGCAGCAGCGGCTCGGTGTTGGACGCGCGCAGGTTGAACCACGCGCCGTCGGGGAACCGCAGGGTGAGCCCGTCCAACTCGTCGGCCTCCGCCTGCGGGTACGCCGCCCGCACCGCCGCGACCCGGGCTTCCTGGTCGGTGACCGTGGAGTTGATCTCGCCGGAGGCGACGTACCGCTCGTAGACGCTGGCCAGCAGGGACAGCGGCTGGGACTGCTCACCGAGGGCGGCCAGGGTGTGCATGGCGGCGAGCATGCCGGTGTCGGCGAACCAGAAGTCCCGGAAGTAGTAGTGCGCCGAGTGCTCCCCGCCGAAGATCGCGTTGGTCCGGGCCATCTCGGCCTTGATGAAGGAGTGCCCCACCCGGGCCACCACCGGCACGCCCCCGTGCTCGCGGATGATCTCCGGTACGGCCCGGGAGGTGATCAGGTTGTGGATCACCGTGGACCCCGGGTGCTTGGCCAGCTCGCGGGCGGCGACCAGGGCGGTGATCGCCGACGGGGAGACCGGCTCGCCCCGCTCGTCGATCACGAAGCACCGGTCGGCGTCGCCGTCGAAGGCCAGGCCGAGGTCGGCGGAGTGGGTCACCACGGCCCGCTGGAGGTCGACCAGGTTCCTCGGGTCGAGCGGGTTGGCCTCGTGGTTGGGGAAGGTGCCGTCCAGCTCGAAGTAGAGCGGCACGATCTCCAGCGGCAGGGCCGGCAACGCCGCGTCGCCGAGCACGCTCGGCACCGTGTAGCCGCCCATCCCGTTGCCGGCGTCCACCACCACCTTGAGCGGACGGATGGTCGACAGGTCGACCAGTTTGCGCAGGTGGGCCGCGTAGTCGGGGAGCAGGTCACGCCGGTCGACGGGGGCGGGCGACGCGGCGGCCGGCCGGGTGCCGGCGTCCAGCAGCGCCTGGGCGCGGGCCCGGATGTCGGCCAGGCCGCTGTCCTGGCCGATCGGGCGGGCCCCGGAGCGGCACATCTTGATGCCGTTGTACTGCGCCGGGTTGTGACTGGCGGTGAACATCGCCCCGGGCAGGCCGAGCGCGCCGGAGGCGTAGTAGAGCATGTCGGTGGAGGCGAGCCCCAACTCGATCACGGCCCGCCCCTCGGCCCGCACGCCGTCGGCGAAGGCGGCGGCCAGCCCCGGGCCGGTGGCCCGCATGTCGTGCGCGATCAGCACGGCACCGTCCGGCTCGCCGGCCTCGTCGAGCACCCGGGTGAGGGCGGCACCGAGGGCTTCGGCGACCCGCTCGTCCCACTGGTCGGGCACCGTCCCACGGACGTCGTACGCCTTCACGATCTGGGACAGGTCAGACACCGGTTTCAGCTCCTCGACAGGGGTCGTCAACGACCCTGAGCGTATCGGAGCGGTGGCGTCCGTCCCCTCCTAGCCGGGGAGCTCGGGCATGATCGTCGTCGCTTCGCCGCCGGTGGCGGGCGGTGACGCCGGCCGGCCCGGTGCGGGCGGGGCTGCCGGCGGCGGGGTCGGGGTGGCGGCCGGCGGGCTCGGGGCGGCAGCCGGCGGGCTCGGCGCGGCAGCCGGCGGGCTCGGCGCGGAGACCGGGGTGGGGGGCGCGGAGACCGGGGTGGGGGGCGCGGAGACCGGGCCGCCCTGGGCGGGTGGGGCAGCCGCCGGGCGGCTGCCGTACACCCCACCGGCCGGGCGCGGGGTGGGCGTCACCGTCGGATAGGCGGCCGGTGCCCCGTACAGGCCACCCGGGCGGGCGGACGCGGACGGCTGCGGCTGCCCGTACACCTGACCGGCGGGGGCCGGGGTCGGAGCCGCCACCGCGCCGCCGGAGCGGTAGGTGGTCGGGCCGGGGTTGCGGGGTTGCGGCAGGACCGGAAGGTCGACCGGGTCGGCGGCACGGCCCTGGTCGACCGCGGCCCGGTCGGCGCGGGACCGGAAGATCAGCAGGGCGATGAGCCCGGCACCAAGGATCACCAGGGCGATGCCGGCAAACATGGTCATGGATCCTCCGGAGGTCTCTGCGGCGGCGGTACCGGCCGGGCCGGCCGCCGGGGCGGCGAGCGCGGCCCCGGTGGTCGCCGCCGTCGGGGCGGGCGCGGGCGTGGTCGCCTCGGGGGTGGGGGTGGGCTTCCTGGTCGGGGTGGGGCTCGGCGTCGGGGAGCCGGCGGCCCGTCCGCCGACCCGGGACGTGTCGGCGCCCCGCCCGATCAGCCGGCTGACCGTGGTCGTCGCCTCACCGACCACGTCCAGCCGGCCCGCCGGTGCCCCGGCGAGGAACGCCACCCGGTAGCGGACGGTGCTGCTCTTTCCCCTGCACAACGGTGGACCCGCCGACGAGGTACGGGAGACCTGGAGCACGCCGCCGCCACCGCTGACGGGCACAGTGGACCATCGCCCCCCGACACTCACCTCTACCCGAACCTGGTCCGCGCCAACCCCGGCCAGGCTCAACCCCAGCGCGGTCCGCAGCAGCACACACCCGTCGGTGCGTTTGCGCACCTCGATCGCGACGCCGCCCGGGGAACCACCGGCGGAGAAGCCCCCCGAGGCCCGCACCCGTACCCGGTCCCCGTCCGCGTGGGCGGGGAGCGCACCGAGGGTCACCAGCCCGGCGAGCAGCGCACCGACGGTCGCCACCCGCGCCGCCTGCCGACGCACGGACATCTCCCACCCCCTCCGCCCCGGCGGGGGCCGCCGGCCAGGTTACTACCAGCGCGACAGTGCGCCCGGTGACAGAGCGCCCCGCCTGTGGGCCGCGTTACCCCTCGACCCGACCGCCCGGGTCGGCCGGCCCGCGCCCCTCAGCCGGCGGTATGGGCCGGGCCGGTGGCAGCGGCGAGGGTCTCGCGGCAGAGCCGGTCGGCGGTGCGGGTGGTCTCCGGCAGCCGGAACCGTGGGGTCAACGCGAGCACCTGCGCGACGGCGTTGTCCAGTCCCATCCGGTGCCCGACGCTGACGAACACCGGCTTCACCCCGTCCCGGGTACGCAGCACCCGGCCGACCACCTCACCGGCGTCGACCAGCTCGGCGGCGTCCCCCCGGCGCGGACCCGGCCCGGTCCAGCCGCCGACCAGCGGGGTCTTGCCCACCCCGATCGCGGGGAGCCCGGTCACCACGCCCAGGTGGCAGGCCAACCCGAAGCGACGCGGATGGGCCAGCCCCGTGCCCGTCGCAGACCAGCAGCTCGGGGCGGGTGGTCAGCCGGTCCAGGGCGGCGAGCAGGGCGGGCAGCTCACGGAAGGCGAACAGCCCCGGCACGTACCCGAACGCGGGCCGGCCCACGCTGACCGCGTGATCCACCACCGTCAGGGTCGCGGTGTCGAGCACGGTCACCGCCGCAGCGAGGAGGTCGCCGTCCGGCGCGTACGCCACGTCGAGGCCGGCCACCGTCGCGGGCCGACGCGGACCCGGCCCGACCAGGTCCACCCGGGATCGCAACCGGTCCTGTACGGCCACCGCCTCGGCGACCGTCAACCCGGGCGACCCGGCGTCCCCGTGCTCCGGCCGTCCCGCGGTCTCAGCCGGGCTCACCGTCGCGTCCACCCTCCTTCTTCTTGTCGAAAGCACCGAAGGCTATGGCGAAGGCAATGCCGATGGAGATCCCGAACGCCACACCGACAGCGTCCCGGAACATGATCAGCCCGATGACGATGCCGATGGCCATGCCCGACACCCAGGCGCTCGTCTGACGCTTCTTGGCAGCAGGGTCCGTCATCGCCCCACCCTAATCGGCGTCCTCCACGGCCGCCTGAGCGAAAATTCGTCCGATGGCCTCGACGTCCGGGAGCGTCTGCCCGCCCGAGACGTCCATCGCGGCACGATCGGCAACCGACCGGTCGACTTCGCGGTACCGCCCGAAATTGCGATGGTCATCGAGAAAGCGCGTGACAAGGTCCGGGTTGTACGTCCACGAACGGCGTCGGTGATCCCACAACAGGGCGTGCCCCATGGCCGGGTCGACCACGAAGATGCCGACCGGCTCAGCCGTTTCGGCGCTACGGAACAGAACGTAGTAGGTCAGCAATCGGAGGCTCCAATTGAGGTTCCAACTCGGGAGAAACGGGGAAGTCCTGCGCGGTCAGGCCGAACCGTGCCGCGACGTCGGTGAAGCCTGAGCCCTCCACCCGGAGCGCCTCAAGAAACGACCGCCAGACACTGCGGTTGAGGTGTAGCCACCTGGCGAAGCTGGCATCCTTCGCAGGGAAGGACTCCGCGAGCCGAGCGGGGACCTCGGCGGGCATCCCGTGCCGACGGTTTATCGACAACATCTCGAGGAACGCCTCGACACGTCGCAGCGGCGACTGGGTCGTACGACGCAGCACCTCGTACGCGTGATGGGTCTCCAACCATGCGGCCCGGGATGAACGGCTGTGCACCTGCAACTCGAAGAGCTGGCCCTCCGGGGAACGGACGGTGCAGTTGAAACCGTAGAACCGGTTGCCGGCACGCCAGAAATTCTTGCAGGAATTCCCGTCGACGGCGAATCCGGCACCGTTCAACTCCGCAAGGGTCCTGCGCACCGCCGGCTCGTAACACTCCGCCTGTGACAGGACGAGGCAGAACCTGAGGACGTCGTTGACCTCCGTACCGAAATCCTCCACCGAGATGCCGACCGCACTTGCCTCGTCGAGGAACTTACGCGCGAGCGACGCCTCACCTTTCACCCGGAACTCCCGGTCGGACAGCGCGACGGCATCGTCGGCCCCCAGCGCCCCGGCCACCCGGGCGGCGAGCCGATCGAGGGCACTCTCCACCGCGTCGGCCGCCACCGTCGCCCGCTCATGAATGCTGTGCAGCACGTTGCGCTCGTGGGCGGACAGTTGGGCCATCACCCCGGCAGGGTCCGCATCCCGACCACTCGGCACCGGCACCACGTTCCCAATGTCCGGCGCACCACCAGGCCCGTCGAGGAGGTGGACGCGGTTGAGATAGGGGTCGCCGTAGCCCTGCTCGTCGTCCGGCACCGCAGGGTGGTCGGGCAGGTCGGGACGGACGCTGAACCGTCCCCGCGCCAGCCCGCCCAACGGCATCGGTCGGCCGTCCCCGCCGAGGATCAGCGCGTCGATGCCGACGACGTTGTCAGGTCGCCGCCGGCCCGTGTGTCCGTAGAGCGGACGGTCGTGCACCGTGCCCGCCTGTGGGTCGAGATAGAGCACCGTGCCGTTCTGGTTGAGCGCCACCCAGGCGTGCGAACCGCCGTTCTCCCACTCGGTGATCAGGAAGGCGTAGCTACCGTGGCCGCCGAGGACGAGTTGGTCACGCAGGTTGCGGTAGCCGCGCTCGACCGACGTACGCAGGGCTGCCGGGCCCGGCCGGACACCCTCGTCGACAGCGAACAGCTTCTGGAACCGCCCGCCGGTGACCTCCTCCACCCGGCCGGGTCCACCGATCTCACCGTTGACCGGACGCCGGACGTCGCCCTGCAGGTAGCCGTCGAACGTACGGGGTGCGGCCACCCTGGGCCGGCCGTGCAACCACGTCTCGTAGAAGGACAGGGTGCAGTCCAGGCAGTTGATGCCCCGGGTCGGATCGGCCTGCGGGCCCCCGTCGTTGGTCAGCGCGAACCAGCCGCCCTGCCGGGGGTCGGCGGTACGCACGACGCCGCCGTCCGCAGTGCGGGGCATCTGCCGTTCGAGGTCGGTCTGGTGCAGCGCGAGGGGAGGGCGCAGCCCGCCGAACTCCCCGTACCGGCGGGAACGGTCGATGGGCGGTGGATCGTCGTCGCCGGTCAGCGCCGACCTGTCCCCCGTCTCGACCCCACCACCGGCCAGCTCGGCCACATCGTCGTTGATGCGGCGGAAGTCGGCAGAGTCAGCTACGAACACCACATCCGGGACCACCCGACCTGAGCGGATCTCTTCCGCTAGGTCACGGTGGCGGTTGGCGTCATGCTCTGCCTGACGGGCAATTCCCCGGAGCCAGTTAGTTAGGGCCGACCGGCCCTCACGGTGGAGTTCGAACGCCTGGCGGGCAGCACGTCTGGCCACCGTCTCGCGCCTACGGGCTGCCTCTCCCTGGCGGGACGAAGCGTCGGTGCGTCGCCGATCCTCGAACCAGTGTCGCTGGGCCTCGAAGTAGCCCTGATAGCGGCGACGGTCGAGCGCCTCCCGTTCGGCTGCCCATTTCGCGGCGTACCACCGGGGAGTTCTCGGGCGGGGTGGCTCGTCGTCCGGATCTGGTGCCAGAGGAGTCGGCTCGGTGGGCGGCGGGACCACGGGCCGAGGGGCCAGCGCCTCCAGGAGCGGGAACCGCCTGTCGCCCTGCCGCCCGTCATCGCGGTCGGCTACGCCGGGCGACCTCTCCCGGGCGGCCTGCGGGGTGTCCGGTGCGCCGCCGTGGGTCGGGAGCCCTGTCGTCGGTGCCGGCCTCACCGACCCACCGGGTGCCTGGCCCAGCGGAGCGCCGGCCGTCAAAGCGGCCGACGTGGTGCGTCCAGGAGAGGGGTCTGCGGTAGGTGACACCGCAGCGGTTGCCGTCGGTGCTCCGCCCGCTGTCGTCACGCTCCCGGGCGGGTTGCCCTGCCCGGAGTCGGGCCCGGGCGGTGCGGTGACCGCCGCGTTCGTCGACACCACCTCAGCGACTCGACCTGCCGTCAGCGGGGAGGTCACCTGATCGGCGGCGACCGAGGACAGGGTGGGGCTGGACGGCGTCGACTCGGCCACGATCGACGCCGGAGCCGCGCCCGTGACGTGGTCGACCCCGGGTGCCGGTGGGGCCGGGGGCGTCACCGTGCCCGCTCCCGCCTGCCCGTCCACCATCCCGACGGCAGCAGCGGCCCGGCCGGGATCGGGCGGCACCCACGGATCGCGGGGCGACGGCGTCTCGACGGCAGTGCCTGGGTCGGCACCGGCCAGGACGGTGGGGCCGGACGATGTCGCCGGTCCCGGCGCGGAAGCGTCAGCGGCCGGCCGGGCCGGAGCATCGCCGGCCGGGGCCGCCTGCTCAACGCCGGCCGCCACCGGCGACGGTGGGACGGGGAAGGCCGCTGACACCTGCGTGGCGTCGGCCAACGAGTGCAGCCGCCCGTCGAGGCGGGCGTGCAGCGCGGCGTCCGCCTGCGCGGTCGCCGAACCGCTGACCCCGGAGACGGCCGCCCGGGCCGCGTCCTCCGGCGACAACGCTCCCTGGCCGGTGGCCAGCCCCGCCGCGCCCTCCGCGAGCACCTCACCGGTCATCTCCCGGCCCAGGTGCTCACCGACCCGGGCACCCCGCCCGGTGGCGTGCCGCCCCAGCCCGGCCAGTGGTGCGACCGCACCACCGGCCAGCCCACCGAGCGTCGACGCACCGAGATCGGCGAGGTCGAGGCCGTGCCGGCGATCGGTGGAGTTCTGGTACGCCTGCGTCGCGAGGTTGACGCCGCCCTCCTGTCCCGCCTCGAACAGGCCCCCTTTGACCGCCCGCTTGCCGAGCCCACGCATCCCGTCCCGGGCCACCTCTTTGGCGGCCCGCTCGCCCGCCTCCTTGAGGCCCTCTCGGAGCGCCTTCTTGGCCAGTTGCGCCATCAGCCGGCGGAAGATCTGCTGGATGACCAGCCGACTGGCGGTGACCGCCGCACCAGCCGCCGGTGAGGCGGCCCCGGCGGTGAGTGCGGCGGCGACGGCGAGCGCGAGCAGCTCCACGACCAGGAGGCCGAGTTCGATCCACACCTCGAGCTTGGCGGCCTCGATGTCGCAGCCGCACTCCTCGACCAGGCGGCCCAGGTCGGTACTGACTGCGAGCAGCACCGTCAACGGGGCATCGTCGCCGTCGGCGAGCCGTCGCCAGGCCACCTCGAACGCCTCCGGGACCGCGCCGGCTGCGCCGTATCCGCCGCGTACCTCGGTGGCGGCGGCGATCGCGTCGGCACGGGGGCCGGCCAGCGCGCCCGCCACGGCGTACCACCGGTCGGCGAGGTCCCAGACGGCGCGTTCGTTTCCCTCCGGCCACTCCACGCCGACCACCCAGTCGAGCGCCTCGTAGGCCCAGCCCGGCAGGTCCCAGGGGCTGTAGTCGAGGGGGTGCGGGATCGGGCTCGGCAGCACGGTCACGGCTTACCCCGCAGGTCAGTGCCGACGGTCACGAGGGTCAGCCACCCGGTCGAAGCGCCGGCCGCTGGCCGCGTCGGTCCGTAGGTTGGCGTCGACCGAGGTGACCACGTCGGTGCCGAGCCCCTCCAACGATCGGCCGAGCCCGGCCCAGGCACGCAGCAGGGTCTCCTCGTGGGACCGGTAGCTTTTCTCGAAGGCCGCGCCTATGTCGTCCCGACCCCATGGGCGGGGTGCGCTGGCCGCCGTGATCTCCGCACCGAGGGTGACGCGGCGGGCCGACACCGACTCACCGGCCAGGTGCAGGTCGGCGCCACCACGCCGGGCCCGGGCCGGGTCGAGCCAGAGTTGCCCCTCACCCATGCCGTTCGTCCTCCCGCCGGAGCACCGCGTCGGCCCGCCCGAACAGTGCGCCGAAGTCGCCCGTACGCAGGAACTCCACCGACCCCGAGCCGGCCGGCAGATGGGCGACGACCAACTCCTGGGTGGCCGTGGCCGCCCGGGCGCAGGCCCGGTGCACCGTCATAGTGATCTTGCGGCTGAGCGCATTGTGATCGCGGTCGTGGTAGACCTCGCCGGCGAGCTCCACCGAGATCAGCTCGCCACGGGCACCCACCGTGGCGGTGACCTGGCCGTCGTCCGACCGCTCCGTGACCCGCAATGCCGCCAGTTCGGTGCGCAGGTCGTCCACACCGGACCGTAACCGCTGGTACTGGCCGTACACCTCGTCGAACCGTGCCCGGAGCGCCTGGTTCGCGTCCCGGTCCACCCTTTCGGCCAACGCCATCCTCCCCCGTCACCGTCAGTCAGGCGAACCATACCGGGCGCCACGATCCCGTGGTGTCCGGTAGTTTCGGGCCGTGATCGATCGACGACAGGCCGAGCAGCTCGCCGACGTGTGGGCCCGACGGGACTCGCAGCGCCTCGGCTACGAGTGCCGGCCCACGCTCGACGAGTTCGACCTGGGCTACGTGATCCGGTCGACCGTCGACCGCGCCGTCGACACGAACCCCGGTGACCTACCGACCACCGTCGTCGACAAGCAGACCGGCGAGGTCACCACCTGGCCCCGGGTGCCGGCGGCGGTGGTGCAGCAGATGTACCGGCGCAGCCGCCCCACCGGCACCCCGGCACCCCGCACCGTCGACCCGGCCAGCCTGCTGCTGCGCGAGATCCGGCGGCTGCCGACGCCCGGCACCGTGGCGCATCTGACCGTCGAGGGCCGCACCTACCTCGGTCACGGCGTCAAGGGCGACGTGGCGGTGCGGCACCACCCACTGGTCCGGGCCTACCTGGACGAACTGCCCCCGGGGCACCTGGTGCGCGGCGGCGACCGGCACGCCGAGATGGTCGTCGTGTCGGACGTCCTGCACGAGTACGACCACCGCCGCGCCGCCGCCGGCCAGCCCCCGCTGACCATGCGCGAGGCGGAGTCGCTGCTGCTGGCGACCGGGATGGACGTGTTCCTGGCCCGCGAGCCGGGTGATCCGCAGGCCGGCCCGGCGGAACGCCCGTGCGACTCCTGCCTCAATTTCCTGGTGCACTTCGCGGTCCTCGGCTGGTCTGAACTCGCATTCACCCAGCAGTGGCAGCCGGAGCCCGCGACAGCCCCTGAAGCTGACCGATTCGCCGCAGAGGTTGCTCACGCTCTGGTCGAAGGGGGCTGGGAACCAACCCCTGGCGACGAGGCGCTGGCGCGAATGGCAATTCTCGAAGCCCGCGAGTTGTGCCCCGGGCATCCCGAGCTTCCTGCCGCGCTGGACGCCTTGAGCCGCTTTCCCTCGTTGGGGAGCAGTCGGCGAGGTCCCGGGCAGCAGGTGTGGATCTCCCGGTTCTCCGTCGATCCGGTGCACGCCGCGTACACCGCCGACACCTTGGCGGACTTCGGTGCCGTGCTCGGCGTGCGGCTCTTCCCGATCGGCGCGGGGCATCCGGACGCGATCCTGGCCGTGGACGACCACGGCCGGGTCTTCGCGCTGGACCAGGCGGGCGAGTGGTTCCTCGGCGACGACATCGACGCCGCGCTGACCACCCTGCTGCTCGGCCTCGCCCCGCCCCGGGTCCGGGACGACGGCACCTGGTGACGAGGGAGGCGCCGGGGCTACAGCGGCATCCCGGTCAGCACCAGCACCCTCGGCTCGGTGTAGTCGTCCATCGCCGACCGCACGCCCTCCCGGCCGACGCCGCTGCCCTTGACGCCCCCGTACGGCATCTGGTCGGCCCGGTACGACGGCACGTCGCCGACGATCACCCCGCCCACCTCCAGCACCCGCGCGGCGGTGAACGCCACGTCGAGCCGGTGGGTGAACACGCCGGCCTGCAACCCGTACGCCGAGTCGTTGACGGCGGCGAACGCGGCGTCGTCGGTCTCCACCGACGCCACCACCAGCACCGGCCCGAAGACCTCCTCCGCGCAGACCTTCGCCGACGGCGGCACCCCGGTCAGCACGGTGGGTGGATAGCTGGCGCCGTCGCGGCGGCCCCCGACCTCGACGGTGGCCCCGGCGGCGACGGCCTCGTCGATCCACGTCTCGACCCGACGGGCGGCCTCGACGGAGACCAGCGGCCCGACGTCGGTCGACTCGGCGGTCGGGTCGCCGGTGCGCAGCGACCGCACGGCGGCGACCAGCCGGGGCAGGAAGTCGGCGTAGCGTCGTTCGTGCACGAGGACCCGTTGCACCGCGATGCAGGACTGCCCGGCCTGGTAGTTGCCGAAGGTGGCGATCCGTCGGGCGGCGAGATCCAGGTCGGCGTCGGACGACCAGTCGGCGCAGATCACCGCCGCCGCGTTGCCGCCGAGTTCCAGGGTGACGTGCTTGTCCGGCACCTGACGGCGGATCAGCGCCCCGACCGGCCCGGAGCCGGTGAACGACACCACCGGCAGCCGGGGGTCGTCGACCAGGACGGCGGTGCGGTCGTTGGGCAGCGGCAGCACCGACACCATGCCGGCCGGCAGGTCCGTGCCGGCGAGGATCTCCCCGAGCAGCAGCGCGGACAGCGGTGTCGCCGGGGCCGGCTTCACGATGATCGGCGCACCGACCGCGAGGGCCGGGGCGACCTTGTGGGCCACCAGGTTGAGCGGGAAGTTGAACGGGGTGATGCCGAGCACCGGCCCCCGGGGCACCCGCCGGACCAGGGCGATCCGGCCGGTCGCGGCGGCGTCGGTGTCGAGCCGCTGCAACTCGCCGGAGAACCGTCGGGCCTCCTCGGCCGCCCAGCGGAACGTGGACACCGCCCGGCCCACCTCGGCCCGCGCCCAGGTGACCGGCTTGCCGTTCTCGGCGGTGATCAGGTCGGCCACCTCGGCCGCCCGTGCGGCGAGTTCCCGGGACACGTGGTCCAGGGCCGCCGCCCGGACGTGCGCGGGCAGCGTCGCGGCCTCCGCCGCCACCCGGGCCGCCGCGGCGACGGCGGCTTCGACCTGGTCGGGCGTGGCCCAGCTGGTACGCCCCACCACCCGACCGTCGTACGGGTGGGTCACGGTCACCTCGTCGTCGCCGTGGACGGCCCGACCGGCGACCCAGCACGCTCTCGGTTCCACGTCGGCAGCGTAGACGACAGGCAGTCACACGGAAACAGTCGCCCAAGCCCTTGTCTGCCGCGAATTCAGTAGCCAAGATGGCAGTCAGACTGCGATTACGTCCGCTGACTCCACTCCCAGCCACCCCTGGAGAGACCTCACCATGAGCGACCAGCAGCAGCTACGCAACTTCGTCGACGGCGCGTACGTCGACCCGGTGGACGGCGGTCACGCCGACCTGATCGACCCCTGCACCGGTGACGTCTTCGCCCAGGCCCCCGTCTCCGGCGCGGCCGACGTGGACGCGGCGATGCGGGCCGCCGCGACCGCCTTCGAGACCTGGCGGGACACCACCCCGGCCGAGCGGCAGCGGGCGCTGTTGAAACTCGCCGACGCGGTGGAGTCCCGGGCGGCCGAACTGGTCGACGCGGAGGTGCGCAACACCGGCAAGCCGCGCCAGCTCACCGCCGAGGAGGAGCTGCCACCGGCGGTGGACCAGTTCCGGTTCTTCGCCGGGGCGGCCCGGCTGCTGGAGGGCCGCTCTGCCGGGGAGTACCTGGCAGGGCACACCTCGTACGTGCGGCGGGAGCCGATCGGCGTCTGCGCGCAGGTCACCCCGTGGAACTACCCGCTGATGATGGCGGTGTGGAAGATCGCCCCGGCGCTGGCGGCCGGCAACACGGTGGTGCTGAAGCCGTCGGACACCACGCCGGTGTCGACGCTGCTGCTGGCCGAGATCGCCGCCGAGTTCCTCCCACCCGGGGTGTTCAACGTGGTCTGTGGCGACCGGGACACCGGCCGTACCCTGGTGGCGCATCCGACGCCGCAGCTCGTGTCGATCACCGGCTCGACCCGGGCGGGCATGGAGGTCGCCTCGGCCGCCGCACCGGACCTCAAGCGGACCCACCTGGAGCTGGGCGGCAAGGCCCCGGTGGTGGTCTTCGACGACGCGGACGTGGCGGCGGCGGCCGAGGCGATCGCGACGGGCGGCTACTTCAACGCAGGCCAGGACTGCACCGCGGCGACCCGGGTGCTTACCGGTCCCGGCGTGCACGACGACTTCGTGGCCGCCCTCACCGAGCAGGCCCGCAACACGCGCACCGGGGCCCCGGACGACGCCGACGTGCTCTACGGCCCGCTGAACAACGCCAACCAGCTCGCCCGGGTCAGCGGCTTCGTCGACCGGCTGCCCGACCACGCCGATCTGCACACCGGTGGCGCACGGGTGGGCGGGCGCGGCTACTTCTACTCCCCCACCGTGGTCTCCGGGGTACGCCAGGCCGACGAGATCATCCAGCAGGAGGTGTTCGGCCCGGTCATCACCGTGCAGCGGTTCACCGACGAGGACGAGGCGGTGCGCTGGGCCAACGGCGTCGACTACGGTCTGTCCGCCTCGGTCTGGACGCGTGACCACGGCCGGGCGATGCGGATGACCCGCCGGCTCGACTTCGGCTGCGTCTGGGTGAACACCCACATCCCGTTCGTGTCGGAGATGCCGCACGGCGGTTTCAAGCACTCCGGGCACGGCAAGGACCTGTCGGTCTACAGCCTGGAGGACTACACCCGGATCAAGCACGTCATGCACCACATCGAGGGCTGATCCCGTGAGCGCGAGGAGTGAGCCGGGTTTGCGAGCCCCGCAGTCGCGAACAGAAGACAGCCCAGCGGTTTCCAGTGCGGAGCTGCACCGGCGGCGGGGTGCCGCCGTGGCCCGGGGCGTCGGCAGCGTGATCGACTCCTACGTGGACACCGCCAGCGGCGGCACGATCGTCGACGTCGACGGGCGGGAGTGGATCGACTTCGCCGCCGGCATCGCGGTCACCAGCGTCGGCAACGCCGCCCCGCGCGTTGTCGAGGCGGTACGTGCCCAGGTCGAACGGTTCACCCACACCTGCTTCATGGTCGCGCCGTACGAGTCGTACGTGGCGGTCTGCGAGCAGCTCAACGCGCTGACCCCGGGCACCTTCGCGAAGCGGTCGGCGCTGTTCAACTCGGGTGCCGAGGCGGTGGAGAACGCGGTGAAGATCGCCCGGCACGCCACCGGACGGCAGGCCGTGGTGGTCTTCGAGCACGCCTACCACGGCCGGACCAACCTGACCATGGCGTTGACCGCGAAGAACATGCCGTACAAGCACCGGTTCGGGCCGTTCGCCGGGGAGATCCACCGGGTGCCGATGTCGTACCCGCTGCGCGACGGCGGGCTGTCCGGGGCGCAGGCGGCGGCGCGGGCGATCGAGCTGGTGGACAAGCAGGTCGGGGCGGAGAACGTGGCCGCGCTGCTGATCGAACCGATCCAGGGCGAGGGTGGTTTCGTCGTACCGGCGACGGGTTTCCTGCCGGCGTTGCGCGAGTGGGCGACGGCGGCCGGGGCGGTGTTCGTCGCCGACGAGATCCAGACCGGCTTCTGCCGCACCGGCGACTGGTTCGCCTGCGACCACGAGGGCGTGGTGCCGGATCTGGTCACCCTGGCCAAGGGCATCGCCGGTGGCCTGCCGTTGGCGGCGGTGACCGGCCGGGCGGAGCTGATGGACGCGGTGCACGTCGGCGGTCTCGGCGGCACCTACGGCGGCAACCCGATCGCCTGTGCGGCGGCCCTGGCCAGCATCGCCACGATGCGGGAACTGGACCTGGCCGCCGCCGCGCGACGGATCGGGTCGGTGCTCGCCGACCGGCTGCGGGCGATCGCCGCCCGCGATCCCCGGATCGCCGAGGTACGCGGCCGGGGCGCGATGCTGGCCGTGGAGCTGGTCCGGCCGGGCGGCCTGGTTCCCGACCCGGCCGCCGCCGGCGCCGTCTCGGCGGCCTGCCACGCCGCCGGCCTGCTCACCCTCACCTGCGGCACCTACGGCAACGTGCTGCGGTTCCTGCCGCCGCTGGTGATCTCCGACGACGAGTTGGCCCGTGGGCTGGACATCCTGGACGCCGCCTTCGGCTGACGTCCACGCCCCTGACCGCCGGTACGCTCAGCGCACCAGCTCGACGAGGTTGCGCCGGATCAGGTTCTTGCCCGGCTCCCGCAGCAGCTCCATCGCGGCGGCGTTGAGCAGCACGCAACTGCCCGACGGCCCGCTCACCGACACCGTCGCCACCTTCCCGTTGTCCAGGTTCGTCACCCGCAACCGTGTCCCCACCGGGAACCGGTCACTCGTCGCGGCAGGCGCACCGGCCTCGGCGGAGAACGTGACCGGGCCGCTGCACGCGGTGGGCCCGGCCGCCACACCGGTCGCCGGTGGTGTCGGCCGCTGGGTCACCGGAGGCTGGGCGGCACCGGGCCGGGTCTCACCGGGAGCCGGGGCTGCCGGCACGTCGGCACCGACCCGCTCGACCACGTTGCGCCGGATCACGTTCTTGCCCGGCTCCCGGACCAGCTCCATCGCGGCGGCGTTGAGCAGCACGCAACTACCCGACGGCCCGCTCACCGACACCGTCGCCACCTTCCCGTTGTCCAGGTTCGTCACCCGCAACCGTGTCCCCACCGGGAACCGGTCACTCGTCGCGGCAGGCGCACCGGCCTCGGCGGAGAACGTGACCGGGCCGGAGCAGATGCTCGGCCGGGCGGACGTGGTGTCGGCGAACCCGAATCCGGTCCCCACCGCGACCACCGCCGTGGCGACCACCGCCACCCCCGCCGCCAGTACGTGCTTACGCTGCACCTTCACCACGCCTCCCGTCGTCGCCGTTGCCTGCACCGCCTGGTACGTCCCGAACCCGCCCCCCGTTCAACCCAACCCGCCGCCATCCCGCACTTCCGCTGTCGATCAAGGAGTTGTGGTGGCCTTTCCCACCCTTTGATGCCGATTCCTGCCCGCCACAACTCCAAGATCGACTAGCCAGGGGCGGGGGTCAGGGGTGGAGGAGGTGGGCTATCTGGGTGGTGATCACGGAGGGGTGGCGGTAGAGGTCGTGGGCGGTGAAGTGGCGCATACGCCAGCCGTGGGCCGCCAGCCAGTTCATCCGGGCGCGGTCGTGGTGGAGACGGTCGCGGTCGAGATGGGACAGGCCGTCGTATTCGATGCCGACCCGGGACCGTCGGTAGCCGAGGTCCAGTCGGTAGCGCCGGAAACCCTCGTCGTCCGACACCCAGATCTGGGGTTCCGGTGCCGGCAGCCCGCCGTCGATCAGGACGAGCCGGAGTTGGCTCTCCTGCCGGCACTCCGACCGGGGGTCGGCGAGCCGCACCAGTTGCCGCGCCTGGTCGACGCCCCGCAACCGCGCGTGTCGGGCAACCTCGGCGGTCAACCCCTCGGGACGACAGGCTCCCACCCGCAGACACAGGTCGAGAAGTGGCAATGCGTCCAGCCGGGCGACCGTGCGGGCCAGGTCCACCGCGCACCGGTCCGCGGGTGCGCACGGCAGGCCGGCCACCAGGACCGGCTCGGGTACGGCAAGCACCGCCTGATGCACCACGACGCCCCGGACCTGCGGCACCCGCCCACCTGCCGGCACGATCACATGGAGATCGTCGCTGGGTACGGCACCGAACCCGTGCAGGTGAGCACCCGACTGGAAGCCGACGACCACTCCCTCCGGAAGCCGATGCAGAAGCGCCTGCCACCGCACGCCCCGCTCACCCACCACCCCACCCACACCCCTCGGACGCCGCCCCCGCCCCGCCGCCCGGCCCCTCCCCCACCCATCAGCCTCCCCCAACCCACCCACCTGGCTCGGCCTACCGACCTCCCCCAACCCGCCGACCTGGCTTGACCCACCGGCCTCCCCCGGCCCGTAGACACCCCGCGACCATCGGCGCAACTCCCCCGCACCGACCGCCCGCCGAACCCCCTCCCGACTCCATCCAGCCGACAACAACTCCGAGTACCGAATCAGCCGCCCCGCCACACCCACCCACCCTGCCCACCACCCCACCTACCCACCACCCCCTGTGGACAACCCCCACCCCATCCACACCCCCGCCGCCCCTGTTATCCACACCCCCACCCCACCCACTCGCTCGCCCCATCCCGCACCACCCACCCCGCCCTGTCGATCATGGAGTTGTGGTGCCCCGCAAAAGCCATGAAAACCAACCAATCGCCCACCACAACTCCATGATCGACGGGCAGGGCGAGGGCCACGAGCGACGGACGGGGTGGTGGCTGCGGACCGGCGGTGTCGTTGGGCACGAGCGACGCGTGGGGCGGTGGCGGCGAACCCCCGGGCGGGCAGAGGGGCGGGGGCGCGACCAAAAGGAGACGGAACGAGGGTCAGCGTTCTTCCATTGCCCAGGGGGAGCCGTAGGCGGTGAGCAGGTCGAGGAAGGGGCGGGGTGGCAGCGCCTCCGGGCCGAGCACCCCGACCCCGGACCAGCCGCCGGTGGCGAGCAGTTCCAACGCCACCACCGGGTTGACCGCGGTCTGCCAGACCACCGCCTGGTGGCCGTACTCCCGCATGGACCACTCGTTGTCGACCACGTGGTAGAGGTAGACCTTCCGGGGCCGGCCGTCGACGCCGGTGCCGGTGACGTACGTGCCGGCGCAGGTCTTGCCGCGCATCCGGTCACCGAGGGTGGCCGGGTCGGGCAGGCTGGCGGCGACCACGTCACGGGGCGAGACCTGCACACCGCGCACCGAGACCGGGGTGGTCGAGTCGAGGCCGACCTTGTGCAGGGCCCGGAGCACCTCGATGAACTCGTTGCCGAGGCCGTACTTGAAGGTGACCCGCCGCGCCCTGACCCAGCGCGGGATCAGCAGCACCTCCTCGTGTTCGACGTTGACGCACTCGACGGGACCGATGCCGGCCGGGAAGTCGAAGACCTCCGGTTCGCTGAACGGTTCGGTGGTGAACCAGCCCCGGTCCCGTTCCCAGATCACCGGCGGGTTGAGGCATTCCTCGATGGTGGTCCAGATGGAGAACGACGGGGCGAAGTCGTAGCCGTCGACGGTGAGGTTCGCGCCGTCGCGGATGCCGATCTCGTCGATGTCGGTGAACAGTTCGTCGGCGGCGTACCTGGCGAACACGTCGGACAGGCCCGGTTCGATGCCGATCCCGCACAGCGCCAGCCGACCGGCGTCCGCCCAGGTCGCGGCGGCGGCGAACTGTACGTCGCCGAGCTTCACCCCGGTCTCGGTGTAGGGCCGGGCCGGGTGCGGGTGGGACAGCGACATCGCCATGTCCAGGTAGTCCGCCCCGGCGGCGAACGCCCCGTCGAAGATCGGCATGACGAAACGCGGGTCGACCGCGTTGAGCACGTGGGTGATCCGGTGTTCCCGGCAGAGCGCGGCGACCGCGTCCGCCGAGGCGGCGTCCACCCGGGCGGCGACGAACCGGTCGCCGTACCCGGCGACGGCCCGCTCGGCCCGGATCAGGTCGTAGTCGGCGACGACGACGGTGTCGAAGAAGGAACGGCGGGCGGCGATGGCGACGGCGGCGGAGCCGACCCCGCCGGCGCCGACGAGCAGGATACGCATCAGGAATCGAACCCCAAACCAAGACGATCGAGCGTACGGAGCCAGTGCAGACGCCGGTCGTCGTGCGCGTGCGCGTCGGCGCGGGCCGGCGACCGGCGGGTGAGGTTGATGTCGGCGGCCGGACGGGGCAGGTCGGGGCGGTGGTGCGCATACCGGCCGGGCGTCGCCTCGACGAGCGCCCGGCCGGTATGCGGGAGGATCATGACGGGCCGGTCGCCCGTCGGCCGGGCGCGTCGGCGACCGGGAGCGCGGCCCGGCGGGCCCGTCGACCGCGCAGCATGCTCAGCCCGACGAGCAGCAGGGCGATGCCGAACATCGCCGTGCCGATCACGTTGACCTGTGGGGGGATGCCCCGCTGGGCGGCACCCCAGACGTACATGGGGAAGGTGACGGTGGTGCCTGCGTTGAAGTTCGTCACGATGAAGTCGTCGAAGCTGAGCGAGAAGGCCAGCAGGGCGGCGGCGACGATGCCGGGCAGCACCAGGGGCAGGGTGATCCGCCGGAACGTCTGCCACTCGCTGGCGTAGAGGTCCATCGCGGCCTCCTCCAGCCGCCGGTCCATGCCGGCGAGCCGGGCCTTGACCGTCACCACCACGAACGACACGCAGAACATCACGTGCGCGATGACGACGGTCCAGAAGCCCTGCGGCACCCCGGCGGAGACGAACAGGGCGAGCAGCGAGGTGCCGAGCACCAGCTCCGGCGTCGCCATCGGCAGGAAGATCAGCAGGTTGATCCCGCCGCGCCCCCGCAACCGGTGCCGGACCAGGGCGAACGCCATCAGCGTGCCGATCACCGTGGACCCGACGGTGGCGAGGAACCCGATCTGCACGCTGCGGACGACCGCGTCGCACATCTCGGGGGTGGCGCAGGGTTGTCGCCAGTTGTCCAGGGTGAACTCGTTGAAGTCGTACGACAGCCGGCTGGACGGGCGGTTGAGGGAGAGGCCGGCGACCACGGCGATCGGCAGGAACAGGTAGCCGAGCACCAGCAGCGCGACGATCATCACCCACCGGTCGGCCAACCACCGCGACACCCTCATAGCACTTCCTCCGTGCCGGCGCGGCGCAGGTAGACGAAGACCACCGCGAGGATCGCCGCCATCAGCAGGAAGGACAGGGCGGCGCCCTGCGGGTAGTCCAGCCGGACCAGGAACGCCGAGTCGATGACGTTGCCGATCATGTACTCGTTGGGGGTGCCGAGGAGTTCGGCGTTGATGTAGTCACCGGTGGCCGGGATGAAGAACAGCAGCGTACCGGCGATCAGGCCGGGCATCGACAGCGGCAGGGTGACCGTGCGGAAGGCGTGCAGCGGGCCCGCGTACAGGTCGCCGGCCGCCTCCAGCAGCCGGTGGTCGAGCCGCTCCAGGCTCGCGTACAACGGCAGCACCAGGAACGGCAGGAAGTTGTACGTCAACCCGAGCACCACCGCGACGGGGGTGGCGAGCAGCCGCCCGTCGGGGCCGAGCAGGTGGACGTCGCGCAGCAGCCCGACCAGCGCGCCGTTGTCCGACAGGATGGTCTTCCAGGCCAGGGTGCGCACCAGGAAACTGGTGAACATCGGGGCGACCACGCAGACCAGCAGCAGGTTCTTCCACCGGCCGGCCTTCTGCGCGATCGCGTACGCCAGCGGGTAGCCCAGCAGCAGGGCCAGCACCAGCGCCGCCCCGGCGTAGCCGAACGACCTGGCGAACTGCGGCGCGTACGCCTGCAACGCCTCCGGATAGTTGCCGAACGCCCAGGTCAGCGCGTACCCGGTGGACAGCGAACCGGTCGGGTCGTAGAGGCTGGCGGCGGCGAGCTGCACCAGCGGCACGACGAAGAACAGCAGCAGCCAGGCCGCCCCCGGCAACAGCAGCAGGTACGGCAGCAGCCGGTGCCGACCGGGCCGGGCCGGTGGCGGTGCCCCGGTCGTCGGCGTCCCGCCGCCCAACTGGGCCAGTGCGGTCACGACGGTGCCCCGACCGGTTCGTCGAGCAGCGGGGTGGTGCGGTCGTCCTGGCCAGGCGCGCGGGGCAGCAGGAAGGCGTGCCGGGGGTCCCAGTGCGCCACCACGGACGTGCCGACCGGGTGCTGCCGGCCGACGCCGCTGTTCGCCGCGAACGCGGACAGTTCACTGCCCCACCCGGTGCGCACCAGGTACTGCGTGCTCACCCCCACGTACGACGCGTCGGTGATCACCCCTTCGACGTGCTGGTGGCCGGCGGGCACCTCGTCGGCGGTCTCGGCCAGGTGCAGTTTCTCGGGGCGTACCCCCAGGTAGACCGGGCCCCGGTCGACGCGGGCGCGGTCGACGGGCACCGAGAAGCGCGCGCCGTGCGCGGTGACCGGCACCTCGGGCCCGGCCGGGCCGGCGGCGTCGGCGGCGAGCAGGTTGGACTGGCCGAGGAAGTTCGCCACGAACGCGGTCGCCGGGTACTCGTAGAGTTCGGCGGGCGCGCCGAGCTGCTCGATCCGGCCGGCGTTCATCACCGCGACCGTGTCGGCCATCGTCATGGCTTCCTCCTGGTCGTGGGTGACGTGCACGAAGGTGATGCCGACCTCGGTCTGGATGCGTTTCAGCTCGATCTGCATCTGCCGGCGCAGCTTCAGGTCGAGCGCGCCGAGCGGCTCGTCGAGCAGCAGCACCTGCGGGTGGTTGATCAGGGCGCGGGCCAGCGCGACCCGCTGCTGCTGGCCACCGGAGAGCTGCGCGGGGCGACGTCTGCCGAACCCGTCGAGCTGGACCAGCGACAGCATCTGCCGGACCTGGCCGTCGACCTTGCGGATGCCGCGCCGCCGCAGCCCGAAGGCCACGTTCTCGGCGATGTCCAGGTGCGGGAAGAGGGCGTAGCTCTGGAAGACCGTGTTGACCGGCCGCCGGTACGGCCGCAGCCGGCTGATGTCCCGGTCGCCGAGGAGCACCTGCCCGCTGGTCGGTTCCTCCAGCCCGGCGATCATCCGCAGGGTGGTCGTCTTGCCGCAGCCGGAGGCCCCGAGCAGGGCGAAGAAGGACCCCTGCGGGACGGTCAGGCTGAGGTCGTCGACGGCGGTGAAGATGCCGAACCGTTTGGTCAGGTGGGTCAGCCGCAGGTCACCGGCGGGTGCCTCGTTCGACATCCCGCTCACGCCCCGATGACCTGCTGGAACTTGGACTCGTATTCCTTTTCCTGTTTCTCGTCCAGGGCCATGAAGACCTTGGACTTCGCCAGCAGGGCGTCGTCCGGGAAGATCAGCGGGTTGGCGGCCAGCTCCGGGTCGACCTTCTCCATCTCGGCCTGGGCGCCCTTGACCGGGCAGATGTAGTTGACGTACGCGGCGAGCTTCGCCGCCACCGCCGGCTGGTAGTAGTAGTTGATCAGCTCTTCGGCGTTGCCCCGGTGGGTGGCCTTGTTGGGCACCAGCATGTTGTCGCTGAACAGCATCACCCCCGAGTCCGGCGCGACGAACCTGATCTTGGGGTTGTCGCCGGCCAACTGGATCACGTCACCGGACCAGCCGACACACGCGGCGATGTCGCCCTTGGCCAGGTCGGGGGCGTAGTCGTTGCCGGTGAACCGGCGGATGTGCTTCGACTCGACGGCCTTACGCAGCTTGGCCAGGGCGTCGTCGAACTGGGCGGCGGTGAAGTTCGACGGGTCGTGCCCGTTGGACTGGAGCAGCAGGCCCATGGTGTCCCGCATCTCCGACAGGGCGGTCACCTTGCCCTTGAGGTCGGAGCGGGTGAGCAGCTCGTCGACGGTGCGGATCTCCCCGGTGACGCTGCCGTTGTAGGCCAGCCCGGCGAGGCCGGACTGCCACGGGATGGCCACCCGGTTCTCCTGGTCGAAGGAGCGCCCGCGCAGCGACGGCAGCAGGTTGGCCACCACGTTCGGCAGCTTGGCCGGGTCGAGTTTCTGGATCCAGCCGAGCCGGATCATCCGGGCGGCCATCCAGTCGGTGAGGACGATGATGTCCCGCCCGGTGCTCTGACAGCCGGCCAACTGGTTCTGCACCTTGCCGAAGAACTCGTTGTTGTCGTTGATGTCCTCGGTGTAGGTCACCTGGATGCCGCTGGCGGCGACGAACGCGTCGAGGCTGGGCCGCTTCGCGGCGTCCTTGTCGTCCACGTCCATGTACTGCGGCCAGTTGGAGAAGGCGAGGGTCTTCTCCGTGGCGGACAGGTCGTCGCTCTTGCAGCCGGCTTCGGTCTGGGTGGCCGCCTTGGTGCCGCAGCCGGTGAGGCTGCCGCCCGTGGCGAGCAGGGCGGCCGATCCGAGGGTGCCGGTGAGCAGTCCACGCCGGGTGAGGGGCCGGAGGGGAGTACGCATGTGACGACTCCTAGGGGTCGTCCGACGGCGGCGGGGACGGGGGTGCGGCGCCGGCGGGAGGGTCGGGTGCCTAAGACGACTGATCCTGGCATGAGGTCACCGCCCCCACAAGGGATTCCGTTGCTGGAATAGGCTGTGACGACGAATTACGCCAGCATGCGCGGGTGGCACTAAGCTCGACCCGGGGGAAACGGACATAGGGAGCGAACGATGACGATCCGGCAGCAGGAGCACGGCACCGGCGGGCGACGCGTCGCGGTGCGTGAGGGGGCCAGCCACGCGCTGTTGGACGACGTGGCGAAGCAGATCATCGAACAGTTGCAGGAGGACGGCCGTCGGCCGTACGCGACGATCGGCAAGGCGGTCGGGCTCTCCGAGGCGGCCGTCCGCCAGCGGGTGCAGCGGCTGCTCGACGCCGGGGTGATGCAGATCGTCGCGGTGACCGACCCGCTCCAGCTCGGCTTCCCCCGCCAGGCCATGATCGGCCTGCGTACCGACGGCGATCTGGAGGCCGTCGCCGACCGGCTGGCCGGGTTCGACGAGATCGACTACGTGGTGATCACCGCCGGCTCGTTCGACCTGCTCGCCGAGGTGGTCTGCCGCAACGACGCCCACCTGCTGGAGATCCTGCAACGGCTGCGGTCGGTGCCCGGGGTGCTCGCCACCGAGGCGTTCGTCTACCTCAAGCTCCGCAAACAGACCTACAGCTGGGGTACGGCCTGAGCCCCGCCCGCCGTAATCCACTCCCGTGGGCCGAAGCGGCGGTATCCCCGCCCGGGGACACCGCTATCCGGCCGACATTGAGTCAATCACCCCGCCGTCCCGACGGGTGCGCCCGGGGCAGGGCCGTCCGGGGTGAGAGCAGATGCGGGGCCGCCCGGGGTGGCGAAAGCCCCCGAGGCGCACCGGAAGTGCCCCGGAAGTGCCCCACCCCGGTCCACCCCTCCCACCTCAACCACTCCGGGATGCCGGAGTAGCGCTGCCCCACGCCCGGACGCCACCGTCCACCCCACAGGCTCGCTTCATCCAGCCCCGCGGGCCGGAGTAGCGGCATCCCGCACCCCGGACGCCCCATGCGCGGCCCGCAGGATCGCTTGATCCACTCCTGTGGGCCGAGGTTGCGGTGTCCCGTGACCCGGATACCGCAACTTGGCCGATGTTGAGTCGATCATGGAGCCGGCGGAGGTCGAGTCGGGCGCACCGTCGCAGAGGGTGTGCGGATTCCGTTGCCAACTACCCGGAGTCACGCTGAATCCGTCGCCGCGGAGGCGAATCGGGCTTGCATTTCGCGGTCGGGCTGTGGGATAACCGTGGGCAGAGCGGCCGGTGTCACCCCTGACCGGCCCGAGACCCGATGGGGCTGACATGGCCGACGCCACCGACCACCTCTGGATGCACTTCACCCGGATGGCCAGCTACGCCGCCGGGGAGGTGCCGACCATCGTGCGCGGCGAGGGCGCGTACGTCTGGGACGCGCAGGGCCGCCGCTACCTGGACGGGCTCGCCGGGCTGTTCGTCGTCAACGCCGGGCACGGGCGCACCGAGCTGGCCGAGGCCGCCGCGAAGCAGGCCGGCGAGCTGGCGTACTTCCCGCTGTGGTCGTACGCCCACCCGAAGGCCGTCGAGCTGGCCGAGAAGATCGCCTCGCTGACGCCCGGCGACCTCAACCGGGTCTTCTTCACCACCGGCGGCTCGGAGGCCGTCGAGGCCGCGTGGAAGCTGGCCCGCGCCTACTTCAAGCGCACCGGCAGGCCGACCAAGCACAAGGTGGTCAGCCGGTACCTCGCCTACCACGGCACCTCGATGGGCGCGCTGTCGATCACCGGCCTGCCCGGCATCAAGACCGACTTCGAGCCGTTGGTGCCCGGCGGGATCAAGGTGCCGAACACCAACTTCTACCGGGCCCCCGAGCACGGCGACTCGTCCGAGGCGTTCGGCGCCTGGGCCGCCGACGAGATCCGCCGGGCCATCGAGCGGGAGGGGCCGGACACCGTGGCGGCGGTGTTCCTGGAGCCGCTGCAGAACTCCGGCGGCTGCTTCCCGCCGCCGCCCGGCTACTTCCAGCGGGTACGCGAGATCTGCGACGCGTACGACGTGCTGCTCGTCTCCGACGAGGTGATCTGCGCCTGGGGGCGGCTCGGCGAGTACTTCGGGGCCGCCCGGTACGGCTACCAGCCCGACATCGTCACCACCGCCAAGGGCATCACCTCCGGCTACGCCCCGCTCGGCGCGATGATAGCCAGCGACCGGCTGATGGAACCCTTCCTCACCGAGACCGGCATGTTCGCCCACGGGGTGACCTTCGGCGGCCACCCGGTGTCCTGCGCGGTGGCCCTGGCCAACCTGGAGGTGTTCGCCCGGGAGGACCTGATCGGCCACGTCCGGGCCAACGAGGACGCCTTCCGGACCACCCTGGAGAAGCTCACCGACCTGCCGATCGTCGGCGACGTCCGGGGTGACGGCTACTTCTACGGCATCGAGCTGGTCAAGGACAAGACGACGAAGGCCACCTTCGACGAGGCCGAGTCGGAGCGGCTGCTGCGCGGCTTCCTGTCCTCGGCACTGTTCGCGGCCGGGCTCTACTGCCGGGCCGACGACCGGGGTGACCCGGTGGTCCAGCTCGCCCCGCCGCTGATCGCCGGGCAGGAGCAGTTCGACGAGATGGAGCAGATCCTGCGCGCCGTCCTCACCGAGGCGTGGTCCCGCCTGTAGACCACCGGCGCTCTCCCCCGGAGCCGCACATGCGCTACCAGGAACTGTCCCACTGGCTGTCCACCGTGGACGAGACGTTGATCCCGCGGCCGGCGTTGCCCGGCGACACCGACGCCGACGTGGTGGTCGTCGGTGCCGGCTACACCGGACTGTGGACGGCGTACTATCTCGCCCGCGCCGATCCGACGCTGCGGATCGTCGTGCTGGAGGCCGAGATCGCCGGCTACGGCGCGTCCGGGCGCAACGGCGGGTGGTGCTCGGCGCTGTTCCCGACCGCGCTGCCGGCGCTGGCCCGTCGGCACGGCCCGGCGTCGGCGCTGGCGATGCAGCGGGCCATGCACGACACCGTCGCCGAGGTCGGTCGGGTGGTCGCCGCCGAGGGGATCGACTGCGACTGGCGGCACGGCGGGACGGTGCTGCTGGCCCGTACCGACGTGCAGCTCGGCCGGGCCCAGGCCGCCGTCGCCGAGGCCCGCGAACACGGGCTCGACCCCGACGACCTGGTGCTGCTCGACGCCGCCGGGGCCGCCGCCCGGTGCGCCGCCGAGGGGGTACGCGGCGGCACGTACACCCCGCACTGTGCCGCCGTGCACCCGGCGAAGCTGGTCCGGGGGCTGGCCCGCGCGGTGTGCCGGCTCGGGGTGCGGCTGCACGAGCGTTCCCCGGTCACCGCGATCCGGCCCGGCGCGGTGCTCACCCCGCACGGCACGGTACGGGCGGAGGTGGTGGTGCGGGCCACCGAGGCGTACACCCCGGCGCTGCCCGGCCACCGCCGCACCGTCGCCCCGGTGTACTCGCTGATGGTGGTGACCGCGCCGCTGCCCGGGCGCACGTGGGAGCGGATCGGGCTGGCCGGCCGGGAGACCTTCTCCGACTATCGGCACCTCATCGTGTACGGCCAGCGTACGGCCGACGGGCGGCTCGCCTTCGGCGGGCGGGGTGCCCCGTACCATTTCGGCTCCCGGGTCTCCCCCGGCTACGACCGGGAGCCCCGGGTCTTCGCCGCGCTACGTCGGACGCTGGGGGAACTCTTCCCGGTGCTCGGGCCGGACGTGCCGGTCGAGCATGCGTGGGGCGGCCCGCTCGGGGTGGCCCGGGACTGGTCGGCCTCGGTCGGGCTGGACCGGCCGACCGGGCTGGCCTGGGCCGGCGGCTACGTCGGCGACGGGGTGGGGACGAGCAACCTGGCCGGCCGCACCCTCGCCGACCTGGTCCGGGGCGTTGTGTCGGAGCTGACGGCGCTGCCGTGGGTGGGCCACCGCTCCCCCCGCTGGGAGCCGGAACCGCTGCGCTGGCTGGCGATCAACGCCGGCCTCCGGGTGATGTCCTCGGCCGACGAGGTCGAACGCCGCACCGGCCGCCCGGCCCGCCGCGCCACCGCCCTCTCCCCCCTCCTCGGCCACTGACCCCCGCCCTGCCTCCCCTCCCCACCCGCCCACTCCCCCACCGCTGACGCCCCGGTGATCAAGAGGTTTGCGTCACGGTCGAGCGTCAGACTGACGCAAACCTCTTGATCACCGGGGAAAGCCGGGGGCGGAGGGGGGCGGGGGTAGCCCGGGGGGGGTTAGTGGTTGGGGGGGATTACGCGGAGGTGGCCTCGGCGGCCGGTGGGCGGGGTCTGGGGGTTGGGGTGGTGGGGGTCGTGGTCGTCCTGGGGCGGGCGGGGGGCGACCGGGCGGGCCGCCTCGCGGACGGCTTCGGCCAGGGCGACCAGGTCGTCGGTGGTGGGCGGCGGCGGTTCGAATTCGCCCTCGTGCCGGACGACGTCCCAGCCCCGGGGGGCGGTCAGGCTCCGCGCGTGCTGCTCACACAGGTCGTACGTGTGCGGCTCGGCGAATGCCGCCAGCGGGCCCACCACCGCCGTCGACTCGTTGTAGACATAGGTCAATGTGGCGACCGCTTGCCGGGGGCAGCCGTTACGGGAGCAGCGCCGTGGTGACCTCACGTGCGGCAGGGTATCCCCATTACCGGGTCCGGCGCACCGGTTCGCTTTGCGACACGCCCGTCACCGTGATCACAATTCGCACCTGGTGCTTCCGCCGCGCCCGTCGTCGCGCGCCGCCACGGGCCGGAGCGGGCCGAGGGCTACCCTTTGGCTCATGACGAGCCCGGAACACCGTCGCCCCGGCTCCGGCCGGCGCAACCACCGCGACCGCCACGGACGTGGCCTGCGCGGGCGGCTGGTGCCGGCGACCGTGCCGCTGGCCCGGACCAAGGCCGAGATCTTCGACGACCTGGTGCTGGACACGGTGGAGACGCTGGAGCGCCGGTTCGCCACGGAGCTGGCCGGCGTCGAGTTCGCCGTCGAGGACGTCCCCCCGGACCTCAACGTCTACGACTCCGACGTGCTGGAGGACGGCGAGGTGCCGCTGGCCCGGTTGCTGCCCGGTCGGCCGGGTCGGCAGGAGGTGCCGCCCCGGATCGTGCTCTACCGCCGGCCGCTGGAGTTCCGGGCGATGGACCGTGAGGACCTGGCCGATCTGGTCCATGACGTGATCATCGAGCAGGTGGCGAACCTGCTCGGGGTCGACCCGGACGAACTGGCCTGACCGCCGGGCCGACTGTGCCCCGGCCCCACCCCGACCGGTAGCTCTCCCGTGGACACGGTCCCGGCCCTGCTCCACCGGCCCGACGTCGGTCACCCCCGCGACCCCCGTCGGGCGTGAGCCGGGCGGCCCCCACCGCCCCGGCTCGACCCGTCGGCTCAGGCGGCCCGCCGCTTGAGCTTGCGCCGCTCCCGCTCGGAGAGTCCACCCCAGATCCCGAACCGCTCGTCGTGCCCGAGCGCGTATTCCAGGCATTCCGTCTTGACCTCGCACCGCGAACAGATCCGCTTCGCTTCGCGGGTCGAGCCGCCCTTCTCGGGGAAGAACGCTTCCGGGTCGGTCTGCGAGCACAGTGCCCGCTCCTGCCACTCCGGCGCGTTTCCGAGCAGGTCGGCCACCTCAAGCTGGCCGTCCATCAGATGCCTCCTTGTCGCGCACCGACGTCACCGCCGCTGCAACCCCCCACGCGAAAGGCGTGCTTGTCCGTCCGGTCCCTATTTGTTGCGTTCCGCGCGAACAACCCCATCGAAATTACACGCGTGTAATGCGTGCGCCGTCAAGCCGAACTTGATAATGGAGTCGCCCTCCCGACACGCCGCCGGACGGTCACCGGACCACCCGGCCCTCGCAACCTGCCCTATCGATTCAGACCCCGGGCGAGTAACGCCCCCTCCGGCGAGTTGCCCCAGATTTCTGCCGTGGCGTCGCCGCCCCGGACGACACCCGGGAACGCCGTCGGACACTCCGTCCGACCGTCTCGCCAAGATCATGAGCATGGTGGGGGACAGGTTAACGCGGTTGGCCCCGGACCGCCCGTCCAGCCGGAAATGCCGACAGCGCCCCGTCCACAATGTGGACGGGGCGCTCGGGTCGGGATGCCGTGGCGGCGCTCAGGTCGACCGGGATGGGCTGCTCGGCCAGACGAACTCGGCGATCGCCCCACCGTTGACGGAAATCGTTCCGGCGGGTGTCTCCTCGTCCCACCAGACGGTATAGAGACCCGCGGTCAGATCGGGGTAGACGGCACTGTGGAACACCCCGTCCCGGACGATCCGCTCCCGGACGGCGGAGTGCGTCCGCACCGCGCCGTCCTGGTCGACCCGGCTGATCTCGATCTCCCGACCGTGCAGGTCACGTCCGGTGTAGATGATCAGGGCACCCATCTCCCCGCCGACATCGAGCATCACCGTGCCGCTCTCCGTCGGCCCGTACTGGTGGTGATGGTGGTGGTGTCCGTTCACGCCACGCTCCGTCCGCTCAGGAATCCGCCGCGGGCGGGTTGTTGAACCCGTCGTACGGCGTACCGAGGAAGGGGAAGTCCCGCAGGAACGGCGCGGTCACGTCGGCGGCGCTCAACCCGGGGGTCACCGCGCCGGCCGCCGCGTCCGGCTTGAACTTCTTGTCCACCAGCGGCACGGTCACCCCGGCCACCGCCCGCAGCGCGATGCTCACCACGTCGTCGACGACCCGGCGGCCGTTGGGGAACCCGGCCAGGTCCCCACCGAGCAGACCGAACTGGTTCGGCTTGCTGCTCGGCCTGATCGCCGTGTTCAACCGCAGCATGTCGGCCTGCACGTCACCGGTGAGGTTGGTGAAGCCGTCGATCAGCCCGGACGGGATGCCGGTCAACAGGATGGCGAGCAGGTCGGCGCGGGGCTTCTTGGACTTGTTCAACGCGTCCAGGTTGGGGAACACCCCCGGGTAGAGCACCGGCAGCAGCGCCGCCAACTCCGGCTGCTCGACGAACCGGGCGAACCGCTTGTCCTCGGTCGGCGGCAGCGTGTTCCACAGGTCCTTCTTGGACATCGGCACGATGACCTCGTTGAACAGTGGGTTGCCCAGCCGGGACACCTGGGTCCACGGGCCGACCGCCGCGTCCGCCGCGACCTTGTCGCCGAGCACCCGCACCTGCTGCCGCGAGGCGGTCGTCCACACCCCGATCGTCGAGGCCCGGTCACCCACGCCGTACCGGTTGGCCCGGCGACGCACCTTGCTCAGCGGCACCTGCACCGCGATGCTGTGCACGTTCATCCGGTCCACCGCGTTGACCGGCTCACCCTCGGCCTTGAACAGCTTCTTGCCGGCCACGTGCAACTGCTGGAACGGCCGCAACGTGCCCAGGTCGAAGATCGCGCCCAGGTCGACGAAGAAGCCGTCCGCACGCTGACCGGCGAACACCTTCTCCCCCGTCGACAGCTTGAACGTCGCCTGCCGGACCAGGTCGTTGTACTTGGGGATGGACAGCGGCCCGACGTTGCACGGCGGGCAGGGCAACTTGTGCGCGAGCACGTGCTCCTTGCCGTCGGTGACCCGGGTCAGCTTGTAGAACTGCCGCCGGTTCCAGTTCTTGCTGTCCAGCGAGTCGATCGGGCCGGTGTTGTAGAGAAAACTGTTCTGGTTCGTGATCTCGGTACGGAATTCGAACCGGTAGGTCACGTCGGGATGGCCGTCACCGTCGTTGTCGATATGGATCTCGTACCGCACGTCGTCGCCGAACTCGAAGAAGTTCGGGCCGCCCGAGGGGAGCTGCAACGGCACGTAGTTGGCGATCAACGTCACCGAGTCCGGCCGGTCGGGGCTGACGAAGGCGTACAGGTCGGAACTGTCGGCGACCGGGTCCTTGCTTATTTCCGGTGCTTCGCGGTGGGACGACATGGCGGACCAACCTTTGCGGAATCTTGAGGAATCAGGGCATGACGGACCGGGCGCGGGACCTGCGCCTGGCGGTGAAGGGGAAGGAACGCGGCCGGTCGACGCCGCGCGGCGGAAGCGGACGGGTCAGGCCGCCCGCTGACAGCGGTCGGGGCGGCCCGTCCGGACGACGGACAGGTCAGCCGCGCCCGGCGGCACGGCGCAGCCGGTCGGCCAGCCCCCGGTCGCGTACCTCGATCCGGGACGAACCGACGAAGACGTCCATCGTCCCCGACCTGGCGTCCCGCAGGTGGACCACGATCGGGCCGTCCGCGCCGGCCGCCGCCGGGGAGTTCTGCGCCACCGACACACCGGTGACCGTCAGGGCCGCCGCACCCAGCGTGGCACTCGCCGCGGCGGTCAGTGTCTGCCGGCGGGTCAGTCGCGGCCAGGAACGCTTCCGCACTTCGCTCGTCATGGGGAACCTTTCCTCCGGCGGCGCGTGAGCGCGCGCGGTGTGGAGCGCGAGGTTGCCGGCGGCGGCCCTCGCCTCAACCGCCGCCGACGAACACTGGTACGGCCCGCACGCGCGAAAGGTTCGATGTCATCGCGACGGATGACCGTAAGCGGTCGTCCGTCTGCGCGCCGGCCGTCCGGCGGCGGCGGCGATCGCCCGCAACTGCTCCTCGGTACGCGCCGAACCGTTGCCCGAACCGGCCATCCGGGAGATGGTCTCCTCCATCAGGGTGCCGCCCAGGTCGTTGCAGCCGCCCTGCAACATCGCCACGGTGCCCTCGTCGCCGAGCTTCACCCAGGAGCACTGGATGTTGTCGATCCGGCCGTGCAGCAGCAGCCGGGACATCGCGTGCACGACCCGGTTCTCCCGCCACGTGGGGCCGGGCCGGGCGATGCCGGCCAGGTAGATCGGGGCGTTGGTGTGCACGAACGGCAGCGCCACGAACTCGGTGAACCCGCCGGTGCGGTCCTGCACCCCGGCCAGCACCCGGAAGTGCGCCAGCCACTGGCCGGGGTGGTCGACGTGGCCGTACATCATCGTGGAGCTGGAACGGATGCCCAGCTCGTGCGCGGTCGAGACCACCTCGACCCAGGCGGCGGCCGGCAGTTTGCCCTTGGTGAGCACCCAGCGCACGTCGTCGTCGAGGATCTCGGCGGCGGTGCCCGGGATGGTGTCCAGGCCGGCCTCGCGCAGCATCGACAGCCAGTCCCGCACCGGCACGCCGGCCTTGGCGGCGGCGGTGGCGATCTCCATCGGGGAGAACGCGTGCACGTGCATGCCGGGCACCCGGGCCTTGATCGCCCGGATGATGTCGGCGTACCCGGTCACCGGCAGTTTCGGGTCGATGCCGCCCTGGAGGCAGACCTCGCCGGCGCCGGCCGCCCACGCCTCCTCGGCCCGGTCGGCCACCTGCTCCACCGAGAGCCGGAACGCGTCGGCGTCCCGCTCCCGCTGGGCGAACGCGCAGAACCGGCAGCCCACGTAGCAGACGTTGCTGAAGTTGATGTTGCGGTTGACCACGTAGGTGACGTCGTCGCCGACGGTGTCCCGGCGTACGTCGTCGGCGAGCCGGCACAGCTCGTCCAGGGCCGGGCCGTCCGCGCCGAACAGCGCCAGCGCCGCGTCGGCGTGCCGGGGCTCCAACAACGCCGCCGGATCGTCGGCCGCCAGCCGCAGCCCCGCCCGCAGGTCACCGTCGGCACCCGCCGCCGGTCCGGCCGACGCGGTCGGGCTCACCTTGCCGGCGACCTGCGCCCAGTCGCCGTAGACGCTGTCGAAGTCGCCCCGCCGGTCGTCGGTGCGGCCGGCGGTGTCGATGGTGGCGTGCAGGTCGGTCCGGCCGCCGCCGAAGACCTCCTCCGGCTCCTGCCAGGGGCGGCCCACCGGCCGGGCCGCCTCGACCGCCAGCCCGGTCGCCGGATCGGCGAGCGCGCCGACGTGCGGCGACAGCCGGGGGTCCAGCCACGGGTCGCCCGCCCGCACGTACTCCGGGTAGATGGTCAGCCGTTCCCGCAGGGTGAAGCCGGACTTCTCGGTCTGCCGGGCCAACTCGTCGAGCTGCGGCCAGGGCCGCTCCGGGTTGACGTGGTCCGGGGTGAGCGGGGAGACCCCGCCCCAGTCGTCGATGCCGGCCCGCAGCAGTAGGTCGTACTCGTCCTCGATCAGGTTGGGCGGGGCCTGGAGCCGGGCCTTCGGGCCGAGCAGCAGCCGGGCCACCGCCACGGTGGCCGCCAGGTCGTGCAGCTCGGCGTCGGGCAGACCACCCATCGCCGTGTCCGGCTTGGCCCGGAAGTTCTGCACGATCACCTCCTGGAGGTGGCCGTACTCCCGGTGCGCGCGGCGGATCGCGAACAGCGCGTCGACCCGCTCGGCCGGGGTCTCGCCGATGCCGATCAGGATTCCGGTGGTGAACGGCACCCCCACCCGGCCGGCGTCGTCGAGCACCCGCAGCCGCACCGCCGGCTCCTTGTCGGGCGAGCCGAAGTGCGGGCCGCCCGGCTCCGACCAGAGCCGGGTGGCGGTGGTCTCCAGCATCATCCCCATGCTCGGCGCGACCGGCTTGAGCCGTTGCAGCTCCGACCAGGAGAGCACCCCCGGGTTGAGGTGCGGCAGCAGGCCGGTCTCCTCCAGCACCGCCACCGCGCAGGCCCGCAGGTAGTCCACGGTGGAGTCGTAGCCCCGCTCGTCCAACCAGGCGCGGGCCGCCGGCCAGCGTTCCTCCGGCCGGTCACCGAGGGTGAACAGGGCCTCCTTGCAGCCCAGCGCCGCACCCTGCCGGGCGATCGCCAGCACCTCGTCGGTCTCCAGGAAGGCCGCCGGCAGCCGGTGCGGCACCGTGGCGAAGGTGCAGTAGTGGCACCGGTCCCGGCACAGCCGGGTCAACGGAATGAAGACCTTCTTCGAGTACGTCACCACGCCCGGCCGGCCGGCGTCACGCAGCCCGGCGTCCCGGACCTCCCCGGCGATCCGGAGCAGTTCGTCCAGTTCGGGGCCCCGGGCGGTCAGCAGCGCGGTGGCCTCGTCGACGTCGAGCGCCCGCCCGGTGGCGGCCCGGCGCAGCGCCCGACGCACAGCCGCCGGGGTCGGGCCGGAATCGGTGCGGTCAACCATCCGCCCAGCCTAGGCGCTTGCGGCGGCGATCCGGCAGGCACGCGAGCCGGGTGTGACATCTCCCCGGCGTCGCACCGGCCGGGTCGGCACGCGCGCCGCAGCGCGTCGACCGACCCGGCCGGGTGGCTCAGTGCGGGGTGTTCGGGTCGTCGCGGCGCAAGGTCTGGGTGCGGTCACCGTCGGTGTCCGCCGTGCCGGTGGTCGGCTCGCCCGGCTGCCGGGGGATCGCCTGCGTCGGGTCGGCCGACGGGGGTTGCCCGAACGGCGGGGCCACCGGCGGCCCGGCCTGCGGAGCGCCGAACGGCGGAGCGGACTGCGGCGGGGCGAACGGCGAGGCCGACTGCGGCGGGGCGCCGGTCGGCGGGGCCGACTGGGGCGCACCGAACGGAGGCGCCGACTGCGGGGTGCCGAACGGCGGGGCGGACTGCGGCGGCGGGGCGAAGCCGGGCTGGCCGTACTGACCGGTGCTGGGCTGGCCCGGGTAGCCGGCACCCGGGTAGCCGCCCTGCTGCTGCGGCCAGCCGGGCTGGGGCTGACCGTAGACGCCGGGCTGCGGCTTCGGCTTCGGCACGTGGTAGAGCGTGCGCCAGATCCGGTAGACCACGAAGGCGGCCACCCCGAACAGCGCGAACCAGGCGGCCCGGGTCAGCATGCCGAGCAGGGCGTCCAGCACCTCCGCCTCGGCCAGCCGGCCGACCAGCCAGATCAGGAAGGTCAACACGCCGAACAGGGCGGCGAAGGCGTACTCACCGACGGCGATCTGGGTGAACTGCCGGGCCCGGCCGGACACCGGCGCGAGGTGGGTGACCAGCAGCACGGCCAGCAGCGGCAGCACCGTCGACTCGACGCCGACGAAGGCGAAGAACTCGCTGCCCGCCCGCCCCGAGAAGGTGCTGTAGTCCGATGTCGGCACGAGCAGCCGGACGAACCCGACGAAGAGCAGCACGGCGTTCGCGCCGAGCAGGACGAGCGCGGCGAGTTCGCGCAGGGGTGCGGTGATCTGGCGGGCCTGCGACGCGTCGTGCGACGCGGGCTCGGCGGGGCTGGTCACGAACTCTCCCTCGGGGCGAAACGGACAGAGGCCGACGTGAGCCTAGTCTCCCGGGCCGCCCGGCGGCGGGACACGTCCCGTACGGGAGGATGGACGGCATGCGCATCGTGGTTCTGACCGGCGGAATCGGGGGTGCCCGATTCCTGCTCGGCGTCCGGGCGTACGCCCGCGAGGTGGGTGCCGAGGTGACCGCCGTGGTCAACGTCGGCGACGACCTCTACCTGCACAGCCTCAAGGTCTGCCCCGATCTGGACAGCGTCCTCTACACCCTCGGCGGGGGCGCCGACCCGGAACGCGGGTGGGGACGGGTCGGCGAGAGCTGGACGATCAGGCAGGAACTGGCGGCGTACGGGGCCGAGCCGAGCTGGTTCAACCTCGGTGACAAGGACGTCGCCACCCACCTGGTGCGCACCACCATGATCAACGCCGGCTATCCGCTGTCGCAGGTCACCGAGGCGCTGGCCGCCCGCTGGCAGCCCGGCGTACGGCTGCTGCCGGCCACCGACGACCGGCTGGAGACGCACGCGGTGGTCGACCTGGACGGCGAGCGGCGGGCCATCCACTTCCAGGAGTGGTGGGTCCGGTACCGGGCGGGCGTGCCCACCGACCGGTTCGTCTTCGTCGGCGCGGACACCGCCAAGCCGGCCCCCGGGGTGGCCGAGGCGCTGGCCGCCGCCGACATGGTGCTGGTCGCGCCGAGCAACCCGGTGGTGAGCATCGCCCCGGTACTGGCGGTGCCCGGCCTGCGCGACGCGGTCGCCACCGGGCCCGCCCGGGTCGTCGGGGTGTCCCCGATCATCGGCGGCGCACCGGTGCGCGGGATGGCCGACAGGTGCCTGGAGGTGCTCGACGTCGAGTGCAGCGCGGCCGGGGTGGGCCGGCTCTACGGCGGGCGCAGCGAGGGTGGCCTGCTCGACGGCTGGCTGGTCGCGCCGGAGGACGACGGGGTGACGGTGCCCGGGGTGACCGTCCGCGCGGTCCCGCTGCGGATGACCGACGAGGCGGCGACCACGGCGATGGTCCGGGCCGCGATGGAGCTGGTGTGAGACTGGAGATCCTGCCGGTGCCCGGCATCGGCGACGTGACCGAGGGCGACGACCTGGCGGTGCTGATCGGCACCGCCGCGCCGTGGCTGCGCGACGGCGACGTGCTGGTGGTCACCAGCAAGATCGTGTCGAAGGCGGAGGGCCGGCTGGTGGACGTGCCGGCCGACGGGCCGGAACGGCTCGCCGCCCGGGACGAGGTGCTCGCCGCCGAGACCGCCCGGGTGGTGGCGACCCGGGGGGCGACCCGGATCGTGCAGACCCACCACGGCTTCGTGATGGCCTCCGCCGGGATCGACGCCTCGAACGTCGACAAGACCCGGCTGGTGCTGCTCCCGGTCGACCCGGACGCGTCGGCGCGCGCGCTGCGCGCCGCCCTGCGGGACCGCTACCGGATCGACGTCGCGGTGATCATCAGTGACACGATGGGCCGGCCCTGGCGCAACGGGCTGACCGACGTGGCGCTCGGGGTGGCCGGGATGGCCGCGATCCGCGACCACCGGGGTGAGGTCGACCCGTACGGCAACGAGCTGCAACTGACCCAGATGGCAGTGGTCGACGAACTGGCCGGCGCGGGCGAACTGATCAAGGGCAAGTGCGACCAGGTGCCGGTGGCGGTGGTCCGTGGCTACCTGCCCGCACCGTCCCCGTCCGCCGACGGCACCGGACCGGCGGCGACCCGCCCGGCCGGGGACGGCGTCGGCGCGGCGGCTCTGGTCCGGGAGAGCGACCTGGACCTGTTCTCCCTCGGCACCGCCGAGGCGACGGCGGCCGGCCTGCGGGCCGCCGCGACCCTCGCCGACGGACCCGGCGCGACGCCCGCCGACCCCGCCGCCGTCGACCGGGCCATCGCCGCCGTGGCGACGGTGGTCGCCCCCGGCACCACCTTCACCCATGTCACCGACGACGAGGTACGCGACGGTCTCGCGGCGACCGTCGACGGCTGGCCGGCGGGGGCCACCGGACTGGTGCTCGGCGCGGCACCCACCCCGGTCGACCAGCCCGACCTGGTGCGCTTCGGCGCCGACCTGTACCGGCTGCGGATCGCGCTGGCCGCCGAGGGCGTCCCGTCCACCCTGCTGCCACCGCCGACGGGCAGCATCGCGAGCGCCTGCCTGGCCCTGTGACCGGCCCGGCCGGCGACGATCGGGCCGGCGACCGATGGCCCGGCGATGATCGACACGTGATCGCCGAAGTTGCGGTATCCGCTCCACGGGATACCGCAACTTCCGCACCATTGCGCCGCCCGCCGCCCGCCGCCCGGCGGGCGGCGGGCGACGGGGTCAGGCGTCGAGCACGGCCCGGCCGAGGGGGGTCAGGGTGTGCAGGACCGTGTTACGGTCCCGGCGGCTGACCAGCAGGCCGGCGTTGCGCAGCACGGCGGTGTGCTGGCTGGCCGCGGCGGCCGAGATGTGCAGCCGGCGGGCCACCTCGCCGGTGGTCGCGCCGTCGTCGCTGACTTCGAGCACCGCCGCCCGGGTGCGGCCGAGCAGCGCCGCCAGCGCCTCCCGGCCGCCCTCCCCGGCGGGCCGGCCGCCCTCCCCCGGTGACGGGTCCAACCCGCCGAGCCGGTCGGCCGGGTAGACCAGCACCGGCGGGAGCGCCGGGTCGAGCAACGCGACCGGGGTACGCGCGCAGAAGAACGACGGCACCAGCAGCAGTCCCCGACCGTCCAGGTGCAACTCCCGCCGGTTCGGATAGTCCAGGACCTGGAGCACGCCGGAGTCCCAGCGCATGCCCGGCCGCAGGCTCGCCAGCAGCCCCTCCGCGCCACCGTCGAGCAGCGCCCGGGCCCGTACCGCGCGGTCGGCCTCCACGGCGGCCCTGATCCGCCCCCAGTACGGGTCGATCGCCACCGACCGGTACTGCGTCATCGACTCGGTCAGGTGGCGCAGCACCTCCGGCTCACCCCGGGCCAGCGCGGCGGCCGACGACGGCAGCGGGTTCGCCCCGGCCAGCAGGGTCAGGTCCCGGCGCAGCAGCTCCGTCGGGGTGGACCGGACAGCGTCCAGGCCCGCCTCGAAACCGTCGAGGCTCTGGTAGGGGGTGAGGAAGTCGGGGAAGTAGCCCCGGGGCGGGTTCAGCGCGAACAGCAGCCGGAACTGGTCGGCGGCGGTGTCCCGGCGCAGCCCGGCGGCGACCCCCTGACGCCAGCGCGCCATCAGCGGATCGCGGGTCCGCCCCTGCAGCAGGTGCAGGCTGAGGACCAGCTCCCACACCGGGTCGGCGGCGGGGGCGACCCGGGTCCGGAGGATGTCCTCGCGGGAGAAGTGGATGGTCAGCATGGAGCGCTCCTGGGGCGGGGCAGGGGGAGGCCCGCCGACCCACTGAACTGTACCGGGCGGCACTTATCTCCACTTTTAAGCGTGGGCTGAAAGACCTCGACGCCCGTCGCGCCGGTTGGCATGCTCCTACTGCCCGGTACGACACGCGGGGTTCTTCCCGCTGCCGGTCGGGCGGGTCGGGGTCCACCGAAGGTGACGCCCGGGAGGCACCACGAGGGTCTGCGGCCCTGGTTCCGCAGAGGTGTCACCCGGGCCCCACCGCCCCTCCGGTGGGTGGGGTCAGCCGATCCAGAGCGCCACCCGGTGGTCCTCGTCGGTGACGTAGAAGCTGCGTCCGTCCATCTCGGCCACCCCCTCGACGTTGCGGAATGGTGCCAGCTCCGCCACCACCTCGCCGGCGATCCGACCGTCGTCGGCCGGCTCCCACCGGAACCTGACGTGCCGCGAGGTGACCTCGCCGCCCGTGGGGTGGTCGTCCAGCAGCACCGATCCCTTGCCCAGCGCGTCGATCGAGCCGACCACCGCCGCGTACCCGCCGTCGGCGGTCGGGGTGACCGCGCGGAAGCCGACCAGCGCGCCGGGCGGGGTCACCCCGGTCAGCACGTACGCCCGGCCGGCGCGCGGCCAGCCGCCGCCCGGGGTGAACATCTCCGGCACCCCGGCCAGCTCGACCAGGACCGGTTCCCCGTCCACGGTCACCGGGAATCGCAGCCCCAGCAGCACCGTCCCCTCCGGGGTGAACGCCGCCGCCTCCACGTTCAGCGGCAGGTCGTCGTCGGCGAGCCGGCGTACCCAGGACTTGGCCCGCGCGGTGCCCCGGGACACCGTCTCGCCGATGAACCGCTGGCGCACCCGCTCCCCCGGCGGCAACGGGGTGAACGCCGCCTTCACCAGCGCGTCGTTGACCGCCCGGTGCACCCGGAACCGGTTGCGGACCACCTGCACCGGCAGCGTCCCGGTGGCCGCGTCGTCCTCCCGGAAGCGGGCCACGAACGCCCGGCGGGGGCGCAGCGGGCCGGCCTTGGACCCGAAGTGCGACCCGAAGACGTACACCCAGCCGTCGTGCGCGGCGAGCGCCTCGCCGTCCTCGGTGCGACCGTTCTCGACCCCGGCGTCGGCCCGCACGTGGTGGGCGACCCACTCGCCGTCGGTACGCTCCAGCAGCAGGGCCAGGCAGTATTCCACCGGCCCCTCGTCGAGCACCGTCCAGAAACCACGTACGGCGTCGTGCGCCCGCAGCAGGGACCGGGAGTTGACCGGCAACAGGTCACTGGCCTCGTTGCCGGCGACCACGAACTCCAGAAGTCTCAGGTTCACCGCGCCAGGGTACGGAGCGCGCGCTCGTAGAGTGTCGGAATGCCCGACGCCTTCCCCACCCCACCCCCGGCCGCCGCGACCACCCCATCCCACCCCGCCGGGCCGCCCGCTGCCGGCGGGAACGCGACGCTGCACGCGGACGCGGTGGCGGTGCTGACCGGCTGGACGCCGACCGGACCGGCCGCCGAAGGGGCCCGGGACCGCACCCTCGACCTGCTCGCCGACGGCCCGGTCGCGCTGACCCGCCACCACCTGCCGGGTCACCTCACCGCGAGCGCGCTGATCCTCGACGCCGCCGGGGAACGGGTGCTGCTCTGCCTGCACGGGAAGCTGCACCGCTGGGTGCAGTTGGGCGGGCACTGCGAACCTGGTGACGCGACGCTGGCCGGGGCGGCGCTGCGCGAGGCCACCGAGGAGTCCGGCATTCCCGGGCTGGTCATCGACCCCGTACCGATCGACGTGGACATCCACCCGGTGCGCTGCCAGGGTGGCTCGCTGCACCACGACGTCCGGTTCGCGGTCTTCGCCCCGCCGGGCGCGGTCGAGCAGGTCAGCGACGAGTCGGAGGCGCTCGGCTGGTTCCCGACCGACCGGCTGCCGGAGCCGCTCGCCGGCGGGACCGCCAAGCTCGTCGCGCCGGCCCTGGCCGTGCGCGCCCGCCAGCCCCGCTGACCGCGCCGCGACCTCCGCCCGGGTGCCGACCCGCCCGGCGGTCGGCGCGTGCCGCCGCCGGACGGGGTCAGGCCGTGCGGTGGTTCAGATCAGTCCGTCCTCGCCCCGGGCCTTCAGTTCGTCCACCAGGGCCTTGACGTCCTGCGCCCGGTCACGGGGGCACACCAGCACCGCGTCGGGGGTGTCCACCACGATCAGGTCGCGGACCCCGACGGCGGCCACCAACCGACCCGACTGCGGCACCACCACCAGGTCGTGGGCGTCGTGCAGCAGCACCCCCGGCTTGGCGTCGGCCCCCAGCACCACGTTGCCGTCCGGGTCGGCCGGCAGCACCTCGCCGAGGGTGTGGAAGTCGCCGACGTCGTTCCAGCCGAAGTCGCCCGGCACGGTGGCGACCCGGCCGGCGGTGGCCGCGCCCTCCATCACCGCGTAGTCGACGGAGATCTTCGGCAGCGTCGGCCAGACCGTGCCGAGGACGTCGTCCTGCTCCGGGCCGCCCCAGGCCGCGGCGATCGCGGTCACCCCGGCGTGCAGGTCCGGCTGCTGGCGGGCCAGCTCGGCGAGGAAGACGTCCACCCGCCAGACGAACATGCTGGCGTTCCAGAGGTGCCGACCCGAACGCAGGTACGCCTCGGCGACCGGCGCGGCCGGCTTCTCCTTGAACTCGGTCACCGGGCGCAGCGGGCCGTCACCGGTCGGCTCCCCGGTCTCCAGGTAGCCGTAGCCGGTCTCGGCCCGGGTCGGGGTGATCCCCACCGTCATCAGCAGACCCTGCTCGGCCCCCTGGACCGCCGCCCGGACGGTCCGCACCCAGGCGGCCGGGTCCCGGATCAGGTGGTCGGCGGCGAACGAACCCATCACCGCCGACCCGTCGCGCCGGGCGATCACCGCCGCCGCCAGCGCGATCGCCGCGCAGGAGTCCCGGGGGGACGGCTCCACCAGGATGTTCTCCTCGGGCACCCCGCGCAGTTGCCGGGCCACCGCCGCCGCGTGGGCGACGCCGGTGACCACCAGGACACGCTCCGGTGTGGTCAGCGGCGTCAGCCGGTCGACGGTCGCCTGGAGCAGCGACGCGTCGGTGCCGGTGAGCGGGTGGAGGAACTTGGGGTGCCCCGCGCGGGACAGCGGCCACAACCTCGTGCCGCTGCCACCCGCCGGGATGACGGCGTAGAGCATCAGCACATCATGCCCGAACCGTCCCAGGTCGGATGGCGGCTCGGCCGTACCGTCAGCGACCACTCAGGAACGGGCCCGGCTCCACGCGGCGATGTGCACCTCGGCGCTGGACGCCCAGGTGAACTCCTTGGCCCGGTCGAAACCGGCCTTGGCCAGCGACGACCGGCGCTGCTCGTCGTCGAGCAGGGCGGCCAGGTCGGTGGCGATCTGGTCCGGGTCCTCGCTGGTGTAGGCGACCGCGTCGCCGCCCACCTCGGGCAGCGAGAGCCGGGGCGTGGTGAGCACCGGCGCGGCGCAGGCCATCGCCTCCAGGATCGGCAGGCCGAACCCCTCACCGTACGACGGGTAGGCGGCGACCAGCGCGCCGCCGAGGAAGCCGGGCAGGTCGGCGTAGCGCAGGTAGCCGGGGCGCAGCAGCCGCAGGTGCGAAGGGACCTCGGCCACCGCGCGGTCGATGTCGTCGTCGTGCCCCTGACCACCGGCGACCACCAGGGCCGGCGGGTCCTTCCGGTCGGCCACCGCCCGTGCCCAACCCCGGATCAGGTTGGGTACGTTCTTACGCGGCTCCTTCGCCCCGAGGAAGGCGACGTAGCTGCTGCCGCCGAGCCCGAGCCGGGCCCGTACCCGTGCCTTCTCCTCCTCGCCCGGGGCGTGGAAGGCCTGCTGGTCGACCCCGTGGTAGGCCACGTCGATCCGGGTCGGGTCGGCGTCGAGCAGCCGGATCAGCTCGTCGCGGGTGGCCTTGCTCGGCACGATCACCCGGCTGGCCCGGCGCAGCGACGTCTTGATCGCGCTGCGGAAGAACGTCCGGCGGGACTTGTCGTAGTGCTCCGGCTCGGTGAAGAACGTCGCGTCGTGCACGGTCACCGTGACCGGGCAGCCGGCCCGCAGCGGGCAGGTGTAGAACGGCGAGTGCAGCACCTCGGCACCGACCTGCTGGGCGAGCAGCGGCAGGCCGGTCTGCTCCCAGGCGAGCCTGGCCGGGCGGTGGGCGACGGCGGCCGGGGCGGGGATCACCTCGGCCTTGGGCAGCATCCGGGTGTAGCGCTCCAGGTCGGTGCGGAGGCTCACCACGACCAGGTCGACCGTCTGACCGCACACTGTGCCCAGGGCGCCGAGCAGGCCATCGACGTATCTACCGACGCCGCCTCGATCGGCGGGGACACTCGTGGCGTCGATGAGCACGCGGGGCGGGCGACCGGCGGTCACGGGGCGACTCCTTGCAGTGGCGGGTCTGTGGGGAACAACACTCCGGGCAAGCCTACGCCGGAGCGCGGCACGGACGCTGACTCCGACCCGACCGTACGCCGACTTGTCATCGCCATCGAATACGGACGGCAGGGGCGTATCGTTCGCGCCGATGGCCGACAACATTGCCCGGGTGTTCGCCGCCGCGATCGCGGCCGACCCCGCCCGCCCCCTGCTGACCTGGTACGACGACGCCACCGGCGAACGCACCGAACTCTCCGGCGCGACCCTGGCGAACTGGGTGGCCAAGACCGCCAACCTGCTCGTCGACGAGCTGGCGCTGAGCCCCGGTGACCCCGCCGGGGTGCTGCTGCCGCCGCACTGGCAGACCGCCGCGGTGCTGCTCGGCTGCTGGTCCGCCGGGTTGACGGTGCGTGACGAGCCGGGTGCCGTGGACGTGCTCTTCGTCGCCGCCGACCGGGTTGCCGAGGGGGACGCCTGGCCGGCCGGCGACCGCTACGCCCTGGCGCTCGCCCCGTTCGCCGCCCCGCTGCGCGAGGTCCCCGCCGGGTACGCCGACTACGTGGTCGAGGTACGCACCCAGGGTGACCACTTCACGCCGTCCACCCCGGGTGGTCCGGCCGACGCGGACCTGCTGGCCGAGGCGGACGCCCGCGCGACGGCCCTCGGCATCTCCCCCGGCGACCGGCTGCTGGTCGACGCGGCGGTCCACCCCGACCCGCGCGACTGGCTGCTCGCCCCGCTGCTGCGGGGGGCGACGGTCGTGCTGACCGGCAACGCCGACCGGTCCCGCCTCGCCAGCCGCGCCGACACCGAACGCACCACCCACACCCTGACCTGACCCCCGCCCCACCGCGCCCCCGCCGCGCGCCCTTGCCCCGGCCCTGTCGCGCCGCACCCTGGCCCGCCTCCCCAGCCCCGGCACAGCTCCGACCCGCCCCGCCCCGACCCGGCCCGGTCCGGCCCGACCCGGTCCGGTGATCAAGAGGTTTGCGTCATCTGTTCGCGGCCTGCTGACGCAAACCTCTTGATCGCCAGACTCCGGCGGGGCGAGGGCGCGGTGATCAAGAGGTTTGCGTCAGGGATGGCGGGTGGGGTGACGCAAAGCTCTTGATCACCGGGGCAGGGCGGCGCCGGGTGAGGGCGGGCTGAGGCGGGGGCGGGGTGGGGTTACGGGGTGGGGCGGGTCTGGGCGAAGGTGGCGAAGGCGGTCAGGGACTCGGGGTTGGCCAGGGCGCCCTTCGCGGCGGCCGACTCCACCGGGGTGCCGGTGAGGATCTTCTTGACCGGCACCTCCAGCTTCTTGGACGACAGGGTGCGCGGCACCGCCCTGACCTGGTGGATCTCGTCCGGGATGTGCCGGGGCGACAGGGCGGTACGCAGCTCGCGGGCGATCTTCTTCCGCAGCGCGTCGTCGAGTTCCAGGCCCTCGGCGAGCACCACGAACAGCAGCAGCTCCCCCGCGCCGCCCTCGTCGTCCTCCAGGTGCACCACGACCGAGTCGACCACTTCGTCGAGGCCCTCCACCACCGAGTAGAACTCGGCCGTGCCGAGCCGTACGCCACCCCGGTTGAGGGTGGCGTCGGAACGGCCGGTGATCACGCAGCCGCCCCGCTCGTTGATGGTGATCCAGTCGCCGTGCCGCCACACCCCGGGATAGACGTCGAAGTACGCCTCGGCGTAGCGGCTGCCGTCCGTGTCGTTCCAGAACCCCACCGGCATGCTCGGCATCGGCGCGGTGATCACCAACTCGCCCAGTTCGCCGAGGACCGGGGTGCCGTCGGACGAGCGGGCCTCCACCTTCGCCCCGAGTGCCCGGCAGGTGATCTCCCCGGCGTGCACCGGCAGCAGCGGCACCCCGCCGACGAAACCGGTGCAGACGTCCGTCCCACCGGACAGGGACTGGAGCTGAAGGTCGGTGCCGACCGTGTCGTACACCCAGGTGAAGCCCTCGGCGGGCAGCGGCGCGCCGGTGGAACCGACCCCGCGCAGCGCGGACAGGTCGGCGATCTGCTTCGGCACCAGGCCGGACTTGCGGCAGGCCAACAGGAACGGCGCGGACGTGCCGAAATAGGTGGTGCCGGTCTCCTCGGCCAGCCGCCACAGCGCACCCAGGTCGGGGTGGCCGGGGTTGCCGTCGAACAACACGATCGTCGCCCCGACGGCCGGCCCGGAGACCAGGAAGTTCCACATCATCCAGCCGGTGGTGGTGAACCAGAAGAACCGGTCGGCCGGGCCGAGATCGTGGTGCAGGGCCAGCATCTTGAGGTGTTCGAGCAGGATGCCGCCGTGCCCGTGCACGATCGGCTTCGGCAGCCCGGTGGTGCCCGAGGAGTAGAGCACGTAGAGCGGATGGTCGAACGGGACCGGGGTGAAGGTCAACGGCTCGTCGGTCTCCGCCGCCAACTCGGCCCAGCTCAGAGCATCCTGCGGTACGTCGGCGGTGCCGCTGGGGTGCAGGTAGGGGACGTGGACGGTGCGGGTCAGCGACGGCAGGGCGGCCCGGATGGCGGCCACCTCGGCCCGCCGGTCGACCGGCTTGTCGCCGTACCGGTAGCCGTCCACGGCCACCAGGACCTTCGGGGCGATCTGCTGCCAGCGGTCGACGACACTACGGGTGCCGAACTCCGGGGCGCAGGACGAGAAGATCGCCCCGAGGCTGCTGGTCGCCAGCAACAGGACGTACGTCTCGGGGATGTTCGGCGCGTACGCGGCCACCCGGTCCCCGGCGGTGACGCCGAGCCGGCGCAGCCCGGCCGCCACCCGGCGGACCTGCTCCCGCAGCTCGGCGGCGGTCAGGGTGACCGGCGGGCGGGTCTGGGAGTGGGCGACCACCACCGGGTCGTCGTCGGCCCGGCCGGGCATCCGCAGCACGTTCTCGGCGTAGTTGAGCGTCGCGCCGGGGAACCACCGGGCACCGGGCATAGCCGCATCGCTCAGGGTCGCCGTCGGCGGAGTGTGCGCCACCACCTCAAAGTGGTCCCAGATCGAGCGCCAGAAGGCGTCCAGGTCGGTGACCGACCACTGCCACAGCGCGTCGTAGTCGGCGAAGTCCAGCCCCCGGTGCTCCCGCAGCCAGCGCAGGTAGCCCCCGATCCGGGACCGTTCGCGTACGTCCGCCGGCGGCGTCCACAGCACGTCACCCACCGCTCCACCCTCCCTGAGGCCCCACACGGCACTGTGCCCGGCCATGCCGCCATCTTGCCTACCTCGCAGCGCCATCATCCACACCGGGGCCCGACACGGAAACGTGCCCCGCGCACACAATCCGTCCCCACCTGCACACACAGCCCTCCCGAGCCGGACGGGCTAGGGCCGGGAGCCGGGCCCGACTCGCGCCGGGCTCGGGCTGGGCTGGGGCTCGGGCTGGGGCTCGGGCTGGGCTCGGTGATCAAGAGATTCGAGTCAGCATTCAGCGCGAATTTGACGCGAACCTCTTGATCACCGATCCACGTCCCGGTGATCAAGAGATTTGCGTCAGTCTCGCGTCGGATGTTGACGCAAACCTCTTGATCACCGGGACGAGGGCGGGCGGGGAGAGCGGAAGGGGAGGGAAGCAGGAGAGCAGGAGGGGAGGGCCGGGGAGCGGGTGGAGGTCAGGAGGCGCGGTGGGCCTGGATGGCGCGGCGTTTGGCGAGGCGGTGGGCGCGGCGGATCTCGGCCTCCTTGTAGCGGCGTTCGTCCTCGGCGGTCTCCGTGAGCACCGGCCGGACCGCCCGGGGCGCGCCGCCCACGTCCACCCCCACGAAGACCAGGTACGCGGTGGCCACCCGGACCGGTTCCTCCTCGGCCGAGTCCCACCGCTCGGCGACCACCTTCACGCCCACCTCCATCGAGGTGTTGCCGGTCCAGTTGACCTGGGCGTGGGCGTGCACCAGATCGCCCACCCGGACGGGTTCGGAGAAGACGATCTCGTCGATCGAGGCGGTCACCGCCGTACCGCCGCTGTGCCGGGCCGCCGCCGCCCCGGCCACGTCGTCGACGAACTTCATCAACACCCCACCGTGCACGGTCCCGTACAGATTGACATCGACAGCGGTCATGATGCGACTCAGCGTGACCCGGGAGTACGACGTCGGCTTGCCGGCAGGGGTGGTGGGGTGCTCGGTCATGGCAGAAACGGTACGGTGCGCCAATGCGACATCTCTGGAGCTTCCTCGCCGGGTTGGTGGTGGCGCCCGTCACGTGGGTGTTGATCACTCTCGGGCAGGACGGGTCGGGCCGCACCGTGGACCGCTGGGTGGAGATCGGCACGTACAGCACGGCCAACCTGATCGAGCCGGCCGTCTACCTCGGCGTCGCCGGCATCCTGCTCGGCCTGGTCGGCACGCTGCGCACCTCGCCGGTCGGCCCGCTCGTCGCAGGGCTGCTGCTGGTCACCCCGTACGTCGGGATGTTCATCGCGCCGTTCACCGTGCTCGACCGGATCCCGAGCGACTGGAAGGTGCTCGGTGACCCGCTGCCGCTGCGTCAGCCGGTGCAGGACGGCACCCTGTTCCTGATCGGCCTGCTGCTGCTGATGGCCGTGTTCAGCGCCCAGCGGTGGCGGCGCTGGCCGCAGCCGGCGACCGGCTCGGAACCGGCCCCGGCCGACGACGACGCCCCGCCGCCGCCCAGTTTCGCCACGAGCGACTGGCCGCCGCCCCCGCCGGCCCGCAGCGAGCCGGACACGGCCCCGCTCACCCTGGGCTACCCCGATCTGGACACCCCCACCGAGCCGCTGCCCCGGCGGACCAGCAGCGAGTCGCCGTGGTCCGCGCCGCCGCGCTACGGCGCGAAGCCGGAGAACAGCACCGACAACCGTTGACGCCCCGCCGGGTGGGCCGGACCGGAGCCGGCCCACCCGCACCCCGATGATCACGGCCGGGGACTGTCGGGATGGACCGGCTTCGGTCAGTGCGCCGGCCATCTGCGCAGCGGGCGTCCGCAACGCAAGAGCTACGCCCGTCAGTCCTTGAGGAGTTGGCGGGCCATGACGATGCGTTGGACCTGGTTGGTGCCTTCGTAGATTTGGGTGATCTTGGCGTCGCGCATCATCCGTTCGACGGGGTAGTCGCGGGTGTAGCCGTAGCCGCCGAGGAGTTGGACGGCGTCGGTGGTGATCTCCATGGCGGCGTCGGAGGCGAAGCACTTGGCCGCGGCGCCGAAGTAGGTCAGATCCGCGTCGCCGCGCTCGGACTTCCCGGCCGCCGCATACGTCAGTTGGCGGGCGGCTTCGAGTTTCATGCCCATGTCGGCGAGCATGAACTGGATGCCCTGGAACTCGGCGACCGGTTTGCCGAACTGCTTGCGTTCGCGGACGTAGCCCTTGGCGTAGTCCAGGGCGCCCTGGGCGATGCCGACGGCCTGGGCGGCGATGGTGACGCGGGTGTGGTCCAGGGTGCGCATCGCGGTGCCGAACCCGGTGCCGGGCTCGCCGATGATCCGGTCGGCGGGGATACGGACGTTGTCGAGGTAGACCTCCCGCGTCGGGGAGCCCTTGATGCCGAGCTTCTTCTCCGGCGCGCCGAAACTCACCCCCGGGTCGGACTTCTCCACCACGAACGCGGAGATCCCCCGCGACCGGGCGGCCGGGTCGGTGACGGCGAACACGGTGTAGAACTCCGACACCCCGGCGTTGGTGATCCACCGTTTCACCCCGTTGAGGACCCAGTGGTCCCCGTCCCGGACGGCCCGGGTGGTCATGGACGCCGCGTCGCTGCCGGCCTCGGGCTCGGACAGGCAGTACGAGAACATCGCCTCGCCCGCCGCCACCGGCGTCAGGTAACGCCGCTTCAACTCCTGCGACCCGGCCAGCAGCAACGGCATCGTGCCCAGCTTGTTCACCGCCGGGATCAGCGACGACGAGGCGCACGCCCGCGCCACCTCCTCGATGACGATCGCGGTGGCCAGGGCGTCCGCGCCGGCCCCGCCGTACTCGACGGGGATGTGCGGGGCGTGGAAGTCGGCGGCCCGCAGGGCGTCGTACGAGGACTTGGGGAACTCCCCCGTCTCGTCGGCCTCGGCCGCGTGCGGGGCCACCTTGGCGGCACAGACCTCGCGGACCGCCTCGCGGACCGCGTCGTGCTCCTCGGGCAACCGGTAGACGTCGAACGTCTGTTCTGCGGCCATGTCGGCCCTCCCCTTTCACCGCTATCATGCGCAGTCTGTGTGCCGTCTCCAGGCCGCCGACTGCCGCAGACTGAAGGATAGCCATCGTGGTTCCCCACCACGTTACCGGCCGGTAGGATCGTGCCGGGCAGGCGTCGACAGCGCACAACTACGCTGACCGAACGACAGGTTTTCCATCGGTGCCCGGCCAGGCGCCGCAGCCGATTGCGACGCAGTGAAGCGCCGCCAGTGCGAGCGGAGAAGACAGGCGTGACGATCCCGTACCCGAACATCCAGCCGGCGCCGACCATCTCCCCGGTGGCGCCCCCCTCGGGTGCGCCGCGTCCCCGGGTGACGTTCCTGGGCACCGGCTACCTCGGCGCGACGTACGCCATCTGCTACGCCGAACTGGGCTACGAGGTGCTCGGCTTCGACGTCGACGCCGACAAGATCGCCAAGCTGAACGCGGGCGAGGTGCCGATCCACGAGCCGGGCCTCGACGAGCTGCTGCGGCGCAACCTGGCCGCCGGTCGGCTGCGGTTCTCGACCGACATCGCCGAGACCGCCGAGTTCGGCGACGTGCACTTCATCTGCGTCGGCACCCCGCAGCGGGCCGACGGCATGGGCGCCGACCTGTCGTACGTCGAGGCCTCGGTGACCGCCCTGGCCCAGCAGCTCACCCGCAAGGCGCTGATCGTCGGCAAGTCCACCGTGCCGGTCGGCACCGCCGAGTGGGTGGAGCAGCTCGTCGGCAAGCACACCCCGGACGACCTGGGCGTCGAGGTGGCCTGGAGCCCCGAGTTCCTCCAGGAGGGCTTCGCCGTCGACGACGTGCTGCGCCCCAACCGGATCGTGGTCGGCGTCAAGACCGAGTGGGCCAACGCCATGCTCTACGCCGCCCATAAGGGCGTCTTCGACCTGGCTGCCACCGAGGACCGGGAGGTCCCGCTGGTGGTCACCGACTTCGCCACCGCCGAACTGGTCAAGGTCGCCGCGAACGCCTTCCTGGCCACCAAGATCTCCTTCATCAACGCGATGGCCGAGGTCTGCGAGGCCAGCGGCGGCGACGTCACCCAGCTCGCCCGCGCCATCGGCTACGACCCGCGGATCGGCAACCGGTTCCTCCAGGCCGGACTCGGCTTCGGCGGCGCGTGCCTGCCCAAGGACATCCGCGCCTTCCAGGCCCGCGCCCAGGAGCTGGGTGCCGGTGAGGCGCTGCGCTTCCTGCACGAGGTCGACCTGATCAACCTGCGTCGCCGCACCCGGGTCCTCCAGCTCGCCGCCGACCTGCTCGGCCGCCGGTCCGGCCCGGCCGGTCCGGACTTCTCCGGCACCCGGATCGCGGTGCTCGGCGCGACCTTCAAACCCAACACCGACGACGTCCGCGACGCCCCGGCGCTCGCGGTCGCCGCGCTGCTCGCCAAGGCCGGCGCCGACGTGCACGTGTACGACCCCCAGGGCACCGAGAACGCCCGCCGGGTCGCCCCCGAACTGGTCTACGAGTCCAGCGTGAACGACGCCGTCTCCGGGGCCGACCTGGTCTGCGTACTCACCGAGTGGGCCGACTTCCGCAACGCCGACCCGGTCGCCCTCGGCGAGCTGGCCGCCGGCCGTCGGGTCGTCGACGGCCGCAACTGCCTCGACGCGGCACTGTGGACGCAGGCCGGCTGGGAGTACCGGGGCATGGGTCGCCCCTGACGACACCGCGACGCGCCGGCGCGGGAGGTGATCCTCCCCGCGCCGGCGCGTTTTTTGTACCCCTAACGGAGCGGCAGGTGTCGAAATCCACGCCCGCTCAGGGCATGCTGCGTGGGGGCGGCGTCCACAGTGCGTCCGGCCGGGTGGAGGGATGTCGTGGAGAGCTTCCAGTGCTCCTCGTGCGGGCGGCAGATCAAGCCGGCGGCCCGCTGCCCCAACTGCGGGGCCGAGCAAGCGCAGTGGCGCGAACACCTGGCCGAGATCGAACGCTCCATCGCCGAGATGAAGGCCCGCGACGCCGAGATCGCCCGGGAGCAGCGGCAGATCGCCGCCAAGATGCAGGCCGCCCTGTTCCAGCGGGACATCCTCGCCCACGCCGGTGAGGAACGCATCAAGCAGGCCACCCGGCCGCGTCGGGTGCTGCGCCGCAAGGCGGACCGGCGACCGCCCACCGCCACCGCCGGGGCACCGCCCCGGGTGCCCCGGCAGGGTGCCCCCGCCGGGCCGGCCGGTCCCGACGAACCACCGCTCCCACCGCCGTACCGGACCGCGACCTGGCTGGGCGCGGACAACCCGGAACACCCGGCCGAGGCCTCCTCCCGGGAGGTGCAGAACATCCCGCTCGGGCTGGGCGCGCTGGTGCTGGCCGTGGCCGCGGTGGTCTTCGCCGCCGTCGCGACCAGCTCGATGGACGCCCTCGCCCGGCTCGGCATCCTGCTGGTCGCCACCGTCCTGCTGCTGCTCGCCCCGCCGGTGCTGGCCCGCCGGGGGTTGACCTCCACCGCCGAGACGATCTCCACGGTCGGCCTGCTGCTGGTGCCGCTGGCCGGGTACGCGCTGTGGGCGGTCGACCGGATCGGCGCGTCCGGGGCGGTCTTCTCCGGGGTGATCTTCGCGCTGACCACCGGCGTCGCCCTCGCCTACGCGCTGGGCACCGGCCTGCGGGCGCCCCGGTTCGCGGCGGTGCTGGCCGCCCAACCCGTGGTGCCGCTGCTCGTCTACGAGTGGATCGGCGGCCCGACCGGCTGGGCGGTGGTGCTCACCGTGGTGGCCGTGCTCGACCTCGCGCTGGTCCGCTCCGGCATCATGCGGGAACGGCCGGCCGCACCGGAATCCACCTCCGACCGGCCCGCCGGGCCGCCCCGGCAGCGGGTCGCCCCGGACGGCCGGCCGGAGGGGGCGCCCGAGGAGTCGGGCGAGGTGCTCGACGGCACGGCGGCCACCCCGGGCGGCGTCCCCCGGCCGGTGCCGTGGCTGGCCCAGACGACCTGGCTGCTGCACGGGGTGGCGGTGGCCCTCGCCCTGGCGTACGCGGTCACCGCGCTGCTGCGGGCGCAGACCGTACCGGCGGCCACCGCCGCCGGCGCGGCGCTGCTGCTGGCCGCGGCGGTGGGCCTGGCCGGCACCCTACTGCTGCGCCGCGCACCGTTGCCCGACGTGGGCGCCGGCATCCTCACCCTGGCCGTGATCGGCGCGCTGGGACGGGTCGCCTCGGTGGCCTTCCCGGGCCGGGCGCTGCTGCTGATCGCCGCGGTCATCACGGTGACCGGGCTGGCCGTGCGGGCCGTACCGGAAGCCGCCCGGCGGGGGCCGCAGCTCGCCTCCGCGGCGGCGCTGACCGTCAGCGGCCTGGTGGTGGCCGGCGGTGCGCTGCGGGCCGGGCTGGCACCGGTCCAGGCGGCGCTGCCCGCCTGGCAGGCCGACCTGACCGCGTTCCCCGGCGAGGTGGCGGCGGCGGCCGGTCCGTCCGCCGGGCAGCTCGCCGCCAGCGCCCTGCTGCTCACCATCGCGGCGGTGCTCGCCCTGCCGCCGGAGATCCGCCGCGAGTTCGCGGTGGTCGGCGCGGGGCTGACCGCGCTGGCGGTGCCCGCCTCGCTGGGTCTGGGCTGGGCGGCGGCACCCTGGCCGATGGTGCTGGCGGCGGTCGCGATCGGCGTCGCCGGGCTGTGGGCCGGCACCACCCGGGCGGCCGTGGTGCACGCGGGATCCGCCACCGTGGTCGGGTTCCTCGGGGCTGGTGCCGCGCTGAGCCGACCGGCGCTGACCGCCGCCGCCCTGGCCGTGCTGATGCTGGCCGGCGTGCTGGTGGCGCTCGCGCCCCGGGTCCGGATCGCCCCGGCCGCCGCCGACGTCCTCTCCGGCTGGGCCGCCGGCGGCGCGTCGCTCGCGCTGCCCGGCGCGGTCACCGCGTTCGTCGCGGCCACCGAGCCGTCCGGGCCGGTGCTCACCCCGGCGGTGCTGCGGGAGCTGACGGTGCCGATCCTCGCGGCGGGGTTCCTCGCCGTCTGCGTCACCCTCGGCTATGCGGCGATGATGCAGGTGTCGCAGCGGCACCTGAGCCTGCCGCACGCCGTCGGCACCGGGCTGGGCGCGCTGGCGGTGATCGGGGCCGCCTTCTTCGCCCCGGGCCGCACGGCCGCCGACGCCTGGCTCGGCGGGCTGGTGCTGACCGCCACCGTGCTGCTGCTCTTCGCCGGTCGGATCGACGCGCGCCGCCCCTCGGACCTGGCGTTGGACGGTGCCGACCTGGCCGCCGCCGCCGTCACCACGGCGCTGATCGCCACCCTCGCCCGGATCACGGCGGTCATCTCGCCCGGTGGGCAGCTCGCGGTCGCCGCCGTGCTGGTGCTGGTGGTCGCCGTCGCCGCGCGGGCGATGCCCGAGGAGTGGCGGCGTGGGCCGGTGCTCGGCATCGCCGTCGGCGCCGCCCTGATCGGGGTGCTGGCCGGCTGGTCGGCGCTGCGCGGCGGGGTGGGTGTGCTGGCCACCCCGGGTCCGATCTGGGCCGGTGACCTCACCGGTTGGCCGGCCGCGCCGACCGGCGGCTCGACCTGGCAGGCTCCCGTCGCGCTGGCGCTGCTCGCACTGGCCGCCGCGATCCTGCTCCCCACCCCTTGGAAGTACGACGTGGCCGGGGTCGGCGTGGTGCTGGCCACCGTCGGCGTCCCGGCCGCCTTCGACCTGCCGTGGTGGTCGCCCGTCCTGGTGGGGCTGACCGTCGCCACCGTCTTCGGTACCGCCGCGGTGGCCTCCGCCGACCCGCGCGCCGGGCTGTCCCGGGCCACCGTGGCCGGGGTGGTCGCGCTACACGCCGCCGGGGCCGGGCTGGTGCGCCCGTGGACGACCGCGCTCGCCCTGGGCGGCATCGCGCTGATCGGCCTGACCGTGGCGGCGATGGCCCGGTCCCTGGCCCCCTCGCTGGTCGAGGACGTCGAGACCGAGGGGATGCCGCCGCACCTGGTGCAGATCGGTGGTCTGGCGACCGCCGCCGCGCTGCTCGCGCTCCCCGGCGCGGTCGCCGCGCTCGCCGCCGAGTTCGGCCACGGGGCTCAGGTGGTGCTGACCGCCGCGCTGGCCGCGTCCAGCTTCGGGCTCGCCGCGGTGGCCGCCGTCCGCCGGCAGGTCCCGCAGTATCTGCCGTACGCGAGCGCGGCGGTCGCCGGCGGGGCGACCGTCAGCGCCGTGGCCGCCATCTTCGTCGACCTCCCGTCCGGGGTGTTCGCCGCCGCGGCGGCGCTGCTCGGGGTCCTCGCCGAACTGGTCCGGGCGGCGACCGTGCCACCGGTCGGGTCCGCACAGCCGGTACGTCGCTGGGCGGTCCTGCTGGACGGCGCGCTGCGCCGGCTGCCCGACGACGGCACGCAGCGACGCTGGCGGATCGACCCGGCCGCCGGGGCGCTGGCCGCAGCGGCCGTGCCCACCGTGCTGGCCCTGATCTCCCTCGCGCCGCTGCTGTTCGTGGCGCTGGTCGAGCCGCACCGGATGCTCGTCCACGTCTGGCAGGGGCCGCCGCCGCAGTTGCGGACCCCGCCACCGGAACTGGTGGACCCGACGCACGTGCTGACCGCGCTGCTGCTCACCGGCACCGCCGCGCTGGCCGCCACCGGCCTGGCCGGTGGCCGTCGGTCCCGGGCGGTGCCGGTGGTGCTGCCCGGTCTCGCGGTGACGCTGCTGATCACCCCGATCGCGTTGGGCATGGCCTGGCCGCAGAACGCCCTGGCCGCCCTCGCCGTCTTCACCATCTCGATGCTGGGGCTGGCGTTGACCCCGCCGCCCCCGCTGGCCGAGCGGGCCCGGTCGCTGCGGCTGGCCCGGGTGCTGGTCTTCGTCATCGGCTTGGCCGGTGGTGGCGCGGGGCTGGCCGGCAGTCTCGCCAGCGAGGGGCTGACCCTGTTCACCCTCGGTGGCGCGGTCGGCGTCGGGGCGGTCGCCGCGCTCTTCGGCACCACCGGGCGGGCCCGCATCCTCGGCTGGCTGTTCGCCTCGCTGATGGCGCAGCTCTTCGTGCTCACCGCCGGTCTGGTGGCCGGTTTCCCCGCCGTCTGGTCGGCGTTCGGTGTGCTCGCGGTGGGCGCGGCGTTGCAGGTGTTCGCCGCGACGCTGCCCCGGCTGCGGCGACCCGAGGCGCACCGGGAAGCCGCCACCGTCGAGTGGAGCGGGTACGCCGCAGCGCTCATCGCCCTGGCGTTGGCGTTCGACTCGCCCCGGCACATCGCCGCCCTGCTCGCCGCCTGGGGCGCCGTGCTGGGTGTGGCCGCCGTCCGGCCGGGGCGGCGACCGGTGGAACGCCGCATCCTGTTCTGGGCGGTGGTCGCCTGCGAGATCGTCGCCTGGTGGATCATGATGCGGGTCGCCGACGTGGCGCTGCCCGAGGCGTACACGTTGCCGTTCGCGGCGCTCGCCCTGCTGGTCGGCATCCTCGAACTGCGCGACCGCCCCGACCTGTCGAGCTGGGTGGCGTACGGCCCGGCGCTGGTCGCGGCGTTCGTGCCGACGCTGGCGATCGTGCTGGCCACCGACTCCAGCATGCTGCGTCAGGTGCTGCTGCTGCTCGGCGCGGTCGCGGTGCTGGTGTACGGCTCGACCAGCCGGCAGCAGGCCCCGGTCATCGTCGGCGCGGCGGTGACCGCGATCGCGGCGGTGCACGCCCTGTTCAGCCTCGGCCCGTGGCTGGTGCTCATCCCGGTCGGCCTGGTCCTGCTGGTGCTCGGGGCGAGCAACGAACGCCGCCGCCGCGCCCAGGACCGGCTCCAGACCGCCCTGCGCTCCATGCGGTGAATCGGAGGGTCACGGCGGGGTCGGACGTGGTCGGGCTCGGTGAGCCAGGTGGTCGTGGGCCTCCACGGCCTGGCCAGGTGGTCGTGGGCGTCCACGGCCTGGCCAGGTGGTCGTGGGCGGGGCCGGGCATGGTGATCGACTCGCTTGGGACGACGTTGCGGTATCGACGGGGCCGGCTACCGCAACATCGGCCCCATTGCGCGGGCTGCCTGGCCCGAAGGGCTGCCCCGCTCGGGGGCTGCCCCGCTCGGGGGCGGCCGCGCCTCGCGGGCGGTCCCGCCTCAGGGTCAGGTCAGGGAGGCGCGGAGGGCGGCGTCCTTCTCGGCGACCAGGTCCTCCAGATCGGCCTGGAAGGAGACCATCCGGGCGCGCAGGGCCGGGTCGGTCGCGGCCAGGATGCGGACCGCGAGCAGGCCGGCGTTGCGGGCGTTGCCGATCGACACGGTGGCCACCGGGATCCCCGCCGGCATCTGCACGATGGACAGCAGCGAGTCCATCCCGTCCAGGTGCTTGAGCGGCACCGGCACCCCGATCACCGGCAGCGGGGTGACCGAGGCGACCATGCCGGGCAGCGCGGCGGCCCCGCCCGCCCCGGCGATGATCACCTTGAGTCCCCGGTCGGCGGCGTCCCGGCCGTACTCGATCATCTTGACCGGGGTGCGGTGCGCGGAGATCACCGCCACCTCGTACGGGACGTCGAACTCGTCCAGGGTGGCGGCGGCGGCCTTCATCACCGGCCAGTCCGAGTCGCTGCCCATGATCAGCCCGACGGTGCTCACCCGTGCCCCTCCCGCAGCCAGCGGGCGGCCCGCGCCGCCCGCGCCCGTACGTCGTCCAGGTCGTTGCCGAGCACCGTGACGTGCCCGATCTTGCGGCCGGGTCGGACCTGCTTGCCATACAGGTGGACCCGGGCGCCCGGTTCGGCGGCGAAGAGGTGGTGCAGCCGCTCGTCGAGGGACATCCCGCCCGGCTCACCGCCGAGCACGTTCGCCATCACCACCACCGGGGCGGTCAGCGAGGTGTCCCCCATCGGGTAGTCGAGCACCGCCCGTAGGTGCTGCTCGAACTGCGAGGTCCGGGCCCCCTCGATGGTCCAGTGCCCGGAGTTGTGCGGGCGCATCGCCAGCTCGTTGACGACCAGCCCGGTGTCGGTCTGGAACAGCTCCACCGCCAGCAGGCCGACCACGCCGAGCGCGGTGGCCAGGTCGATGGCGAGCTGCTGGGCGGCGACGGCCGACTCCTCCGGCAGGCCGGGCGCGGGGGCGAGCACCTCGACGCAGATCCCGTCCCGCTGCACGGTCTCCACCACCGGATACGCGGCGACCTGTCCGAACGGCGAGCGGGCCACCTGCACGGCCAGTTCCCGGCGCAGCGGCACCCGCTCCTCGACGAGCAGCGAGGTGCCCCCGGCGAGCAGGGTCGCGGCCAGTTCGGCGGCCTGCCCGGCGTCGTCGACCAGCCACACGCCACGCCCGTCGTAGCCGCCCCGGGCCGCCTTGAGCACCACCGGCCAGCCGTGCTCCGCGCCGAAGGCGAGCAGGTCCGCCGGGTCGTTCACCGGCCGCCACGCCGGGTTGGGGGCACCGAGCGCGCCGAGCCGTTCCCGCATCACCCGCTTGTCCTGGGCGTGCAGCAACGCGTCGGCGGGCGGGAACAGCTTCACCCCCTCGGCGGCGAGGGTGCGGATGTGTTCGGTCGGGACGTGCTCGTGGTCGAAGGTGACCACGTCGCAGCCCTTGGCGAAGGTGCGCAGCGCGGCGACGTCGGTGTGGTCGCCGTACTGCACGTCGGCGGCGACGAGCGCGGCACCGTCGTCGGGGGCGAGTGCCAGCACACGCAGTGACTGGCCGAGGGCGATGGCGGCCTGGTGGGTCATCCGGGCCAGTTGGCCGCCACCCACCATGCCGACGACGGGCAGACCGGTACGGGAGTCCATAGCGCCGCCAGCCTAACCGGGCCGGCCCGCCGGTCGACCCGAGGGCCACCCGTCCCTGGCCGGCGGCCGTGCACCCGACAGCCCGGAGCCCGGCCGGACCGGGGTCAGGTGGATCATCAGCGTGGAACGGCCGCCGGACGACGCAGGCTACTCCGGCGGCCGACGGCCCGCCGGAGTATCGCCGATCAGTCAGGTGAGCTGGGCGACCAGGTCCTCGACCGAGGTCACCGGGCGCTGGCAGACGAACCCCCGGCAGACGTACGCGGTGGGCCGCCCGTCGAGCAACGGCCGGTCGGCGAGCAGCGGCACGCCGGGCTGGTCGGGCCGGCCGGCGACCACCACCGCGCCGGGTGGGGCGTGCCGGTGCGCGGCGGCGACCAGCGGGTCCCCGGTCGGGTCGTCGGTGACCACCGCGATCTCGTACGGCCCGGACAGCAGCGCCTCCCCGGTGGTGGCCGCGTACCCGGTGAACCGGGCGTGCCGGCCGACGATCGGCGCGACGGTCGACAGGGCCGCCTCGGCCGCCTCCCGGTAGCGGGTCTCCCCGCTCAACGCCGCGTACGCGGTCAGCGCCGCCGCGATCGCCGACCGGCCCGACGGGGTGGCGTTGTCGGTCGGGTCGGCGGGCCGGGCGACCAGCCGTTCGGCGTCGTCGGCGGTGTCGTAGAACCCGCCGTCTCCGGCGGCGAACCGGGCCAGCGCGACGTCGAGCAGGCCGCCGGCCAGTTCCAGCCAGCGTCCCTCGCCGGTGAGCTGGTGCAGCGCGCAGAACGCCTCGGCGACGCAGCCGTAGTCCTCCAGCACGCCGGCCGGTTCGCCGACGACGCCGTCCCGGGAGGCCCGCCGCAGCCGACCGTCGACCAGGTGCACGTCGGCCAGGTGGGTGGCGGCGTCACGCAGCGCCCCGTCGGCGACGATGGCGATCCCGTCCATCAGGTTGGCGTCCTCGTCGTCGGAGGTCACCCGGATCGCGACGACCTGGAGGAACTCGACGAGCGCGGTGATCGCCAGGCCGTTCCAGGCGGCCACCACCTTGTCGTCGCGGGCCGGTTGGGGGCGGGTGTCCCGGGCGGCCAGCAGCCGGCCCACCACGCTGCGCCAGCGGTCCCGGATCTGCGGGTCGGCGTCGTCGACGTCGCGGGCCAGCCGCAGCACGCTGGTGCCGGCGGTGCCGTGCCCGGCCGCGTCCGCGTCGCCGTCCGACCCGGCGGCCGGGCGGGGTTCGAAGGTGCCGACCTCGGTGACGTCGAACAGGTCGGCGGCGAAGCGGCCGTCGTCCTCGCCGAGCACCTCGACGAGCTGCGCCGGGGTCCAGACGTAGGTGAGGCCCTCCACCCCGTCGGTGTCGGCGTCGAGCGCGGAGGCGAAACCCCCGCCGGGGCGGTGCAGTTCGTCGGCGAGGAACCGGGCGGTGTCCCGGGCCACCCGGCGGGCCAGCGGGTCGCCGGTGAGCCGCCAGAGCTGGGTGTAGACCCGCAGCAGCAGGGCGTTGTCGTAGAGCATCTTCTCGAAGTGCGGCACCGTCCAGTGGGCGTCCACCGAGTAGCGGGCGAACCCGCCGGCGAGCTGGTCGTGCAGGCCACCCCGGGCCATCGCCTCGGCGGTGTGCCTGACGATCTCCAGGCTGCGCGTCGAGCCGGTCCGTTGGTGGTGCCGGAGCAGGAACAGCAGGTTCATGTGCGGCGGGAACTTCGGTGCGCCCCCGAAGCCGGCGTTGGTCTCGTCGTACTCGGCGGCGAGCTGGTCGGCGGCGGCGTCGAGGAGTCCGGCGGTGAGCGGGGCGGTGGGGCCGCCGACGGCCTGGGCGCCGCCGATCGCCTCCACCACCGCGGCGCCCTGCCGCAGCACGGCCTCCCGCTGCTCCCGCCACGCGGTGCCGACCGACTCCAGCAGCCGGACGAAGTTGGGCTTCGGGAAGTAGGTGCCGCAGAAGAACGGGGTGCCGTCGGGGGTGGCGAAGACCGTCATCGGCCACCCGCCCTGGCCGGTCATCGCCTGGGTGGCGGTCATGTAGACGGCGTCGACGTCGGGCCGCTCCTCACGGTCCACCTTGATCGCCACGAAGCCGGCGTTGACCAGCGCGCCGACCGTCTCGTCCTCGAACGACTCGTGGGCCATCACGTGACACCAGTGGCAGGCGGCGTAGCCGACCGAGATGAGCACCGGGACGTCGCGCCGTTTCGCCTCGGCGAACGCCTCGTCGCACCACGGCCACCAGTCGACCGGGTTGTCGGCGTGCTGGAGCAGATACGGCGAGGTGGCCTGGGCGAGTCGGTTCACCCGACGACCCTATCCACCGCCGGGCGCACCCGCCGGGGCAACCGTCCCGCCGGAACCGGGCCTTCCCTCGTTCACATTCATCGTCTTTGATCTGTGCGGGTGCGGTGACCGGCACCGCCCTGCGAGGAGGTATCCATGCGCGGTTCCCGTCTCCTGTCGGCACTCACGTCGGTCGCGGTGGTCGCGGCGGTGTTCAGCACCGCCGCCCCCGCCTCGGCCGCCGTGGACCCCGGCACCCGGGTCTCGGCGACCACCGTGGTCGGCACGCACAACGCGTACGAACGCGGGACGTACACCTATCTGGCGCAGGCGCTCGACGCCCGCCCCGGAATGATCGAGCTGGACGTCTGGCCGGACATCATCACCAAGCAGTGGCGGGTCAGCCACTCCAACCCGCTCGGCAACGACAACAACTGCGTCGCCGCCACCACCCCCGCGCAGCTCTACACCGGCACCCGCAACAAGAACCTGGAGAACTGCCTGGACGACATCCGGCTGTGGTTCGACGCCCACCCCGACGCCGGGCCGCTCCAGCTCAAGCTGGAGCTGAAGACCGGCTTCAGCAGCCGTACCGGGCAGGGGCCGGTGCAGCTCGACGCGGTGCTCGCCGCCCGGCTGGGCAGCCGGGTGTTCCGCCCCGCCGACCTGCGCGGCGGGTACGTCACCCTGGACGCCGCCGCCCGCGCGAACGCCTGGCCGTCCCGGGGGCAGCTCGCCGGGAAGGTGATCGTGGAGCTGATTCCCGGCACCGTCGAGGAGGGCAACCCCACCGATACCCTGTGGACCGACATCGAGTACGCCCAGCACCTGGTCGGCCTGGCGGCGGCCGGCACCCTCGGTCAGGCGCAGGCGTTCCCGGCGGTGCACCGGGCCCAGGCCGGCGACCCGCGCACCAGGTACGCCGACACCGGCCTGCGCCCGTGGTTCGTTCTGTTCGACGGCGACGCCAGCGCGTACGTCACCGGCGGCATCGACACCTCCTGGTACGACACCAACCACTACCTGCTGGTGATGACCGACGCGCAGAACGTCCCCCCGGCGGTCGGCAACACCGACGTCACGGCCGCCCGCGCCCGTCTCGCCCAGCTCGCCGCCGCCCACGCCAGCGTGGCGTCGGCCGACTGGGCGGCGATGCCGACCGTCGTCGGCGAGGTGGTCTCCCGGGGTTGACCGGGCGGCACTGCGCCATGTCGTCGATGTAGCGGTATCCCGGTGCCGGGATACCGCTACATCGGCACCCTTGAGTCGATCACGACCGACCGACCGGCCGTGCCGGTGGGCGGGCGGGGCCGCGCCGGGCATGCGGGGTGCGGCGCGGTCAGGAGGCGCCGTCGGCGCGCAGCGGGAAGACGTTCGACTCGGCGGAGTCGCGCAGCGAGCCGAGCACCGCGCCGATCTTGTCGGCGGGCATCGGCTTGAAGAAGTGGTAGCCCTGGGCGGCCGTGCAGCCCAACGCCACCAGCGCGGCCCGCTGCTCGGCCGTCTCCACCCCCTCGGCGACCACCCGCAACCCCAGCTCGTGGGCGAGCCCGACGGTGGCCCGGACGATCGCCGCCGCCTCCGGCGAGTCGGCCATCCGGATCACGAAGGAGCGGTCCACCTTCAGCTCGTCCACGGCGATCCGGGTCACGAACGACAGCGACGAGAAGCCGGTGCCGAAGTCGTCGACGGCCAGCTGGACGCCCATCCTGCGCAGGTTCGCCAGCACCTCGTCGATCACCTCCAGCTCGCTCATCACCACCGTCTCGGTGATCTCCAGGACCAGCTTGTGCGCCGGCACCTGGTGCCGGCGCAGCGCGTCGGCGATCTCCGCCGGCAGCCGGGGGTCGAGCAGGCTGCGCGCCGAGAGGTTCACCGAGATCGGCACGTCCAACCCGTCGCGGGCCCACCCGGCGGCCACCGACAGCGCCTTGTCCAGCACGTACCGGGTGAAGGTACCGAGCTGTTCGCTGTTCTCCACCGGGCGGATGAAGTCGGCCGGGCCGAGCCAGCCCCGCCGGGGGTGCTGCCAGCGGATCAGCGCCTCCACCCCCGTCGGTGCGCCGGTGGCCAGGTCGACCGCCGGTTGCAGGGCCAGCACCAGCTGGTCGTCGGCCTGCAACGCCTCCCGCAGCTCAGCCAGCAGGGCCAACTGGTCGGTGCTGGCGGCGTCCCGGGTGCTGTCGTACGCGGCGACGCTGCCGCCGCCCTCCTTCGCCTGGTACATGGCGATGTCGGCCCGGCGCAGCAGCTCGGTCAGGTCGGCGGTGCCCGCCCCGGCCACCACCACCCCCACCGAGACCTCCACCGACATCCGCACCCCGGCCACCTCGGTCGGCGCGGCCAGCCGCTCGGCGATCTCCCGGGCCTGCCGCAGCGCGTACGCCATCGGGGCGGCCCGGTCGCCGATCACCGGGACCGACGTCAGCAGCAGCGCGAACTCGTCGCCGCCGAGTCGGGCGAGCAGGTCACCGGGGCGGGCCAGGGTGCCCAGCCGGTTGCCGGTGAGCCGCAGCAACTGGTCACCGGCGGCGTGCCCGAGGGTGTCGTTGACCTCTTTGAACTGGTCGATGTCGAGCAGCAGCAGGGCCACCGGGTGATCGTGGGCGAGCTGCCGCAACGCCTGGTCGCCCTTGCTCAGCATGGCCGTGCGGTTGGCCAGCCCGGTCAACGCGTCGTGCACCGCGTCGTACGACGAGCGGGCGCTGACCAGCCGCAGCTCCCGGTGGGTGGCCGCGTCGTGCAGGGCGGCGGCCAGGGCGTCGGAGTACGCCGCCAGCGCGTCCCGTTCCCGGTCGTCGGGCGGCCCGGAGACGGGGAACCGGACCCGGATCTGCCCGACCCGGACGTCCCCGACGACCAGCGGCCGGACGAGTTCGTGGGCGTCCGGGGCCGCCCCCGCGGGTGGCCCGACCTGCCGGTCGCGGACGCAGCCCGACGAGTCACCCCGGTAGCGCCGCCACCGGCCGTCGCCCCGGGCCACGTCGACGTCGACCAGGTCCGCGCCGAACAGGGCCAGCGCCCCGGTCACCGCGGCGGTGGCCACCCCCCGCTCGTCGAGCTGGTTGAGGGCGGCAGTGGCCTCCGCGAACGCGCGCCAGGTGCGCTGCTCCTGGTCGGCGCGCAGCCGGTGCCGGTAGGTCTGCTGGAGCAGCCAGAGCAGCGGCGGGAGCAGCAGCAGCCACCGCGGGTCGATCTCCAGCAACGCCACCACGACCAGCCCGACCAGCACGTTGCCGACGAACATCAGCACCTTGCCCCGCAGCGCGACGAGCAGTGCCGGGCCGACCGCCACCCCGTGCCGCAGGGCCAGGGTGGCCCCGCCCAGCCCGGCGGTGGTGAGCAGGTAGGTGACCGCACCGGCGACGAGGGCGGGCACGAGCGTCGGGGTGGGGCCGGCCAGGAACGGCTCACCCAGCGCGGTGGCGACGACCACGGCGAGCGCGGTGGCCGCGGTCAGCGCGGCGGCGATCCGGACCAGCTCCACCGGGGGACGACGGTCGGCGGCCAGCGACATCGCCGTCCAGGCCGCGCCGGTGCCGAGCAGCGCGGCGGCCGGCAGCCAGCCGGCCGGCGCCAGGTAGAGGCAGACGATCAGGGCGGCCTCGCCCCAGGTGATGCTCACCATGCCGGTGGCGGTGCGGAACCGCAGCCGGGCGAGCTGGGCCAGGGCGAACACGGCGGCGACGATGCCGAACCGGGCGACGGCCGGGAGCGGGTCGTCGGCCGGCAGGGCGGTGGGCAGGCGCAGGCCGACCAGCACCGCCACCAGGGCGGTCACCGTCACGGCGAGGGTGAGGACGCGCACCCGCAGCGGAGTCTCCGGCGGCGTCGACCCGTCGTCGGACGCGCCGGCCCTGCCGGAGGTCACCGCCCGGCTCCGTCCGCGGGGCCGTCGACGGCGCGACGGACGAACGCGGCTACGACGGTCATGGCACCCCCTCCCGCGCACGGCTCAGGGACTTACGTCCCCCGGCGGAAGGCTAAGCCAATCCGGGTGGCCGCAACAGGGGGCGACGACCCGGATCGGCGTGATTCACGCTTCGGTCACCCCTCTCAGGGCTGCTGGTGGCCGCTGGACGGGTTCGTACGTGATTCCTGCCCCGTCGTCCCGTCCGACGGGCCGGTTGCCGACGAATCGGTCCCGACCGGACCACCCTGGTGGGGGAACCGCTCGGGCAGCCGGCGCAGCCGGGCGTTCATGTTGCGGATGAGCAGGACGGTGGCGGTGCCGAGGAGCACGATGAGGAAGAGGCCCATCGGCCCGGCCAGGCCGCCCGTGCGGGTGTCCCCGAAGTTGTTCTCCGCGAGCACCTGGACAGCGTTCAGCATGGTGTCTTCTCCGATGTGCGGTGGAGTGTCAGCGTAGCCCCGCACCCGGGTCACCCGGCATGGACGGCTTCGCGTACCCCGGCGAACAGGTCGGATTCCGGCAGCGGGGAGTCGACCGTCGAGCGGACGAGCTGGAAGTCCTCGGTCGGCCAGGCGCGCTGCTGCAACTCCATCGGCACGTGGAACCAGAAGCCGTCCGGGTCGACCTGGGTGGCGTGGGCGCGCAGCGCGTCGTCACGGACCGGGAAGTACTCGGCGCACTCGACCCGGGTGGTGATCCGGGGGCCCTTGTCCGGCCGCTCGTCCCACCGCTTGAGCCACTCGTCGTACGGCGAGGTGAGGCCGGCGGCCAGCATGCCCTCGTGCAGAGCGGTGATCTTGCCCTTGGAGAAGCCGATGTCGTAGTAGAGCTTCAACGGCTGCCAGGGCGTGCCCAGCTCGGGGTAGCGGTCGGGGTCGCCGGCCGCGTCGAACGCCGCCACGCTGACCCGGTGGCACATGATGTGGTCGGGGTGCGGGTAGCCGCCCTCCTCGTCGTAGGTGGTCACGACGTGCGGACGGAACTCCCGCATCAGCTTCACCAGCGGCCCGGCCGCCACCTCGACGTCCTGGAGGGCGAAACACCCCTCGGGCAGCGGCGGCAGCGGGTCGCCCTCGGGCAGGCCCGAGTCGACGAAGCCCAGCCAGGCCTGCTCGACGCCGAGGACGGCCCGCGCGGCGTCCATCTCGGCCCGCCGGATCTCGCCGATATTGGCCCACACCTCGGGGCGGTCCAGCTTGGGGTTGAGCACACTGCCCCGTTCACCGCCGGTACAGGTCACGACCAGCACGTCCACCCCCTCGGCGACGTACTTCGCCATGGTGGCGGCGCCCTTGCTGGACTCGTCGTCCGGGTGTGCGTGCACGGCCATGAGACGCAGCTTCTCTGCCAACGTGGGCGCTCCTCGTCTGTGCCCGTCGGCGGCCCGCTCCGGGTCGCTCGCCCGACCTGCCGTGGTGACCTGCCGGCGCGGTTGCCGACCTGCCGGGCCGGGCTCGGCCCCGGGCTGGGAAGATGGACCCTGTCATTCTTGCCGATGCCGCCGACAACAACGCCAGGAGATACCCGCCGGTGACCGAGACGCACGCCACAGTTCCCTCGGCCGCGCCGGTGTTCCCGCCCGGCCGGTACGGACGCCGACGGGAGCCCGAGCGCCGTCGTCCCCTGCTGCGCTGGGTGCTGGCGGCGGTCCTGATCGCCGGGTTGGTGCTGGCCTCGACGCAGCTCTACCAGCGCTACGGCGACCCGGAGTACAAGCCCGAGGTGATCACCTACACCGACGTCGACGACACCGGTGTCCGGGTCGACTTCCGGGTGACCGTGCCCGCGGGCGGCGCGGCGGTGTGCCTGGTCCGGGCCCGCTCGCACGCGGGGGCCGAGGTGGGCCACGAGGAGGTCACGGTTACCGCGGCCCCCGGCCAGCGGCACATCACCACCCGGCACCGGGTCACCACCACCGAACGCCCGTTCATCGGCGAGGTCGTCCGCTGCCGTCCGGCCGGCTGAACGGCGACGGGACCGGGTCCCGCGTCCCGGCGGGCCGCCGGTGCCGTCGCCCGACCGGGTGATCGACGACGCCCCGGAGTGCGGCCCACTGGTAGGTTGGTAAGTCACCTGTCAGCCAGCACGCACATCCGAGGAGTACGCCTGTGTCCACCAATGACCACAAGGCGCCCGCCACCTGGCTGTCCCAGGACGCGCACGACCGCCTCCAGGCCGAGCTCGACGAGCTGATCGCCAACCGGCCGGTCATCGCCGCCGAGATCAACGCCCGGCGGGAAGAGGGCGACCTGCGGGAGAACGGTGGCTACCACGCCGCCCGCGAGGAGCAGGGCAAGGCCGAGGGCCGCATCCTCTACCTCAAGGAACTACTGCGCACCGCCCAGGTCGGCGAGGCGCCGACGGCCGACGTGGTGTCGCCCGGCATGGTCGTGACGATCTACTTCGACGACGACGAGGGTGACACCGAGACGTTCCTGCTCGGGTCGCGGGAGATCGCCGCCACCACCGAGCTGACGGTCTACAGCCCCGAGTCGGCGCTCGGCAAGGCCATCCTGGGCGGCCGCCCCGGTCAGGCATGCACCTACACCGCGCCCAGCGGGGCGGACATCAAGGTGACCATCGTCAGCTTCGAGCCGTTCTCCGGCTGAGCCGCATCGCCGCCGGGTCCACCGGGCCCGGCGGCGTCGTCTTCCGGTACACCGCCGCCGGCTCACGCCTCGGCCGTGAGGACCACCTGGTAACCGCTTGCCCGTAGGGCGCTGATCAGCGTGTCGGAGTGTTCGACGCCCCGGGTCTCCACCGACAGGGCCACCTCCACCTCGCCGAGCCGCAGGTGCGGGTTGGCCCGCTGGTGCTCCACGTCGACCACGTTCGCCCGGTGCTCGGCGATCTCGGTGAGCAGCGAGGCGAGCTGACCGGGCCGGTCCGAGCAGCGGACGGTGACCCGCAGGTAGCGGCCGGCGGCGGCGAGACCGTGCTCGATCACCCGCATCATCAGCAGCGGGTCGATGTTGCCGCCGGAGAGCACCGCCACCGTCGGGGTCCGCACCTGCACCGCCCCGGCGAGCAGCGCGGCCACCCCGACCGCCCCGGCCGGCTCGACCACCTGCTTGCCCCGTTCCAGCAGCATCAGCAACGCCCGGGAGATGTCCTCCTCGGCGACGGTGACCATCTCGTCGACGAGCTTGCGGACGTGGTTGAAGGTGATCTCCCCGGGCCGGCCGACCGCGATGCCGTCGGCGATCGTGGCGAACGCCGGTAGCCGGACGGGTTCCCCGGCGGCCAGGGAGGGCGGGAAGGCGGCGGCGCTTTCCGCCTGGACGCCGATGATCCGCACGTCGGGCCGCAGCGCCTTCGCGGCCACCGCCATCCCGGAGATCAGGCCGCCACCGCCGACCCCCGTGATGATCGTCTCGACCTCGGGACACTGTTCGAGGATCTCCAGCGCGACGGTGCCCTGCCCGGCGATCACGTCCGGATGGTCGAACGGGTGGATGAACACCGCGCCGGTGCGCTCCGCGAAGGTCTGCGCGGCCACCAGCGACTCGTCGACGGTGTTGCCGATCAGCTCGATCCGCGCGCCGTACCCCTTGGTGGCGGCCACCTTCGGCAGCGGCGCGTTGACCGGCATGAAGACGGTGGCGTGGGTGCCGACCAGGCCGGCGGCGAGCGCCACCCCCTGGGCGTGGTTGCCGGCGCTGGCCGCGACCACGCCCCGGTCCCGCTCGGCCGCCGACAACCGGGAGATCCGCACGTACGCGCCACGCACCTTGTACGAGCCGGCGCGTTGCAGGTTCTCGCACTTGAGCCACACCGGCCCGGCCAGTGCCGCGCTCAACGGCCGGGACGGCTCCAGCGGGGTGGTCCGGGTGACCCCGGCGAGCAGCTCCCGGGCGGCCCGTACGTCGGCGAGGTCGACCAGTTCCGTCATGCCCCGATCGTGCCACCAGCCCTCGGCCCGACCGCCGGGGAGGGCGTGTCGACCCGGGGATAGCCGGGCGCGTGCCGGGCCCACGGGGCCTGCATCTCGAACTGCCCGGCCACCCCGAGCAGCAGCAGCTCCGAGCCGGGCGGGCCGACCAGTTGCGCGGCGACCGGCAGGCCGTCCGGGCGGCGGCCCACCGGCACCACGATCGACGGCAGGCCGGCGACGTTCCACGGGGCGGCGAACGGGGCGTACCGGATGTTGGTCCGCATGTTCGCCAGCCAGGAACGGCCGGACCAGGAGGTGGCCTCCGGCGGCGGCCCGGCCAGCGCCGGGGTGAGCAGCAGGTCGATCCCGTGGTCGGTGAAGAAGCCGACGGAGCGGTCCCGCCAGGCGGCCCGGTCGGCCTCCCGCACGTACCCCCGGCGTTGCGCCCACTCCCCCAGCGCGACGTGCCGGCGGCTGCGCCGTTGCAGGCCGCGCCGGTCGATGCCGGCGGCCCGCACGTCGGACGCGGCGGCGGCGAGCCAGGTGGCGATGCCCTGGAGGCCGAGCGCGGTCGGGTAGACCGGGTCGGCGGGCACGGTGTCGTGGCCGGCGGCGGCGAGTAGCCGGCCGGCGGCGGCCACCGCGTCCCGGTTGGGGGCGTCCGGCGCGACGCCGCGCACCGGGGAGCGCAGTGACACGCCGACCCGCAGCCGGGGCGGCGGGACGAGTTTGTCGGGGCGACGCCCGGCGAGCACCTGGAATCCGACGGCGGCGTCGGCGACGGTGGTGGTGAGCATGCCGTGCTCGGTCAGCCCGAACCAGTCCTCCGCGCCGAGCTGGCAGGGGACCACGCCCCGGCCGGGCTTGAGCCCGACCAGGCCGCAGCAGGCGGCCGGGATGCGGATCGAGCCGAGCCCGTCGTTGCCGTGCGCGATCGGCACCAGCCCCGCCGCGACCGCCGCAGCGGCCCCGCCGGAGGACCCCCCGGGGGTGTACCGCAGGTCCCACGGGTTACGGGTGACGGCGGTCGCGTCGTCGGTGATCGCCCAGAGTCCCAGCTCCGGCATCCGGGTCACCCCGAGGATCACCGCGCCCGCGCCGCGCAGCCGGCGCACCACCTCGTGGTCGGCCTCCGCCACCGCGGTGCGCGCGGCGACCGACCCGTTCCAGGTGGGCAGGCCGGCGACCGGGGTGTTCTCCTTGACCGCCACCGGCACCCCGGCGAGCGGGAGGTTGGCCAACTCCTCCTGCTCGTCGACCTTCTCCGCCTCGGTGATCGCCTCACCGCCCCGGACCACCCGGAACGCGGACAGTGCGCCGTCGACCCGGCCGACGTGGTCCAGGTGGTCGGCGACGACCTGGGTGGCGGAGACGTCGCCCCGGCGTACCCCCCGGGCGATCTGCTTGGCGGTCGCCCCCACCCAGGTCGGCATGATGTCCTGCACGGCCACCTCTTCCCAGCCCGCGGTCAGCCCAGCGCCTGCTCCAGATCGGCGAGCAGGTCGTCGACCGTCTCGATGCCGACAGACAGTCGCACGAGATCGCCGGGAACTTCAAGCGGCGAGCCGGCAGCACTTGCGTGTGTCATCCGGCCCGGGTGCTCGATCAGCGACTCCACCCCACCGAGCGACTCGGCGAGGACGAACAGCCGGGCCCGGTTGCAGACCTGCACGGCGTGTTCCTCGCCGCCGGCGGCCCGGAAGGAGATCATCCCGCCGAAGCGGCGCATCTGCTTGGCGGCCACCTCGTGCCCCGGGTGCGACGGCAGGCCGGGGTAGATGACCTGGGCGACCTTCGTGTGCCCGTCGAGGAAGGCGGCGATCCGTTCGGCGTTGTCGCAGTGCCGGTCCATCCGTACCCCGAGGGTCTTGATGCCGCGCAGGGTGAGCCAGGCGTCGAACGGGCCGTTGATCGCGCCCATCGCGTTCTGGTGGTAGCGCAGCTCGTCGCCGAGGGTCGGATCGGCGACGATCAACGCGCCACCGACCACGTCGGAGTGCCCGCCGACGTACTTGGTGGTGGAGTGCACCACCACGTCCGCGCCGTGCGCGAGCGGCTGCTGCAGGTACGGCGAGGCGAACGTGTTGTCGACCGCCAGCAGCGCCCCGGCCTCGTGCGCGATCCCCGCCAGGGCGGCGATGTCGGCGATGCCGAGCAGCGGGTTCGTCGGCGTCTCCACCCAGACGATCTTCGTCTCGGGGCGGATCGCGGCCCGGACCGCGTCGACGTCGGAGACCTTCGCCGGGGTGTACGTCAGCCCCCACCGCTCGGCCACCCGGGCGAACAGCCGGTACGTGCCGCCGTACGCGTCGTCGGGGATCACCACGTGGTCGCCGGGCGAGCAGACCGTCCGCAGCAGGGTGTCCTCGGCAGCCAGGCCGCTGGCGAAGGCGAGCCCGACCCGACCTCCCTCCAGCGCGGCCAGGCACTCCTGGAGGGCGTCGCGGGTGGGGTTGCCGGAGCGGCTGTACTCGTAGCCCTGCCGGGGCGCGCCGACGGCGTCCTGGGCGTACGTGCTGGTCTGGTAGATCGGGGGGATCACCGCGCCGGTGCGGGCCTCCGGGTCCTGGCCGGCGTGGATCGCGAGCGTCTCGAAGCCGTGACTCATCCCGCAGACGTTAGTCCGCCGCACCCACCGGTCGACCGGAACCCGTCCCGGCTCACCCCGCACCTGCGCCCCGGTGCGTGGTGGATGGGTGCGCGGGACCTTAGGCTGCGCGGGTGAGCGGGTGTGTGTTCTGTCAGATCGTGGCCGGTGAGGTGCCGGCGTTCCGGGTGGCCGACGAGCCGGACGGGGTGGCGTTCCTGGACACCCGGCCGGTGTTCAAGGGGCACGTCCTGGTGGTGCCCCGTACCCACCTGGTCACCCTGACCGACCTGCCGCCGGCCGACCTGCCCGGCTACTTCGGCCTGGTGCAACGCCTGGCGGCAGCCGTGGAATCCGGTCTGGGGGCCGGTGGGACCTTCGTGGCGATGAACAACCGGGTGTCCCAGTCGGTGCCGCACCTGCACACCCACGTGGTGCCGAGGACCAGGGGCGACGGCCTGCGCGGCTTCTTCTGGCCGCGTACCCGCTACGCCGACGACGCCGAGGCCGACTCCTACGCCGGGCGGGTCGCCGCCGCCCTGGCCTGAGACCCGCCGATATTCGGCGAGGCCCGGGGGCGAGAGCCGGGACGCAGCGGGTAAGGAAGCCGGGCCCGCCGGTGTTGCATGCGGGGAGAGGTACGAGAGGAGTTCCACCGTGTTCCTTCGCCGCATGAAGGCCGAGATGATCAGCCCCGACCAGGCCCTGCCCGGCCGCCCGATCGCGATGCCGATCGGGGACCGGCACGAGGTGCTGGCGTCGTCGCTGAAGGGCCCGTTCCCGCAGGACGCCCGGGTCGCCGTCTTCGGCATGGGGTGCTTCTGGGGTGCCGAGCGGCTGTTCTGGACCCTGCCGGGGGTGCTCACCACCTCGGCCGGTTACGCGGGCGGCTACACCGCCAACCCGACGTACGAGGAGGTGTGTTCGGGGATGACCGGGCACGCCGAGGTGGTCCAGGTGGTCTACGACCCCGCCGTGATCAGCTACGAGGACCTGCTCAAGGTGTTCTGGGAGAACCACGACCCGACCCAGGGCATGCGCCAGGGCAACGACGTCGGCAGCCAGTACCGCTCGACGATCTACACCACCAGCGACGAGCAGTTGGCCACCGCGCAGGCGTCCCGGGACGCGTTCGCGCCGATCGTGGCGCGGGCCGGCAAGGGTGAGATCACCACCGAGATCGCCCCGCTGGGCGACTACTTCTTCGCCGAGGACTACCACCAGCAGTACCTGGCCCCGACGAAGAACCCGAACGGCTACTGCAACCACGGCCCGAACGGGCTGAGCTGCCCGGTCGGGGTGGCCCGTACCGCCGGCTGACCCTGGCGCGGTGACCGGGTCTGCGGTGTTCTTCACACCGTGGGCCCGGCGCATTTCCGGCATCCGTCACCGGGCGGGCAGCAATCGACACCATGACAGGCAACCACCGTCGGTGACGGCGCATCGTAGCAAGCTGTCACACGTTCGTCATCGTCTCAACAGGCGAACTGCAACAACCTCTGGCAGCATTGGCTGGCATGTGCGGACTTGCGGGAGAGTTCCGCCGTGACGGTTCCCGGGCCGATGTGTCGGCGGTGGAACGCATGGCGGCCACGATGAGTGACCGGGGGCCCGACGACAGCGGAGTGTGGTCACAGGGGGCCACCGCCCTCGGGCACCGCCGCTTGAAGATCATCGACCTCTCCGCCGCCAGCGGGCAACCGATCGTCGACCCGGCCGCCGGGCTCACCGGAGTGTTCAACGGTTGCATCTACAACTACCGCGAGCTGCGGCAGGAGTTGCAGGGCAAGGGACACCACTTCTTCTCCTCCGGCGACAGCGAGGTGGTGGTCAAGGCGTACGCCGAGTGGGGGCTCGACTTCGTCGACCACCTGATCGGCATGTTCGCCGTCGCGATCACCGAGCGGGACACCGGCCGCCTGGTGCTGGCCCGGGACCGGCTCGGCATCAAGCCGCTCTACCTGGCCGAGACGCCGGGCGTGGTGCGGTTCGCCAGCACCCTGCCCGCCCTGCTGGCCGGCGGGGGGATCGACACCACCATCGACCCGGTGGCGCTGTCGCACTATCTCAGCTTCCACAGCATCGTGCCGCCGCCGCGCACCATCCTGCGCGGTGTCACCAAGCTCCCCCCGGCCACCGTCCGGGTCTACGAGCCGGACGGCCGTACCCACGAGCGGGTCTACTGGGATCCGTCCTTCACCCGGGACGCGTCGCGCGCCGACTGGTCGGCCCGCGACTGGGAGGACGCCCTGCTGGAGTCGCTGACCACCGCCGTACGCCGCCGGATGGTCGCCGACGTGCCGGTGGGGGTGCTGCTCTCCGGCGGCCTGGACTCCAGCCTCGTGGTGGCGCTGCTGGCCGGCGAGGGGCAGACCCGCTCCGGGCTGTCCACCTTCTCCATCGGTTTCGACGCCGTCGGCGGCCGGGAGGGCGACGAGTTCGTCTACTCCGACCTGGTGGCACAGACCTTCGGCACCGACCACCACCAGCTCAAGGTGGCCGCCGGTGACCTGGTGCCGCCGCTGGAGGCGGCGGTGGCCGCGATGAGCGAGCCGATGGTCAGCCACGACTGCGTCGCGTTCTACCTGCTCAGCCAGGAGGTGTCCCGGCACGTCAAGGTGGTCCAGTCCGGCCAGGGCGCGGACGAGATCCTCGGCGGCTACCACTGGTACCCGCCGCTTGCCGGCATCGACCGGGAGCAGGCCCTCGACTCGTACGCGAAGGCGTTCTTCGACCGGGACGCGGCCGGGCTGGCCCGGGTGCTCAACCCGGCGTGGCTGGCCGACGGCGACCCGGCGCGCGAGTTCGTCGCCGCCCACCTGCGCCGGGCCGGGGCGCAGACCGCCGTCGACGCCGGCCTGCGGATCGACACCCAGATCATGCTCACCGACGACCCGGTGAAGCGGGTCGACAACATGACCATGGCACACGGCCTGGAGGCCCGGGTGCCGTTCCTCGACCACGAGTTCGTGGAGCTGGCGGCAAGCTGCCCACCCGAGCTGAAGCTGGCCCAGGGCGGCAAGGGCGTGCTCAAGGAGATCGGCCGCCGGGTCCTGCCGCACGAGGTGATCGACCGCCCCAAGGGCTACTTCCCGGTGCCCGGCCTGACCCACCTGGAGGGCAAGCTCCTCGACCGGGTCCGCGACGCGCTCACCGCGCCGCAGGCCCGCCGCCGCGACCTGTTCCGTACCGACTACGTCAATGCGCTGCTCGCCGACCCGAACGCCGAACTGACCCCGTTGAACGGAAACAAACTGTGGCAACTGGGACTCCTGGAAATGTGGCTCCAGAGCCACGGAATCGACTGACCGTGAACGAGACCCTCGCGACCGGCACGGCCCGAACCGACCGGGAGCGGGTGCTCGGCCGCCGCCGGGAACGCATCGGCCCCGGCGGCGACCCGGTCGCCCCGGGGGTCGCCCCGGAGCAGCCGCGCCGGGAACCGGCCGGGCCGTCCGACGTGGTCCTGGACTGCGGCTGGGGGCGGCTGGTCTTCGGCCAGACCTTCCACGAGCAGGTCGCGGTGGCACACGTGCTGCGGTCCGAGGCGGCCGGCGCCCGGGACATCTGCATCTACCTGCGCGACCCGCACGTGCTGGTGTCCCGGCTGCCCGACGAGCTGTTCATCGACCCGTCGCTGACCTACCGGCTGCCGCTGGGCGAGCGCCGCCCGGAGGCCACCGGGCGGATGGAGATCCCGGGGCTGGTCGTCCGGCCGCTGCGCGACGCCGACGACGCCGACGCCGTGAACCGGATCTACGCCCGCAACGGCATGGTCACCGCGCCGGTGGAGGTGCTCGTCGACAACGCCGGCACCGACCGGTTCCTGCACCTGGTGGCCGAGGCGAGCACCGGGGAGATCGTCGGCACCATCACCGGCGTCGACCACGTGGCGGTCTTCGGCGACCGGGAGAACGGCGCGAGCCTGTGGTGCCTGACGGTGGACTTCAACACCGCCCCGCCCGGCACCGGCCAGGCCCTGCTCACCGAGCTGGCCGACCGGCTCGACGAGCGGGGTCGCGCCTTCGTCGACCTGTCGGTGCTGGCCGAGAACTCCGGCGCGATCCGGCTCTACGAGCGGCTGGGCTTCCACCGCACCGGGACGCTCTGCGTCAAGCGGAAGAACCCGATCAACGAACGGCTGTTCCTGCCCTCCGCCCCGGCGGGCTACGACGAGCTGAACCCGTACGCGAAGATCGTCGCCGACGAGGCGATGCGGCGCGGCATCCGGGTGGAGGTCACCGACGCGCACTGGGGTGAGCTGCGGCTGACCAACGGCGGCCGGACGATCGTCACCCGCGAGTCGCTGTCCGAGCTGACCTCGGCGGTGGCGATGAGCCGCTGCGACGACAAGCGGGTCACCAGGCGCATCCTCACCGAGGCGGGCCTGTCGGTGCCGCGCGGCCGGACCGCCACCGGCGACCCCGACGACCTGGCCTTCCTCACCGACGTCGGCCCGGTGGTGGTCAAGCCGGCCCGGGGCGAGCAGGGCAACGGCATCACCGTCGGGGTACGCACCGCCGAGGCGCTGGCCGCGGCCGTCGAGCTGGCCCGCCGGTTCTGCCCCGACGTGCTGATCGAGGAGCTGCGCGCGGGCGAGGACCTGCGGGTGATCGTGATCGACCACGAGGTGGTGGCCGCCGCCGTCCGCCGACCGGCGCAGATCACCGGCGACGGCGTGCACGACGTCACCGAGCTGATCGAACGGCAGAGCCGGCGACGGGCCGCCGCCACCGGCGGGGAGTCCCGCATCCCGATCGACGAGATGACCCGCGAGGTGGTGGCCGAGGCCGGGCACCGGATGCACGATGTGCTGCCCGAGGGGCAGGTGTTGGCGGTGCGCCGGACGGCGAACCTCCACACCGGTGGCACAATCCACGACGTGACGGCCGAACTGCACCCGGCGATCGCCACTGCCTGCGTGGCGGCGAGCCGGGCCCTGGACATTCCGGTGACCGGGCTGGACCTGCTGGTCCCCGCCCCCGACCAGCCCGAGCACGTGTTCATCGAGGCGAACGAGCGGCCGGGGCTGGCCAACCACGAGCCCCAGCCGACCGCCGAGCGCTTCGTGGACCTGCTCTTCCCGGGCACCCGGGCCCCGCAGCGCCTCTGGAGCCCGGCCGGGCCCGGAGGGGTCGCGTGAGCCTCAAGCCCCTCGACATCGATCTGGACTACCTCCGCCAGGTGCTGGTGGAGTTGCTGGACATCCCGAGCCCGTCGGGGCGGACCGACCACGTGCAGCAGTACGTGGGGGAACGGCTGTCCGCGCTGGGCATCCCGTCCACGCTGACCCGGCGGGGGGCGCTCAGCGCCTGCCTGCCCGGCCCCCGGCAGACGGGCGCCGACCGGGCGATCGTGGTGCACACCGACACCATCGGCGGGATGGTCAAGCGGCTCAAGGAGAACGGCCGGCTGGAGCTGAAGACCATCGGCACCCACTCGGCCCGGTTCGCCGAGGGCGCACACGTGCGGATCTTCACCGACGACCTGGACCGGGTGGTCACCGGGCAGGTGCTGCCGTTGAAGGCCAGCGGGCACCGCTACAACGACGACGTCGACCTGCAGGGCGTCGGTTGGGAACACGTCGAGGTCCGGGTCGACGAGCCGGTCGAGGACATCGCGGGCCTGCGGGCGCTGGGCATCGACGCGGGCGACTTCGTGGCGTTCCTGCCGAACCCGATGGTCACCCCCTCCGGGTACGTGAAGTCCCGGCATCTGGACGACAAGGCCGGGGTGGCGGCGGTGCTGACCGCGTTCAAGGCGGTGGTGGACGCCGGCATCACCCCCACCGTCACCGCCCACCTGCTGGTCACCGTCACCGAGGAGATCGGCCACGGGGCCAGCCACGGCCTGGACCCGGACGTCGCCGAGATCGTCTCGGTGGACGCGGCGGTGGTCGCGCCGGGCCAGCAGTCCCGGGAGAACGCGGCGACCCTGGCGATGGGCGACGGGGTCGGCCCGTTCGACTACCACCTGACCCGCAACCTGGCCACCATCGCCCGGGAACACGGGGTGGACCTGGTCCGCGACGTCTTCGACTACTACCGCTCGGACGTGGCGGCGGCGGTCGAGGCGGGCGCGCACGCCCGGGTGGCGCTGCTCGGTTTCGGGGTGGACGCCACCCACGGTCACGAGCGCACCCATCTGGACGGGCTGCGTCACCTGACCCAGTTGCTCTGCCTCTATCTCCAGAGCGACCTGGTCTTCCCCGAGTGGGACGCCGAGCCGGAGGGCGACCTCGCCGACTTCCCGTCGCTGGCGGTGCAGCCGGCCAGCGAGGACGGCCCCCGCGAGGGCCCGATCGGCATCGACTGACCGGCTGGTGGCCGCACTGCCGGGCACCGCTGAACGGCGGGCACGACATCACGCGTCGTGCCCGCCGCTCACCGGCCGCCCCGGCCCCTCACCGTGGCGTCGGTCCTTACGGTCGGGTCACCGGTTGCGGCGTTCCGCCGCATCGAGCAGGGCGATCAGCGCCTCGGTCACCCGTAGCACCGCGTCCCGCGCGGCCGGGTCACCGGTGATCCGCTGCCGCGCCCGGTCGGCCAACTGCCCCAGCAGCTCACCGGCGCGGGCCGCGTTGCCTGCGGTGCCGGCCTGCTCGGCCCGCTGGAGGCGGTCCTCCAGCCGGGCCGCCACGTAGTCGGTGATCCGGCCGGCGGCGACGTACTCGGTGATGAGGTCACGCAGGTCGGAGTACCAGGCGGGGTCGCGGGTGAACGACGCCGGCAGGTAGCCGGCGTCGGCGGCGGCGAGGGTGGCCGCGACGCTGGCATCCACGTACGCCCCGACGGTCGGGTAGCGGGCGGCGAGCTGCGCGTCGGTCAACGGCACCGAGCTGCCGTCGAGGAAGCAGAAGCCGGGCCCGGTGTTGCTGCCGCTGTTGACCCGCAGCGGCACGTGGTGCTGGGCGAGCCGGATGCCGTCGAGGGCGAGCCCCAGGTCGTCACGGGCGACGGCCGGCGGGGTCGTCGTGGTCGTCCGGATCGGCGGCGCGCTCGGCGGGGCCACGCCCTGGGCGATCCAGGCGACGGTGTGGTCGTAGACGGCGTTCTGCACCATGTGCTGCGGGATCCGCGACAGCGAGGGCAGCGTGCAGGTCTGCGGTTCACCCGGGTAGCCGCCCGGGTAGCTGCCGATGTCCCGCTTGCGCAGCGGCCCGTAGTCGGTGATCAGCTTCCAGTCGCCGTGCGATGCGCCGGCGACCTCCCAGGACCGCAGGACCGGCGAGTCGGCCTGGGCGCGGGCCGCCGCGGGCAGGATGCCGCTGGCCACGTCCCCCTCGGAGTTGATCCGGAACACCGGTGTGGCCAGGTCGGTGCGCAGCACCCCGCCACCGCCGTGCAGGACGACCGCGTCGAGCACGTTCGCCGACTGCTGGACGCCGTTGTAGTAGTTGGCCAGGCGGCCGGCCGACTGCGAGTGGCCGGTGGCGATCACGTACTGCGGGGCGGGCAGCTTGCCCAGCGGGTCGACGCCCGTCGGGTTGCGGACCGCTTTCACCGCCTGGCTGAAGATGTCGTACGAGAGGCTGTCGTCGGTGACGGTGCCGCCCACGGTGACGTCCAGCGGGCCGTACCGGGCGGGGCTCCACGCCTTGAGCCCGGTGGCCGAGTGCAGCCCGGCCCGCTGGGCGGAGACCCCGACCCAGGCGTAGCCCGAGCGGATCAGGTGCTCGTGCGACTGGAACCAGTCGACCTCCTGGTCCCACTGGTTGCTGACGTTGTTCCACTCGGCGATCACCACGCCGTTGAACTTTTTGGTGTTGGCCGGTCGCCTCACCACCAGCCGGGTGCCGTACGGCTGGTCGGTGGCGATGGTCGTCGCGTTCTGGGTGCCCTGCACGGCGTACCGGGTGGCGGTGCCGAAGAGGAAGAACTCCTCCTCGACGTAGCCGGCGGCGGCCAGGTTGACGTCGGTGGCGAGGAAGGGGTAGCCGTGGCCGGGGTCGCCGACCGGGGTGGTCCGGGCGATCGGCCCGGCGACCACCGGGTTCGCCACGGTCGCGCCGGTGGCGGTGGACGGCCGGGTGGTGGCCGGCGTGGCGGCACCCGCCTCGGGGACCGGGCCGGCGGCGACGGCCAGCGCGCCGACCAGGCCGAGGGTCAGGGATCGTCGGGTGGTCCTGGATCGTCGGGGGATCCTGCGGGTGGTGGACGAAACGGGCACGGTTCACCTCACGGGGGAGCGACCGAGGGGACGACTCGGGCGGACAGCGGCGGGAGGTGGCCGCTGTGGAGCAGACAGTAATGCTCACTTCAGGCGAAAGATAGGCCAGATGAGCACGAACTTTCGCTTCGTTGAGCAAAAGTCGACCCGATCCTCCGGGCGGCGGCCGGCGGCCCCCCGGCCGCAGGATCGCGCGAAAAATCACTACCGGCACCCCGGGTGCAGTGGGTAGCGTGGCGGTACACGGGAAAGGAGGTGGTCCAGACTTGTATAGCAATCGGACTCGTGAGGTGGCTGTCCGCTAGCCGCTGTCCTCGACAGTGAACGACCAAGCATGATCGTCGAGACCGTGTGGCAGCGGTGCGGCGAATCCACGACAGCCACCCGACCCCCGGGGTGCCGACCCAGTCCAGTCGGCCCGTGCGCGAGCACGGAAGCCCCGGGGGTCGCTTCGTCTCCGGGGGAGGTCCGGCCGTGTCCATGCGGGAGCTGACCGTGCTCGGCACGGCCAGCCAGACCCCCACCCGGCTGCGCAACCACAACGGCTACGTGCTGCGCTGGGACGACGAGGTGATCCTCTTCGACCCCGGCGAGGGCAGCCAGCGGCAACTCCTGCACACCGGGATCACCGCCACCGACCTCACCCGGATCTGCGTCACCCACTTCCACGGCGACCACTGCCTCGGCCTGCCCGGCACCATCCAGCGCCTCTCCCTGGACCGGGTGCCGCACCCGGTGGCGGTGCACTTCCCCGCCGGCGGCGCGGAATACTTCGCCCGGCTGCGGCACGCCAGCAGCTTCCACGAGACCGCCGAGCTGGCCGTCGAGCCGATCACCGCCGACGGACAGCTGATCACCCTGGGCGTCGGCACGCTGGAGGCCCGCCGGCTGCGGCATCCGATCGAGACGTACGGGTACCGGCTGGTCGAGCCGGACGGCTGCCGGATGCTGCCGGAGCGGCTGTCCGCGTACGGCATCGGTGGGCCGGCGGTCGGCGAGCTGCTGCGCGTCGGGCACCTGGACGTCGACGGACGCCGCGTCACCCGGGACGAGGTGAGCGTGGTCCGGCCGGGGCAGCGGTTCGCCTTCGTGATGGACACCGGCCTCTGCGACGGGGTGTACGCCCTCGCCGAGCACGCCGACCTGCTGGTCATCGAGTCGACGTTCCTGGAATCGGAGGCCGCGCTCGCCGCCGAGGTCGGCCACCTGACCGCCGGCCAGGCCGCCCGGGTCGCCACCGAGTCGGGGGTACGCACCCTGGTGCTCACCCACTTCTCCCAGCGGTACGCCGACCCGCGTCGCTTCCACGACGAGGCCCGTGAGCACTTCGCCGGGGAACTGGTGATCGCCGAGGACCTGACCACCGTGCCGGTCCCGCCCCGGCGGGTAGCCTCGGCCGGGTGACCGTCACGCTCCGTCCCGCCGTCGCCGACGACCTGATGTCGGTGGGCGCCCTGCACCAGCGGTCCCGGATCGCGGCGTACTCGTCGTTCCTGCCGCCGGAGGCGCTGGCCGAACCGACGCCCGAGGCGATGGGCGCCTACTGGGTCGAGCGGTGGACGTGGGAACGCGACGAGCACCTGATGACCGTGGCCGAGCGGGACGGCCGGCTGGTCGGGTTCAGCTATCTCGGCCCGGACGACGAGGGCGACCCGGCGACCGGGCTGCTCAACGCCATCCACCTCGACCCGGCCGAACGGGGCCGGGGCACCGGCCGGGCACTGATGGTGGACGCGCTGGACACCATGCGGGCCCGGGGCTGGCGGCGGGCGGTGCTGTGGGTGCTGGAGAGCAACGCCCCGGCCCGGCACTTCTACGAACGCGGCGGCTGGCAGGCCACCGGCGATCGGCGGGAGGAACGGATCGGCCCCACCCGCACCCCACAGCTGCGCTACGCCCGGCAGCTACCCGGCTGTTGACGCGGGCGGGTCAGGTGCCGTCCTGGTCCGCGTCGACCGAGAAGTTGATCACTGAGAGATACCCGTCGCCGTCCTCGACCACCTTCATCAGCATGGTCTCGGCAAAGATGTTGTCGTTGTCGTTGAAGGTGTCCCGCCCGGTGTGCGCGGCGTACGGCGCGGCGGCGTACACCCGGCTGTTGAGGGCCTCGTCGAACATCATCTGGGTGGTGAGCACCCGGTCGTCGCCCACGTGCACCATCGCGTGGATGTGCGTGGTGCGGCCCCGGTACCAGCCCGGCCAGACGGTGGTGAACTCGACGATCCCGTCGGCGTTGGTGACCTGGGCACCGCGCAGGTAGCGCTTGTCGTCGGTCGGCGTCAGGTCCCCCGCCGACCCTTCGGCACCGCCGTCCGGGGCCGCCCCACCCCCGGGCGGGTTGCCGCCGGGCGCGCCGCTGGGCGGGGTGCCGCCGGACGGCGCGCCTCCACCGGACGCGCCGGACGACTGGGCCTCGGCGCCCGAGTACAGGCCCTCGGCGTCACAGTGCCAGATCTCCACGACCGCGTTGGCCAGCGGCCCGCACTGCTCGCTGTCCTGCACCCGGATCGCCACCCGCAGCCGGGTGCCCGCCCGGTCCTCCCGGATGTCACTGCGGATCTTGTCGGCGTCGAAGTAGTACGGGCCCTGGGTGGTGCTCGCGGTCAACGTGCAGGTGTTCGCCGCGCCGAACAGCGCGGCCAGGTCCGCCGACGTGCCGGCGGTCGCCTGCGGGGACACGGTCTGGCCGGTCGACGTGGTGACGTTGCCGCCGTCCCGGCCGCAGGCGGCGAGCAGACCGGCCAACCCGATCGAGCCGACTCCGGCGATCAAACGGCGGCGGCTGACCCGCTGCCCCTCGTGGTGGTCGAGGTCGTGGCGCATGTCGTTCCTCCCGTGGGTCGGTGCCTCTCGGCTGGTCCCGACGGTAGGCAGGCTGCACGGACGCCCTCTGTGCCGCTCCTGTGCCACGACTGTGAATGGTCACCCCGGACGCACCTGCGGGGCCCCTCCCACCGGAAGGGGCCCCGCAGGTGCGTCGGGTCAGTGCGCGCCGAGGTGGGCGAGCAGGTCCTGCCGGGTCAGCACGCCCTTGGGCTTGCCGTCGACCAGCACCAGCGCCGCGTCGGACTTCTCCAGCATGCTCACCGCCTCGCTCACCGGCTGACCGCCTCCGATCATCGGCAGCGGGTCGGCCATGTGCCGCTCGATGGTGTCGTGCAGGTGCGCCTGGCCGGTGAACAGGGCGTCCAGCAGATCCCGCTCGGCGATCGAACCGGCCACCTCGCCGGTCACCACCGGCGGCTCGGCCTTGAGCACCGGAAGCTGGGAGACGCCGTACTCGCGCATGTAGTCGATGGCGTCGCGGACGGTCTCGGTCGGGTGCACGTGCACCAGCTCGGGCAGGCCGCCCGGCTTGCTGGCCAGCGCGTCGGCGACCGTCGGCTCGGTGCCGGAGTGGTCCAGGAAGCCGTACCGGGCCATCCACCGGTCGTTGAAGATCTTGGACAGGTAACCCTTGCCGCTGTCCGGCAGCAGCACCACGACCACGTCGTCCGGGCCGGCGGCGCGGGCCACCTCCAGCGCCGCCACCACCGCCATCCCGCAGGAGCCGCCGACCAGCAGGCCCTCCTCGCGGGCCAGCCGCCGGGTCATCTCGAAGGACGCCTTGTCGGAGACCTCGACGATCTCGTCGGCGATCCCCCGGTCGTACGTCTCCGGCCAGAAGTCCTCACCGACCCCCTCGACGAGGTAGGGCCGGCCGGTGCCGCCGGAGTAGACCGACCCCTCCGGGTCCGCCCCGATCACCTTCACCCGCCCCTCGGACGCCTCCTTGAGGTAGCGCCCGATGCCGGAGATGGTGCCGCCGGTGCCGACCCCGGCCACGAAGTGGGTGAGCCCGCCCCCGGTCTGCTTCCACAGCTCCGGCCCGGTCGTCTCGTAGTGCGAGCGCGGGTTGGCCGGGTTGCTGTACTGGTCGGGCTTCCACGCGCCGGGGATCTCCCGGGCCAGCCGGTCGGAGACGTTGTAGTAGGAACGCGGGTCCTCCGGGGCGACGGCGGTCGGGCAGACCACCACCTCGGCCCCGTACGCCCGCAGCACGTCCTGCTTGTCCTGGCTGACCTTGTCGGGGCAGACGAAGACGCAGTGGTAGCCCTTGAGCTGGGCGACCAGCGCCAGCCCGACCCCGGTGTTGCCGCTGGTCGGCTCGACGATCGTGCCCCCGGGCCGGAGGATCCCGGCGGCCTCGGCGTCCTCCACCATCCGCAGGGCGATCCGGTCCTTCACCGAGCCACCCGGGTTGAGGTACTCCACCTTGGCCAGCACGGTCGCCCGGATGCCCGCGGTGACGTTGCGCAGCCGCACCAGCGGGGTGTTACCGATCAGGTCGACGACGTTGTCGTAGTACTGCACCTCGTTGTGCCCTTCGTTGCGGCGCCGGGGACGGCGGCCTGGCAGACGGTCTTTCGTCGCTCAGCGTACGTGCCCTCAGAGGGTCACATGACCGGGGATGACGGAGGCCCGACGGGCCTCCCACTCCAGGAAGCGCTCGGTCTCCGACAGCACGCTGCCGGCCAGCCAGGTGACCATGACCGCGTCGTCCACCAGACCGAGCACGGTCAGGAACAGCTCCGGCACCAGGTCGACGGGCGACACGACGTAGACCGTCGCCGCCGTCATCATCGCCAGCCGCAGGCCGCCGTCGTACTCGCCCCGGGCGGTGGCCCGGATCATCCGGGGCAGCGCCGCCAGCCGGGCGCCCAGCGACGGACCGCCCCGGGCGCCGGCCGCCAGCGACCGGGCCAGCGCCGTGAAGGCCGCGGTGCGCTTCAATGTCCTACCCATCTCATCCAGCCCCTCTCCACCGACCAGCGTGACTGGCCCGCGCAAGTCGTCGCCACCTGCGGCGGGCGACCATGGGTGGGCCCCGCCCCTGGATCAGGTACCCAGAACCGTCGCCGCCCAGCCCCGAAAACCGGCCGTCCCGACGGAGGCGGGGTGACGCTGCGGCGCGATAATGTCGCTGTATGGGGGTGGCAGGTTCCGTCGTTCCGCCCGGTCCGCGCTGGCACCGCGCCCGGCAGGTGGCCCGGCTGGCGGCGATCGGTACGGGTGCCACCGCGGCGGCCGTCGCCGCGACCGGCGGCGTGCTGCTCGGGCAGGCCCGGCAGGCCCGGCGCACCATCCCGATGGCGCAGGCCCCGCCCCCGCGCTGCGACGGCGTCTACGCTGCCAAGATCCCCGGCCCACCGCTGACCATGGTGATCCTCGGCGACTCCTCCGCCGCCAGCTACGGGGTGGCGCGGCGACGCGAGACCCTGGGCTCGCTGCTGGCCACCGGGCTGTCCCGACGGCTGCACCGGGCCGTACGGGTGCACCGCTTCGCCGTGGTCGGCGCGCTCTCCGCCGGGCTGCGCCCACAGGTCGAGGCGGCCCTGGAGTGCACGCCGGACGTCGCGGTGATCCTGGTCGGCGGCAACGACATCACCAACCGCACGCCCTACTCCGTCGCGGTCCGCCACCTGGTCGACGCGGTCCGCACGCTGCGCGCCGCCGGTTGCGAGGTGGTCGTCGGGACCTGCCCCGACCTGGGGGCGATCCGGCCGATCCAGCCCCCGTTGCGCTGGCTGGCCCGCCGGTGGAGCCGGCAGCTCGCCACCGCCCAGACGGTCGCGGTGGTCGAGGCGGGCGGGTGGACGGTCTCCCTCGGTGACCTGCTCGGCCCCCGGTTCGCCGCCGAGCCGACCCGGATGTTCGCCTGGGACCGGTTCCACCCCTCCGCCGAGGGTTACGCGATGGCCGCCGCCGCGCTCCTGCCGACCGTGCTGTCGGCACTCGGTAGCGGGGAGCGCCGGCCGACGCTGGCCCCGGGCGAGGGCGTACGGTCGCTGCCCCAGGCGGCCCACGAGGCGGCCCGCAACGCCGGCACGGAGGTCAGCGGCACGCAGGTCCGGGGCCGGGACCACGGCCCGGCCGGCCGCTGGGCGCAGCTACGGCGGCGGGCCTTCTTCGGCGTCGGCCCGGTGCCGCAACCCGGCACCGCCGCCGACTCACCCCAACTGGAGGGACTGGCATGAGCGAGCACAGCGAGCGAACCACCGGGTGCCGCGGGTGCCCCGCCGGGCCGGTCACCGCCGCCGTGGGCACCCGGGCGGTGACACCGTGACCGGCCGCTCGCTCGGCGGCGAGCTGGCCGTACGCCTCGGCAAGGCCGCGGCGGTCTCCCTGGTCGCCGGGACGATCGGTGGTGCGGCGGTGCTCGCCGGTCAGGCGGTGGCGGCCCGTAACCGCGACTACGCCCAGCCGGAGCTGGGGCTGGCGCTGCGGGCCACGGTCGGCCGGGTCGGTGCCCCGCTGCTGCGGCTGGTGCTGCTCGGTGACTCCTCGGCGCTCGGCGTCGGGGTGGCCCGCTTCGACGAGACGGTCGGCGGTCAGCTCGCCCACCTGCTGACCGAGGGGCCGACCGGCCGTCGGGTGCACCTGTCCAGCGTGGGGGTCTCCGGGTCCCGCTCCACCGACCTGTCCACCCAGGTGGCCCGGGCGCTGCTGGGCGACCGGCCGGACGTCGCGGTGGTGCTGATCGGGGCGAACGACGCCACGGCGATGAGCCGGCCGGCGGAGGCGGCGGCGTACCTCGCCTCGGCGGTGCGCCGGCTGCGGGAGGCCCGGGTCGAGGTCGTCGTCGGCACCTGCCCGGACCTGGGCGCGGTGCGCGCGGTGGCCCCGCCGCTGCGGCAGGTGATCGGCTGGTCGGGCCGGCGGGTCGCGCGGGCGCAGACCGCCGCCGTGCTGGAGGCCGGCGGCACGGTCGTCGACCTGGGTACGGAGACCGGCCCGGTGTTCCGGGCCGACGCCGGGACGCTCTGCCACGACGGCTTCCACCCGTCCGCCGACGGGTACCGGGTCTGGGCGCACGCCCTGTTGCCGGCGGTCGTCGCCGCCGCGAACGTCGCCTCCCGGCACTGACCGGTCTCGATCCCGTCCCGTCGGCTGCGACGTGTCGCGGCCGGCGGGCGGGTCCGGCCGGCCGGCACGGGTGACATTTCCCGCTGGTCGGCGTCCTTCCGCGCCAAGTTACCGTCAAGTTAACGTTGGTTCATGCCGATTGAGTCGTCCCGCGACGCCGTCATCGTCGCCACCGCCCGGTCCCCCATCGGCCGCGCGTTCAAGGGTTCGCTGCGCGAGGTCCGCCCGGACGACCTCGCCGCCACCATCGTGAAGGCCGCGCTGGACAAGGTTCCCGGGCTCGACCCGACCACCATCGACGACCTCTACCTCGGGTGCGGGCTGCCCGGCGGCGAGCAGGGCTTCAACATGGCCCGGGTGGTCGCCACCCTGATGGGCCTGGACGGGCTGCCCGGGGCCACGCTGACCCGTTACTGCGCGTCGTCGTTGCAGACCACCCGGATGGCGATGCACGCGATCCGGGCCGGGGAGGGCGACGTCTTCGTCTCCGCCGGGGTCGAGATGGTGTCCCGGTACGCCCGGGGCAACTCCGACACCCTGCCACCCGAGGCGCAGGCCCTGGTCGGCGGCGGTTGGGAGAACCCGCGCTTCGCCGAGGCGCGGCAGCGGTCGGCGGCCCGCGCGCAGGGCGACGCCGAGGTGTGGACCGACCCGCGCGAGGCCGGGCAGCTCCCCGACATCTACCTCGCCATGGGGCAGACGGCGGAGAACCTGGCCCAGGTGTACGACGTCACCCGGGAGGAGATGGACGCGTTCGGCGTCCGCAGCCAGAACCTCGCCGAGAAGGCCATCGCCGACGGCTTCTGGGCCCGCGAGATCACCCCGGTCACCACCCCGGACGGCAGCGTGGTCGACACCGACGACGGGCCGCGTGCCGGGGTCACCCCCGAGGCGGTGGCCGGGCTGAAGCCGGTCTTCCGCCCGGACGGCCGGATCACCGCCGGCAACTGCTGCCCGCTCAACGACGGGGCCGCCGCCGTGGTGGTGATGAGCGCCCAGCGGGCCGACGAGCTGGGGTTGACCCCGCTGGCCCGGATCGTCTCCACCGGCGTCACCGCCCTGTCGCCGGAGATCATGGGCCTCGGTCCGGTCGAGGCGTCCCGGCAGGCGCTGCGCCGGGCCGGGATGACCGTCGACGACGTCGACCTGGTCGAGATCAACGAGGCGTTCGCCGCCCAGGTGATCCCGTCGTACCGGCAGCTCGGCATCCCGCAGGACAAGGTCAACGTGATGGGCGGGGCGATCGCCGTCGGCCACCCGTTCGGGATGACCGGTGCCCGGATCACCGGCACCCTGCTCAACGCCCTGCAGTGGCACGACGCGACGATCGGCCTGGAGACCATGTGCGTCGGTGGCGGTCAGGGCATGGCGATGGTGCTCGAACGGCTCAGCTGAGCCCTACAGCGCGCCGCGGGTCGCCGTCACCAGGGCGGCGGCCCGGGCCAACACCGCCTCCGGCGGACCGGCCGCGACCAGGTCCGCCGCGACCACCCGGAGCTGGTCGGGCAGCGCCATCGGATGCGCCAGCCGGGGTACGTCCCGCCGTGGCCCGCCCTCCGCGTCGGCCGCCAGGTCGGCGACCTCCTGCACCAGCTTGTGCACCAGGTCGGCCCGGGACACGTTGCCGCCCGCGGCGACCGCCGCCCACCGCGGCTGCTGCCAGTGGCCCACCTGACGGACCAGCGACGTCACCGCCCGGTCCAGCTCCGCTGCGCTCATCGTCGGCGAGTCTACGCACCACCGGCCGCCCGTCAGAGACGACGACGCCCGCCACCGCAGGGTCGCGGTGGCGGGCGTCGGGTGCGGAAACCGTCAGTCGTCGCCCTGGAAGTAGCTGATCAGGCGCAGCATCTCCAGGTAGAGCCAGACCAGGCTGACCACGATGCCGAACGCGGCGGTCCAGGAGTAACGGGCCGGCAGCCCCATCCGGACGCCGTCCTCGACCTCCTTGAAGCTGAGCACGAAGCTCAGCGAGGCGACCACGATGCAGACCAGGCTGAACCCGATGGCCAGCGGGCTGCCGTCGCGCAGGCCGGTGTTCACGCCGAACAGCGCGAGCACCAGGTTGATCAGCATGACGGCGAACAGGCCGGCCATCACGGCGATCATGCCCTTGACGAACTTGGGGGTGGCCCGGATGACGCGCGCCTTGTAGAGCATGGTCATCACGAAGAAGACGCCGAAGGTGGCGACCACGGCCTGGAGCACGATGCCCTGGTAGGCCGTCTCGTAGACCTTGCTGACCAGGCCGACGAACGCGCCCTCGACGATCGCGTACGCGACGACCAGGGCCGGGTTGGCGACCCGGGAGAACGAGATGATCAGGCCGAGGACCAGGCCGACCATCGCGGCGCCGATCCAGGCGACGCCGAGCACCGAATCCGGCACCACGATCCAGGCGGCGGCGGCGGAGACGCCGAGGATGGCCAGGAGCGCGACGGTCTTGACGACGACGTCGTCTACGGTCATCGTGCCGGACACCGTGGGGGCGACCGGGGAGCCCGGCTGGCCCGGGTACTGCTGCGGAATGCCGGGCTGTCCGTAACCGTACGGCCCGGGCTGGGCGTACCCGGCGGAACGCTCCCGCTCGGCCGCCTGGCCGAGCCGGGCGAGCACCGGGTTCGAGGTCTTCACTGTCTCAGGCCTCCCTCAGGGGGTCAGTCGCACGCAAACGTGCTCTTCCAGGGTAAACGGCGGGGCACGACCGCCGCCGGTCGGGAGGCTGTGGGAAAGCTGAGAGTGTGGTGCCCGGGGCGGGTCTCGAACCCGCACGCCTTGCGGCAGCCGCTTTTAAGGCGGCCGTGTCTGCCGTTCCACCACCCGGGCGGGGGCGCGTCACGTCGATGCGCGACGGTGCAGTCTCACGGTAGCCGTTCCGCGTCGCCCCGGCGTACCCCGTCGACCCGTGCCGGACGGTGAACGCCGGTCGCCCCCACCCGGGAGCGGGCGGGGGCGACCGGCGGGTCGGTGCGGCGGTCAGGCCGCCCTGCTGGTGATCGGGATCGGCTGCGACGCCTCGGCGAACTCCTCGCGCGGGTCGTGCAGCTGGCCGAGCGCGACCACCTCACGCTTGAGGAAGAAGGCCAGCGACCAGTCCACCACGACCCGGACCTTGCGGTTGAACGACGGGATCCGGCTCATGTGGTACGTCCGGTGCATGAACCAGGCCGGCCAGCCCGTCATCTTGATGCCGTACACCTGGGCGACGCCCTTGTGCAGACCGAGGCTGGCCACGCTGCCGGCGTGCTTGTGCTTGTAGTCGACAGGCGGCCGGCCCCGCACCACCAGCGCGATGTTGTCGGCCATCCGGGCCGCCTGCCGCACCGCGTGCTGGGCGCTCGGCGAGCAGTAGTTGCCCGGTTCCTTGGTGAGGTCCGGGACGGCCGCGCAGTCGCCGGCGCTCCACGCCCCCTCGACCACCCGGTCGCCGTCGACCACCTGGAGGGTGGGCAGGCAGGTGACCCGCCGCCGCTCGTCGCGGGGGAAGTCGGTGCGGTCCAGCATCGGCGACGGCTTCACCCCGGCCGTCCAGACGATGGTGTCGGAGCGGAAGCTGTCGCCGTCGGAGAGCTTCACCACACCGTCGACGCAGGACTCCAGCCGGGTGTCCAGCCGGATGTCCATGTTCCGCTTGAGCAACTGCTGCACCGTGTACGCGCCCATGTCCCGGTCGACCTCGGGCAGCACCCGCTGGGTCGCCTCGACCAGCACCCAGCGCATGTCGTCCGGTTCCAGCTCGGGGTAGTAGCGCAGCGCGTCGCGGGCCATGTCCTCCATCTCGGCCAACGCCTCGATGCCGGCGTAGCCGCCGCCGACGAAGGTGAAGGTCAGCGCGGAGCGACGGACCTCGGGGTCCGGCGTGGCGGCGGCCACGTCGAGCCGGTCCAGCACGTGGTTGCGCAGGTAGATGGCCTCGCCGATGGTCTTGAAGCCGATCCCGTGCTCGTGCAGCCCGGGGATCGGCAGGGTGCGGGACACCGAGCCGGGAGCGACGACCACGTGGTCGTAGGGGATCTCCCGGGTCGGGCCGGAGATCGGCTGCACCACGGCGGTCTTGCGGCTGTGGTCGATCCGGGTCACCGCGCCCGCGACGACCTTGCACTTGCGCAACTCCCGCCGCAGCGGCACCACGGAGTGCCGGGGCGAGATGTTGCCGGCCGCTGCCTCGGGCAGGAACGGCTGGTACGTCATGTGCGGCTGCGGGTCGACCACGACGACCTCGGCCTCACGGGAGCTCAGCTTCTTGGACAGGCGCAGAGCGGCGTACAGGCCCACGTGCCCGGCACCCACGACAAGGATCCGCTTCGGATTCACGTATCCATCTTTCCCCGGGCGGCTGCGGTAATACCCCTCGAGACCCCCATCTGTGACGGAGCACAACACCTGTGAGCTGCGCAACGTCGTGCTATCTGCGGCGCAGCAGCCAGCCCAGCAACCCGGTCAGACCCACCGCCACCAGCAGTCCCACCACCGTGGCGGCCTGGAAACCGTCATCCGGGCCGAGTTGCCCCGAGCGGGTCAGCAGCACCCCGATCACCGCCGAAGCCAGCACCACCGCGCCGGCCCGGATGAGCCAGCGCAGCACGACGTCCGGGTCGATCGCCCCGTCGTAGGGCAGCACGGCCAGCAGGGCGCAGAGCGTGTGTCCGAGGTAGAGCAGGGTCGCGACCGCCAACAACCGCCACAACGTGATCGGCCGGTCGTACCCGGCCGAGGCGAACACCCAACCGCCGACCGTGACCAGCGCGGCGAAGGTCGGCCAGATCCGGCGCGGGGCCACCGCCGGCAGCACCGCCACCACCGTCAGCGCGAGCAGCGACCGGGCCTGGAACAGCTCCACCGGGTACGCCAGCAGCAGCCCGGCCAGCACCACCAGGAAGGCGAGCCCGCGCACCAGCAACGGCAGCAGGGCCACCCGGCGTACCGCCGTGCGCGCCGCCCGGACCCGCTCCCGGGCCGCGTCCACCGGGCTCACCGGCCACCCACCCGGGGTGCGGTCGCCAGCCGGGCGACGTCCCGCAGCACCTGGTCCAGGCTGCCCGCGCCCGCCCAGCCCACCACCGGCACGCCGTGCTCCCGCAGTTGCGTGATCATCGTGTCCCGGTCCAGCCGCCACAGCCGGTACGCCACCGGCGCCCAGCCCCGCTCACCGGGCGGGGCGAGATCGGTCGGCAGGGTGTCCACCGCCACCACGAACCGGCCGCCCCGGGCCAGCCGGGCCAACATCTGCGCGGACCGCTCGTCGAGCAGCGGGGTCAGCACCACCACCAGCGCGTCGGCGGAGAGCACCTGCGGGCCGAAGACCTGGTCGTACGGCTCGTGCGGGGAGGACTCGGCGTGCACGTCGAGCAGCCACTCCAGGACGGTCAGGTACTGCCGGCGGCCGGTGGCGGGGCGCAGCCGACGGGCCGCCGGGCCGTACTCCAGCAGGGCCACCCGGTCACCCCGGTGCAGGTAGTGCTCGGCGATCGCGGCGGCGGCCCGGACGGTGGTGTCCAACACGGATGCCGCCCCGGCCACCCCGCCGGAACGCCCCGCCTCGGCCAGCACGTCGAGCAGCACGACCACCTCGGCGTCCCGGTCGGACAGGGTCGACGCCACGTGCAGTTGCCGGGTGCGCAGCGACACCCGCCAGTCGATGCGGCGCAGCCGGTCTCCCGGCCCGAAGACGCGTACCCCGGCCAGTTCGCCGCCCTCCCCCGGCCGCCGCGAGTGGTGCGCGCCGACCAGCCCGGCGGCCCGGGGCATCGCCTCCACCGCCTCGAACGGTTCGGTCTTCGGGTACACCCGCATCCGCACCGGCTCGGTGAGCACCGCGCGGGAGACCAGCAGCCCGTCGGCGGCGGCGGCGCGGGCACCAGCCGGCCCGATCGGGTGCCGCCCCCAGCGCAGCGCGGTGCCGGTCAGCTCCAGGTCGACGGCGGTGCCGCTGGACAGCGCGGTGACGAACGGGCGGTCGGCCCCACCGGCGCGGCTGACGTCCAACCCGATCCCGCCGAAGTCGGCCCGGCGTACCGACAGCCACGGCGAGACCCGGGTCCGGACCACCACCACGTCGTACGGCACCGTGTCCGGGTTGCCCACCACCACCGCGCCGGCCAGATCGCCGCCCTCGACCAGCTGGGCGTCCCCGGCGGTGATCTCCAACTGCGGGGCGGCGGTGGGCCGGCGGCGCAGCGCGTACGCGGTGCCGAGCGCGAACGGGGTGGCCAGCACGACCAGGTCGACCCGGCCGAGCAGCACCGCGGCGATCAGCAGCAGCCCGGTGAGCAGCACCGCCCGGCCGAGCGCCCAGGTGGGCGACCAACCCGCCGCCGGCTCCTGACGGTCAGGCACGACGATCAGCGCCCGGCCCGGCCGGCCGCGTAGCTGGGCAGCGCGCCGCTGGCCGGCGCCGGGGTCTGCTCCAGCACCTCACCGACCACGAACGACGGGTCGACCCGCCGCAGCCACATCTCCGGGCGCAGCGTGATCCGGTGCGCCAACGCGGGGGCCGCCACCTCCTTGACGTCCTCCGGCACCACGTAGTCGCGGCCGGCGAAGACGGCCCGGACCCGGGCCAGCAGCAGCAGCGCCAGCGAACCCCGGGGGGAGGCCCCGACCAGCACCGACGGGTGTTCCCGGGTGGCCGCGGTGAGGTCCACGATGTACTTGCCGACGGAGTCCTCCACCACGACGTCCTCCAGCGCGGCCTGCATGGCCCGCAGGGTGCCGGCGTCGACCACCGGCTCGATCTGCGCCTCCTCGCGGCGGCGGTCCATCCGGCGGCGCAGCACCTCCCACTCCTCGTCGCGCTGCGGGTAGCCGAACGACACCCGCAGCAGGAACCGGTCGAGCTGCGCCTCGGGCAGCGGGTACGTCCCCTCGTACTCGATGGGGTTGGCGGTGGCCAGGACGTGGAACGGCTCGTCGAGCCGGTAGGTGACGCCCTCGACGGAGACCTGCTTCTCCTGCATCGCCTCCAGCAGCGCCGACTGGGTCTTCGGCGGGGTCCGGTTGATCTCGTCGGCGAGCAGCAGGTTGGTGAAGAGCGGGCCGGCCCGGAAGGAGAAGTCGCCGCTGCGCTGGTCGTAGAGGAACGAGCCGGTGACGTCGGCGGGCAGCAGGTCCGGGGTGAACTGGAGCCGGCGGAAGTCCAGCCCGAGGGCCTGGGCGAAGGAGCGCGCGGTCAGCGTCTTGCCCAACCCCGGCAGGTCCTCCAGCAGCACGTGCCCGCCGGCCAGGATGCCGGCGAGCACCAGTTCCAGGGCCTCCCGCTTGCCGACCACGACCGTGCCGACCGCGTCCAGCACCGCCCGGGCCAGGTGGCCGACCTCCGTGGCGGGAATGCTGCGGTCCACGTCGTTCATCAGATCTTCTCCAGTTCGGCGACGATCGCCGCGAGGTCGCGCGGCGACGGGGGACGGCGGGAGGGGGTGTCGAGGAAACTCCACAGCGGCTCCCCGAGCAGGGCCCGGGCCCGGGGCGGGTCGGACTCCCGGGTCAGGCCGTGGCGTTGGCGCAGCCGCTCGTCGGCCAGCTCGCCGAGGCGGGGCAGGATACGTTCGGTGAACCGTTCGGCGTTGTCCGAGGACCAGTCCAGCGGGCGTTCCCAGCCGTTGATGGCGGCCCGCAGCGCGTCCCGGGCCGCCCAGTTGTAGGTGCCCGGCTCCTCACCGGCGGGGGCGCGGGCACCGCCCCGGGGCGGGGGCGGTGGGGCCAGCGCGGCGGTGACCCGGCGGACGGCGAGCACCGCCAGTACCCCGGCCACCACGATCCCGAGCGACAGTTGCAGGCCGACCGCGCGCAGCCCGACCACGACCACGGCGGTCACCCCGGCGGCGGTCAGCAGCAGCCGGAACGCCTGCCGGGCGCGTCCGCCCCGGGCCCGGCCCGTACGGGCCGGCGGCTCCTCCTCGAAGGAGAACAGGTCGTCGAGGCCGGTCGACTCGCTCACCACGCCACCTCACCGGGTGCGCCGTGGCGGGCGGTCACGCCGGCACCTGCGGGTCGGCCAGGGCGGTGAGTTCACCGCGCAGCCGGCGCAGCGCCCCCCGGGCCTGGTCCCGCATCCGGGCGTCGACGGCCCGGGTGGCGTAGCGGGCCTCGCGGTAGACGTGGGCGAAGCCGTCCAGCACGTCGGCGCTGGCGATGGCGGGCACGCCGGCCGCCGGGTCGCCGCGCAGCAGCCGGGTGACCAGGTCGGTCGGGGTGTCCCCGGTGAGCCTCGGCACGCCGGCCTCGGTGGCGGCCTCCTCCAGCCGCACCCAGCAGGCGATGACGGCGGTACGCGGGTCGGTGTCGGCGTCGTCCAACTCCTCCAGGCCGGCGTCGAGCGCGGCCACCACCTCCCGCGCGGTGCCCTCGGCGGTACGTCGGGCCCGCGCCACCGGCACCGCCCGGGTGGTCCGCCGCAGCGCGCCGCGCAGCAGGGTGAAGGCCAGGTAGCCCAGGGCGGCCAGGATCGCCGTGGCGAGCAGCCCGATCGCCGCCGTGGCGATCCACTGCGGGACGCTCGGCCGGGTCTGCGCGGCCTCGGTACGCGGCTCCACCGGGATCGACCGGGCCGGCTCGGCCGAGGGGTATTCCGGCACGTAAGGGATGTTGTCGGCGGCCGGAGGGATGCGGCTGGCCCCGATCGACGAGTGCCCGGCGGCGAGCGCAGCGGCCAGCAGCAGCAGCGTCACCAGGGCGACGGGCCACCACCTGCGCAGTACGCCGAGGTCCATCGCCACCGTCCCACGCTGCTCAGTCCACCCCCGCGAGCTGTTTCGCCCGGGCGAACACATCGTCAAGCATCTGTGTGGTCAACCGCCCGGTGAAGGTGTTCTGCTGGCTGACGTGGTAGCAACCGAGCAGATCGGGAGCGGCCGACCCGGACCAGTGTGCCCCATGGCCGAAGACCGGTCGCGGGCTGGGCGGCCGGACGCCGTACACCTGGCGTAGCACCGGCCACCACGCCGCCCAGGCAAACGCGCCGAGCGCGACGACCACCCGCAGGGTCGGTCGGATCAGCGCCACCTCCCGGTGCACCCACGGGGCGCAGGTGTCCCGCTCGGCCGGCGTGGGCTTGTTGTCCGGCGGGGCGCAACGCACGGCGGCGAAGATCCGGACGCCGGTGAGGGCGAGGCCGTCGTCGGCGGCGACGCTTGTCGGCTGGTTGGCCAGCCCGGCCCGGTGCAGGGCGGCGAAGAGCACGTCGCCGGAGCGGTCGCCGGTGAAGACCCGGCCGGTCCGGTTGCCGCCGTGCGCGGCCGGGGCCAGGCCGAGGATCCCGATCCGGGGTTCGGACACCGGGCCGGCCGGGGTGGCCGGCGGGCCCGCGCCGCCGCGCCCGGTGCGGTTGTCCGGGGCGCCGAAGCCGGGCACCGGGCGGCCCCAGTAGTCCTGGTCGCGGAACGCGGCCCGCTTAATCCGGGCGACCTCCTCCCGCCAGTCGACCAGGCGCGGGCAGGCGAAACAGTCGCTGACCGCCGCGTCGAGGTCGGCCAGGTCGGTCGCCCGCGCGGCGCGGGCGACCACCTCGGCGGGGGTACGGGACTCAGCCAAGCTTGGCCCGGAAGAGTTCGAGGGTACGGGCCCAGGCGGTGGCGGCGGCCCGCTGGTCGAAGTTCTCCGGCCGGTCCTCGTTGAAGAACGCGTGCGCGGTGCCCGGGTAGTCGTACGTCTGGCAGGTGCCGCCGGCGTTCTCCACGGCCCGGCGCACGGTCTGTACGCCGTCGGCGGCGGACAGGCCGTCGGCCTCGGAGCAGTGCACGACAGCCGCCTTGCCCGCGTAGTCGGTCCACTCGGCGGGCATCCCGTCCCACGGCAGCCGGGGGTAGAAGGCGGCGGTGGCGACGATCCGCTCGGCCCGGGTGGCCGCCCACAACGCCAGGCTGGCCCCGGCGCAGAAGCCGGCGCAGCCCACCTTGCCGGTCACCTCGGCCCGGCCGGCGAGGTATTCCGCCGCCACGGCGATGTCGGCCGCCGCCTCGTCCATCTGGACGCTGTTGAGCATCTGCCGGGGCTCGCTCGGCTTGCTGGCGGGCTGGCCGTGCCGGAAGTCGGGGGCCAGCGCGACGAAGCCGGCGTCGGCGAACCGGTCCACCACCGAACGGATGTGCGGGACGAGGCCCCACCAGTCCTGGATGACGATGACCGCCGGGCTGGCCGTGCCGCTGGACGGTATCGCGAGATACCCCTCGCCGGTCCCCGCGTCGCGGCGGTAACGCACCATCTCGCCCATCGGCCCGTCCTCCTGTCGGTCAGTCATCGTTGGCTGGTCGCAGGGCGTTCCTACGTGTCGGTAGCCTGCCACGCCGTACGCGTGCCGGGAAGATGCCGGAACAGTGGCATATACCTCCCGTTCACCGAACGGTGGCGTGCAACACGCCGACGGCGGCGCGGGATTCCCGCGCCGCCGTCGGCGATCGTCGTACCGGCCCGGTCAGGCCCTGCCGGCCGGCCCGTTCAGGCCCTGCCGGTCACGCCTTCTTGGTCAGGCAGAGCAGGTAGCCCTTGCCGCCCGGGGCGATGTTGTAGAAGACGTAGCCGTCCTCACCCTCCTTGATGTACTGCTCGCACGCCTTGCCGGTCTTGGCCTGCGCCTCGGTCTGCTCCTCGACCCGGCCGACCACGTTGTAGACGGCCTCGGTCGAGGTGCACTTCACCACCTTGGCGTCGCTGACCGACTTCTCCTGCGTGCCGGTCACCTCCGGCAGCTCGGCGATGCAGTCGCCGGCCTTCGCCTCGGCCGTCTCGTCGGGGTTGAGGAAGTTGCCGATGGCGCTGGCGACGCCGAACTTCAGCGCCGCGATCACCAGGAAGGCGACGATCGCGCCGATGATGCCGAGCGCCTTCTTCGCGCCGCCACCCTTCGGCTCCTCCGGCTGCGCGGCGGTGGCCGGGGTCACCGGTTCGGGCTGGCCCACCTGCTCTGCCTGCGGCGCGGGGGACGATGCGACCTGCTCTGACACTGAGTTTCCTTCCGAGGGGTGAATGAGCAGACGACAACGTAGCGACGAAGATCAGCGCGTGCTGCCCCGCCCCCATCGTCCGTTCAGCTATTTCCCAGGAACGACAGGTCAACCGGTGGCGGTGGGCAGGGGTGCCCCCGCCGGCCCGGACACCGAGGGCGACGCGACCGGCACGGATCCGGTGGGCACCGGGGTGCCCGGTGCGGTGGCCGTCGGCAGAGGGGTACCCGGTGCGGTCGGCGACGGCGAGGGAGACCCGCCGGGGTCCACGCCGGACCCGGGCGGGAGCGGGGCGACGGCCGGCGGACGCGGCCGGAACGGCGCCTGCTGCGGGCAGTACGGGTAGCCGCGCTGCACCGGGTTGACGTCGGGCAGGGCGGGATCGTCGCAGGCCGGCCAGCCCAGCCGGATCGGGGTGCCGTTCTGGTCGAAGAGCCGGGCGTTCTCCACCAACCGCCCCTCGCTGTCGTAGACGTAGACGTCCTGCACCTCGTTGTACGGGTTGTCCACCGAGGTCGACTCGTAGCCGTACTCGTAACCGGAACGGGCGTGGTCGTCCACGTTCGCCACCGCGCCGATCGCGAACATCGCCAGCACCGCCGAACTGGCGTGCAACGCCCAACGCCGCCAGGACCGCAACTCGGGGGTGCGCCGACCCAACCAGACGGAGCCGTAGAGCAGGCCGGCGAACATCAGCAGGCCGACGAACTCGTTGCCGTCGAGCCGGGGCAGCAGGCCGAGCGGGCCGTCGGTGCTGATCCCGGTGAGCAGCATCGCGGCCAGGTAGGCGCGGGCCACCCACCACGCCGGGCGCAACAGCCGCAGGAACTCCCCCGCCGTGGCGTGGCCGAACACGGGGCCGAACCGGCTGTCGAGCCGGTCGATCCGGGCCCGGGCCCGCCCCAGCACGGCGGCGATCCGCCGTTCCAGCACCCGCCGGCCGGCCGCCGGGTCACCCGCCCCGGCGGCGGCGCGCAGCTCCGCCGCGTACGTCTCGGGGGTGCCGAGCCGGTCGACCAGCGAACCGTCGGCCTCCGCGGCGACCTCGGCCAGGTGTTCGGGTAGGTCCTCCGTCAGCTCCTCGCGGACCTGCGGTGGCAGGTCGGCCAGTGCCGCCCGCACCCGCTCGACGTAGTCCGTTATCTCCTGCCCAGTGACGGTCATGCCGCCATCCCCCGATCGTCGAGCAGCTGGTCCATCGTCGTGGCGAACGCGCGCCAGGTCTTGCCGGAGCGGGTGAGCTGGTCACGGCCGGCGGCGTTGAGCGCGTAGTACTTGCGGTGCGGGCCGGCCTCGCTCGGCACGACGTAGGTGGTGAGCAGGCCGGCGGCGAAGAGCCGGCGCAGGGTGCCGTAGACCGAGGCGTCGCCGACCTCCTCCAGCCCGGCCTCGCGCAGCCGGCGCAGGATGTCGTAGCCGTAGCCGTCGGAATCCCGCAGCACGGCGAGCACGGCCAGGTCGAGCACACCCTTGAGCAGTTGTGTGGTGTCCACGCATCACACACTAGTGTGCAATACGCACTACCGTCAACAACGCGATACCAGGCCCGAACACCCGCCTCACCCTGCCCCCTGCTCCCGCTCCGCCCCAGCTCCGGTGATCAAGAGGTTCGAGTCATCCCCGCCCAAATTTTCGGCGCAAACTTCTTGATCACCACGCCCTTGCCCCGGTGATCAAGAAGTTTGCGTCATCCCCGACGGGGCGGGTTCGACCGGTCTGTGCAAGTGATCGTTGATCACGGTATGGATCGGTCGAAGGAGTGGGGATGGCGCGGGCGCATGTGTTGACAGCGGGTCATCGGCAGGTGATTGAGCATCTGTGG
>NZ_JAFEUC010000021.1:0-110813 GCF_016901255.1 Micromonospora humida
TTGCACGCGGGGTGCGGTGGCGGGGTAGGTGGGGTGGCGGGCGAGGGGTTGCCAGCCGGTGAGGAGGCGGGCGGGGCCGGCGGGGATGTTGAGGTCGCCGAGGAGGATGCGGGGGGCGGGTAGGGCGCGTAGGGCGCGTACGACGTGGCGGAGTTGGTAGGCGTTCCAGCCGGGGACGAAGGACAGGTGGGTGGCGGCGGCGGTGAGGGGGCCGTGGGGGGTGTCGAGGACGGCGGCGAGGACGACGCGGGGTTCGTCGCGTAGGAGGATGAGGCCGCCGCCGGGGCCGGGGGCGTAGAGGGGTGAGCGGACGGGTGCGGGTTTGAGGCGGGTGACGTGCCAGCTGCGGACCCGGTGGCGGCTGATCAGGCCGATGCCGTAGCAGGGTTCGCCGTGGCCGTCGTCGTCGTGGCGTAGGGGGCGGAAGTGTTCGCCGGGGGTGCCGACGACGGCGGCGGCGAAGCGGTGTTCGGGGGCGTCGAGGGCGTGGGCGGCGATGGTGGTGAGGTCGTGGTGGCCGCTGCGGGACTGGTCGCGGTCGACTTCCTGCAGGGCGAGGATGTCGGCGTCGAGGGCGTGGACGGCGGCGGTGAGCCGGTCGGGGTCGACGAGTCCGTCGGTCAGGGAGCGGCCGTGGAGCAGGTTGAAGGTGGCCAGGCGCACGTGTGCACCCTACGTGGCGTGGGAGAGTTGCTGGATGATCAAGTTGCTGTGTTGTTCGGTGCTGGTGTTCGTGGCGGTGGGTGTGGTGGGGGTGTGGTTGCGGCGGCGGCGTGGGCGGTGAGGTGGGCCACTCGGGTGGGTGGGTGGCCGGGTGGGGTGGGGAGAATGGCCGGCCGTGGATCCTGTCTCGTTGACGACTCTGCTGACTGCGGCTGCCCTGGCGGGGTGGGTTGATGCGGTGGTGGGTGGGGGTGGGTTGTTGTTGTTGCCGGCGTTGTTGGTGGCGGCGCCGGGGGTGCCGGTGGCGACGGCGTTGGGGACGAACAAGTTGGCGGCGATCGCGGGTACGTCGACGGCGGCGGTGACGTTCGCGCGGCGCACGCGGGTGGACTGGGGGGTGGCGGGTCCGGCGGGGGTGTTGGCGGTGGGTTGTGCGGGGGTGGGGGCGGTGTTGGCGGGTTCGGTGCCGGCGGGGGCGTACCGGCCGGTGGTGTTGGGGGTGTTGGTGGTGGTGGCGTTGTTCGTGGTGTTGCGGCCGCGGTTGGGGACGGTGGCGGTGCCGGCGCGGCGGACGCGGTGGCGGGTGGTGGCTGCGGTGGTGGTGGCGGGGGTGGGTGTGGCCCTGTATGACGGGTTGATCGGGCCGGGTACGGGGACGTTTCTGGTGGTGGCGTTCACGGCGTTGGTGGGGGCGGATTTTCTGCACGGGTCGGCGATGGCGAAGGTGGTGAACGCGGGGACGAATCTGGGGGCGTTGGTGGTGTTCGCGGCGACCGGGCACGTGTGGTGGTGGTTGGGGTTGGCGATGGCGGTGTGCAACGTGGCGGGGGCGGCGGTGGGGGCGCGGATGGCGTTGCGTCGGGGTGCGGGGTTCGTGCGGGTGGTGTTGCTGGTGGTGGTGTTGGCGTTGGTGGCGAAGTTGGGGTACGACCAGTGGCTGGCCGGCTGAGCGCGTGGTGGCGCTCGGCCGGCCAGCCGGGGTCGGTGCGGGGTGTCGGGTCAGGCGTGCCGGACGACGGTGTCGTAGTCGAGGCGGGGCAGCCGGGGGTGCCAGGCGTCGGGGCCGGGGTGGCCGATGTTGACCAGGAGCAGGGACTTCCAGGCGGTGTCGGTGAAGAATTCGTTGTCGACGCCGGTGGCGTCGAATCCGCCCATGGGTCCGGCGGCGAGGCCGGCGGCGCGGACGGCGAGCAGGAAGTAGCCGACCTGGAGGCCGGCGTTGAAGCGGGCCATGCCGTCGCGGGTGGCGGGGTCGGCGGCGAAGTGCTCGCGCATGCCGGGGCGGATGGGGAAGACGGTGTCGAGGTGCTCGTGGAAGTCGGTGTCGGCGGCGAGGACGGCGACGACGGGCGCGGTGGCGGTCTTGGCGCGGTTGCCTTCGGCGACGTGGGTGAGGAGGCGGTCGCGGCCGCCGCCGGGGCGGACGAACAGGACGCGCAGGGGTTGGACGTTCATGGCGGTGGGTGGGTACTTGACGAGGTCGAAGATGGCGCGGAGTTGTTCGTCGCTGACGGGGGTGTCGGTGAAGGTGTTGGCGGTGCGGGCTTCGGTGAACAGCTGGGCCTGGGCCTGCGGGTCGAGGGTGATCAGGTGGCCGGGCAGTACGTCGGTCATGGTGTCCTCCGGTCGGATCGACGATTGCTGCGACCACAGTAGCAGCTAGTTTTTTCGAAGTGGCTAGGGTGAGTTGCGGACCACGTATGCTGGGACGATGACGACGTGCTCCCCGACCGACGGCGGGCCCCGCGCCTGCCCCGGGGGGCTGTCCCGGGCGTTCGCGTTCCTCGGCAAGCGGTGGAACGGCATGATCCTCGGCACCCTCGCCCAGGGGCCGGCCGGCTTCGCCGAGCTGACGCGGGCGCTGCCCGGCATCAGCGAGTCGGTGCTGTCGGACCGGCTCGGTGAGCTGGCCCGGGTGGACCTGGTCAGCCGCACGGTGCGCGAGGGTCCCCCGCTGGGCGTCAGCTACCAGCTGACCGGGCGGGGCGCGGCCCTGCTGCCGGCGCTGGACGAGCTGGCCCGGTGGGCCGACGAGAACCTTCCCACGGGTCGTTGCTGACCGGTGCCGGTCCGCGCCGAACACGACCGTGCCGTGCTGGCCGCGCTGCTGCGCCGCGATCCGGTGCTGCACGCCTACCAACTGGGCGACCTGGACGACTTCTTCTGGCCGTACACGTCGTGGTTCCGGCGCGGTGACCAGGTGGTGCTGCTCTACCACGGGGCGGCCGAGCCGGTGCTGCTGGCGTTCGCCGCGCAGCGCGACGGCGCGGCCATGGCGGCGCTGCTCGACGAGGTGGCCCCGGTGCTGCCGGCCCGCCTGTACGCGCACCTGTCCCCCGGCCTGGAGCGGGTCCTCGCGGGCCGGTACGTCCTCACCCCGGCCGGGGCGCACCTGCGGATGGCGTTGACCGACCCGGGGCGGCTCGCCGGTACCACCGCCGCGGGTGAGGTGCTCGACGCCGCGGACCTGCCGGCGTTGCGGGACCTGTACGCGGTGGCGTACCCGGGGAACTGGTTCGACGCGCGGATGCTCGACACCGGCCACTACGTGGGGATACGCCAGGGTGACACCCTGCTGGCGGTGGCCGGGGTGCACGTGTGGTCGCCGACGTACCGGGTGGCGGCGGTGGGGAACGTGACCACCCGTCCGCAGGCGCGCAGGCGAGGTCTGGGCGCCGCGGTGGTGGCCGCGTTGTGTGCCCGGCTGGCCGAAAGCGTCGACCACGTGACGTTGAACGTGCACGCCGACAACACGGGCGCGGTGCGCCTCTACGAACGGTTGGGGTTCACCCGGGTCGCCGGGTTCGGTGAGTACACGTTGACCGTCGGGGCGGGGTCAGCCGCGTCGGCGGGGTGAGTCGAACCGGCCGGCGCGGATCTCCCGCAGGGCCTTGCGGCGGACGTCACCGCGCAGGGTGTCGACGTAGAGCCGGCCGGCGAGGTGATCGGTCTCGTGTTGCAGGGCGCGGGCGAGGAAGCCGCTGCCGGAGATGGTCAGCGGGTCACCGTGCCGGTCGACGCCGTGCACGGTGGCGTGCAGGGCACGGCGGGTCGGGAAGTACAGGCCGGGGATGGACAGGCAGCCCTCGTCGTCGTCCTGGACGTCGTCGGACAGTTCGATGGTGGGGTTGATCAGGTGTCCCCGGTGGCCGTCGGCGTCGTAGACGAACACCTGGGCGTCGACGCCGATCTGGGGGGCGGCGACACCGGCCCGGCCGGGTTCGCCGGTGAGGGTGTCCATCAGGTCGTCGACGAGCTGCTGCAGGGCGGCGTCGAAGCGGGTCACCGGGGTGCAGGCGGTGCGCAGGACGGGATCACCGATGATCCGGATCGGGCGTACGGTCATGTCGGGAAGGCTAGCGGGGGGTCACCGGTGGCGGTGACCCGGCGCACCGGTCGGCGATCAGGGCGGCGATGCCGTCCAGGACGCGGGCCAGGCCGAACTCGAAGGCGCGGGTCGGGTCGGTGGCGGCCTGGTACTCCTGCCCGGCGGCGGCGCCGACCCGGGCGGCGGTGGGGAACCGCGCCGGGTCCATGACCTTCTCCAGGTAGGGGGCGTGGGCGTGCCACCACTGTTGATCGGTGAGGCCGGTGCGGCCGGTGGCCTGCGCGGCCTCCACCGCGCCGCGTACCGCGCCGTGAACGTAGGAGTCGACGAGGGTGACCACCGCGTCCATCTCCAGGTCGGTCAGGCCGGTGCCCTCGACGGCGCGTAGTTCGTAGTCGTAGCGGGCGGTGACCTGGGGGCCCAGCGGGGGGCGGGTGGTGGCGACCTGCAGCAGCCACGGGTGGCGCAGGTACAGCGCCCACTTGTCGCGGGCGATGCGGTCCAGGCGGCCGCGCCAGCCGCCGGGGACGTCGGTGGGGCGGGGGGTTTCGCCGTGCACGGTGTCGAGCATGACGTCGAGCAGTTCCCCCTTGCCGGGCACGTGCGTGTAGAGGGACATGGTGCCCACGCCGAGGCGTTCGGCGACCCGGCGCATGGACAACGCGGCGAGACCCTCGGCGTCGGCGACGTCGATGGCGGCCCGGACGATCTGGTCGACGCCGAGGTCGCCGCTGCGGCTGACCCGTTCGCGGGTGCGCCACAGCAGGGCGAGGCTGCGGGCGGGGTCACCGGTGCCGCTGTACTCGACGTGCATGCCCGTCACCCTAACGGCCCGGGTGTGCTCAGCCGGCGGCGAGCAGGGCCCGTAGCGGGGCGGCCTTGGCGGCGGCCTCGGCGACCTCGGCGGCGGGGTCGCTGTCCCAGGTGATGCCGCCGCCGGCCCACAGGTGCAGCCGGTCGTGGTCGGCGGCGGCGGTGCGGATGGTCAGGCCCAGGTCGAGGTGGCCGGGGCCGATCCAGCCGAACGCGCCCATGCCGGCGCCCCGGCCGACGGGTTCCACGGCGGCGATCAGCGTCAGCGCGGCGTGTTTCGGCGCGCCGGTGACCGAGCCGCCGGGGCAGGTGGCGCGCAGCAGGTCGGTCAGGCCGGTTCCGTCGGCGAGGGCCGCCGACACGGTCGACTCGGCCTGCCACAGGTCACACCAGCGGCGGACGGTGAACAGGTCGTCGACGGTCACCGAGCCGGTGCGGGCGATGCGGGCGAGGTCGTTGCGTTCCAGGTCGACGATCATGATGTGTTCGGCGCGTTCCTTGGCGGAGGCGAGCAGGTCGCGGCGGCCGGCGGGGGTGGCGGGGCGGGTGCCCTTGATGGGGCGGGTGACGACCCGGCCGGCGTGCACGGCGACGAGGGTTTCCGGTGAGGCGCAGCCGATGCTCCAGCCGTCGCCGTGCAGGGTGCCGCCGTAGCGGGCGCCGGGCAGTCCGGCGAGGCGGGCCAGGGCGGGGCGGGGGTCACCGGTGTAGGTGGCGGCGGCGTGGCCGACCACGTTGACCTGGTAGACGTCGCCGCGGCCGATGGCGGCGCGGACGGCACGCACGGCGTCGGCGTGCTGGGTGCCGGTCCAGCTGTCGCGCCACGGTCCGAGCCGTAGCCGCTCGGGCGCCGGTGCGGTGGGGGGCGGGCGGCGGGGGCCGTGGTCGTAGACGACGACGGCGACGTCGGGCAGGGCGGGCACGGGGCTCGCGGGGCCGGTGGGTGCGTCGGCCATCCGGGCGCCGGCGGCGGCGGAGACGAACAGGGCGGCGCCGCAGGGGCCGTCGGTGCGGTGGGTCGCCGGGCGGGTCAGGTCGTCGACGGGCAGGCCGTGGGCGGTGAGGAAAGCGGTGATCTGCGCGGCCGGGTCACCACCGTCGGTGATCCGCCATTCGTAGCGGTCCCGTTCGACGAGCACGCTGCGACACCGGGCCGGCACTGCGGGTACGTCGACCGGGGCCGTTGGGAGCGTTTCCACGCCGGGTGGCTGATTCTTCCTCATCCGTTCAGCGGATTTCCGGGCAACATGGCGGAAGCCTGCTCGATCCGGCGCGCCGTCCCTTGGTACTGTGCGTCACTGGTCATGTGAACCATGACACAGTGCCCCCACAGTCCGGAGAACCCGATGTGCCAGCACCAGATCCCCTGTCCCTCCGCCGAAGCGACCGACCGGGACGCCGCCCGAGTCATCGCCTGCTTCCCTGAGCAGGGCTGGAGCCTGCTCTGCAACGGTGTCATCGTCTTCGAGGACACCGGTGAACTCCTCCCTGACGGCAGCACCATCGCCCCGCACCGCGGGCCGGCCCGGCACGCCCTCGTCGCCTGACCTGATCACGATGCGTCGGCGACGCCGACCCGTCGCACCAGGCTAGCCCCCACACCGGGGGCCGCCCTCCCCGGTCGCCGCACCGGGGCGGCACACGACCGCCGCCCCGGCACCGCGCCTCAGTCCTGGAACGCCTCCGGCGCAGGACACGAACACATCAGGTTCCGGTCGCCGTACGCGCCGTCGACACGCCGCACCGGCGGCCAGTACTTCCCCACCCGGTCCACCCCAGCCGGGTACGCGCCCACCGACCGCGGATACGGGTGCGGCCACTCGTCCCCGGACACCATCGCCGCGGTGTGCGGGGCGTTGCTCAGCGGATTGTCCCCCGCCGGCCACCCGCCCGACGCCACCTCGTCGATCTCCGCCCGGATGGCGATCATCGCGGCGCAGAACCGGTCCAGCTCGGCCAGGTCCTCACTCTCGGTCGGCTCCACCATCAGCGTCCCCGCCACCGGGAACGACATCGTCGGCGCGTGGAACCCGTAGTCGATCAGCCGCTTCGCGACGTCGTCGACACTCACCCCGGTCGCCTTCGACAGCGGACGCAGATCCAGGATGCACTCGTGCGCCACCAGGCCCTTGTTGCCCGCGTACAGCACCGGGAAGTGGTCGCGCAGCCGCACCGCCACGTAGTTCGCGGCCAGCACCGCCACCCCCGTCGCCCGGGCCAGGCCCGCCGCGCCCATCATCCGCAGGTACGCCCACGGGATCGGCAGGATGCCCGCCGACCCGTACCGGGCCGCCGAGATCGCCGGCGCACCCTGCACCCGGGCACCCGACGGGTCGCCGGGCAGGTACGCCGCCAGGTGCTCCCGCACCGCCACCGGACCCACCCCCGGCCCGCCCCCACCGTGCGGAATGCAGAACGTCTTGTGCAGGTTCAGGTGCGACACGTCCGCACCGAACCGGCCCGGCTTGGCGAACCCGACCAGCGCGTTGAGGTTCGCCCCGTCCACGTACACCTGGCCGCCGGCGTCGTGGACCTTCGCGCACAGCGACGCGATGCCCGTCTCGTACACCCCGTGCGTCGACGGGTACGTCACCATGATCGCCGCGAGGACGTCCCGATGCTTGTCGATCTTCGCGTCGAGGTCGACCAGGTCGACGTTGCCGTCGGCGTCACACCCGACCACCACCACCCGCATCCCGGCCATCACCGCCGACGCGGCGTTCGTGCCGTGCGCCGACGACGGGATCAGACACACGTCCCGGTGACCGTCACCCCGGTCCCGGTGGTAAGCGCGGATCGCCAACAACCCGGCCAACTCCCCCTGCGACCCGGCGTTGGGCTGCACACTGACCGCGTCGTACCCGGTGACCTCCGCCAGCCACCCCTCCAACTGCCCGACCAGCTCCCGGTAACCGGCGGTCTGCTCATCCGGGGCGAACGGGTGCAGGTGCGCGAACTCCGGCCACGTCACCGGCTCCATCTCGGTGGTCGCGTTCAGCTTCATCGTGCACGACCCCAACGGGATCATGCCCCGGTCCAGGGCGTAGTCGAAGTCCGCCAGCCGACGCAGGTACCGCAGCATCGCCGTCTCCGAATGGTGGCTGCGGAACACCGGATGGGTGAGGAAGTCGGTGTCCCGCGCCAACCCGGCCGGCAACGCCTCCGCCACGTCACCGACGACCGGGTCCACCCCGAACGCCTCCCACACCACCGCCAGGTGCTCCCCGGTGGTCGTCTCGTCACACGACACCCCCACCCGGTCGGCGTCGACCAGCCGCAGGTTCACCCCCCGCCCCCGCGCCGCCGCCACCACCTGCCCCGCGCGACCCGGCACCACCGCCGTCACCGTGTCGAAGAACACCCCGTCGACGACCTCGACGCCACCGGCGCGCAGCCCCGCCGCCAACCGCAGCGCCATCGACCGGGTACGGTCGGCGATCCGCCGCAGCCCGTCCGGCCCGTGGTACACGGCGTACATGCCGGCCATCACCGCCAGCAGCACCTGCGCGGTGCAGATGTTGCTGGTCGCCTTCTCCCGCCGGATGTGCTGCTCCCGCGTCTGCAACGCCAACCGGTACGCCGGCTCACCGGCCGCGTCCCGGGACACCCCGACCAGCCGACCCGGCAGCATCCGCTCCAACCCGGCCCGCACCGCCAGATAACCGGCGTGCGGCCCCCCGAAGCCCATCGGCACCCCGAACCGTTGCGTGGTGCCCGCCGCGATGTCCACCCCGATGCGCCCCGGCGCCCGCAGCAGCGTCAACGCCAACAGGTCCGCCGCCACCGTCACCAACGCGCCCACCGCGTGCGCCGCCGCAACCAGCGGCGCATGGTCCCGCACCGCACCGGACGCCCCCGGATACTGCAGGTGCAGCCCGAAGAACTCCGCCGGCAACTCCTCGACGGCCAGGTCCACCACCCGCACCTCGATACCCAACGGCTCGGCCCGCCCACACAGCACCGCGACGGTCTGCGGCAACGCGTCCGCGTCGACCACGTACACGGCGCTGCGGCTCTTCGACGCCCGCCGCGCCAACGTCATCGCCTCCGCCGCCGCGGTCGCCTCGTCGAGCATCGACGCGTTCGCCGTCGCCAGGCCGGTCAGGTCCGTCACCATCGTCTGGAAGTTCAGCAGCGCCTCCAACCGGCCCTGACTGATCTCCGGCTGGTACGGCGTGTACGCCGTGTACCAGGCCGGGTTCTCCAGCACGTTGCGGCGGATCACCGCCGGGGTGTGGGTGCCGTGGTAGCCCAGACCGATCATCGACACCGCCACCGTGTTACGGGACGCCAACGCCCGCAGCTCGGCGATCGCCTCCCGCTCGGTGGCCGGCGCCGGCAGATCCAACGCCCCGTGCCAGCGGATCACCTCGGGAATCGCCGCGTCCATCAGCTCGTCGATCGACCCGTACCCGACGGCCTCCAACATGCGGCGCTCGTCGTCCGGACCCGGACCGATGTGCCGGTCGGCGAACTGCTCTACGGTCATGCGTGACGCTCCTGACTCAGGCGGCGAGGTCGACGGATCGGCCTCCCCCTGAGTCACGCCGCAGGGCGCTCCACAGTGCCTGCCCGTCGCGGTCCTTCTGCCTGAGAGGTTCCGGGGAGAATCTGCCCCTTCGGCGCCGCCCGGATACTGCTGGGCGATCTCTCCCGCGCGGGTGGTGTCGGCATGGTCAACGCTACCAGCGCCCCCGTTACCGGCGGATGTCGTACCCCCGCCTGCGCGGAGGTCAGCCGGCCGGCACCAGACCCGGCCCGGGGGGCACGACCGCCGCCACCCGGTCGGTGAGCGCCGGCAGGAACCACCCCAGCGGGGCGTCCACCCGCAGCGCCGCATACCCGTCACCGCGGGTGGGACCCTGGTTGGCGATCACCACCGGAATGCCCGACTTCGCCGCCCGCAGCACGAACCGCCGCCCCGACAACACCGTCAACGACGACCCCAGCACCAGCACCGACCGCGCCGCGTCGACCATCGCGAAACACCGCGCCACCCGCGCCGCGGGCACCGACTCCCCGAAGAACACCACGTCCGGTTTCAGCATCCCCGCGCCACAACAGCCGCAGTCGACCATCCGGAACCCGGCCACCCGGGCGTCGTCGAGATCAACGTCACCGTCGGGGTTCACCACCGCCACCGTCGCGTCGAACCCCGGATTCGCCGCCACCAGCCGCCGGTGCAGCTCCGCCCGGGACGTTCGGTCACCGCAGTGCAGGCACACCACCGTGTCCAGGCGGCCGTGCAACTCCACCACCTGCCCGCTGCCCGCCGCCGTGTGCAGACCGTCGACGTTCTGCGTGATCACCCCGTCGACCAGGCCGGCGGCCTGCAACCGGGCCACCGCCCGGTGCCCGTCGTTCGGCGTCGCCCCCACGATCGTGCGCCACCCCAGGTGGCTACGCGCCCAGTAGCGTCGCCGCGCCGCCGCATCCCCGACGAACGCCTGGTACGTCATCGGCGTGTGCCGGCGGGCCGCACCCGTCGGCCCCCGGTAGTCGGGGATACCCGACTCGGTGGACAGGCCCGCCCCACTCACCACCACGACCCCACCGGCCGCCACCAGGGCGGCCACCGCGTCGATCGTCTCCGTCACCCGTCCCATGCTGCCTCAGCGACCCCACCGGCGGCGACCCGCACGGGCGCGTGTGGTGGCCGGCGGGGTCAGCCGCCCAGCACCGCCCGCAGCTGCGCGCTCGCCCCACCGGCCGCCGCCGCGTCCGCCCGCAGCTGCTCCGACTGCGCCGCAAGATACGACTGCCACCGGTTCAGCTGCTGCTGCGCCGCCGCGACCGCCGCCAACGCCGCCGCGTGCCGCTCCTCCAACGCCTGCAACTTCCCCGCCAACTCCGGCGACGGCACGGCAGCCGGCGCAGCCGCCGAACCCGCCTCACCGGCCCGCCGGTGCGCATCGGCGATGATCTCCTCCGCCTGCCGCCGCGCATCGGCGATGATCTCCGCGCCCTCCGCGCTGGCCTCACCGATCGTCCGGTTCGCCTCGTCCTGCGCCCGCATCGCCAACTCGACGGTCATCGGATCCGGCCCCTGCGGCGCGGTGCTCGGCAACGTCCCGTGCCGCAGCATCTCCACCTGACTCAGCAGCCCCTGGTTCTCCCGCCGCTGCCGCTCCAACTCCGCCGTCAACAACCCGATCCGGTCGTCGGCCGCCCGCACCACCGCCGCGACCTCGTCGGCGGACAACCAGTGGCTGCCCCGGAACCGCCGCTCCTCCAACACCGACAACTGGCGGGCGATCTCACCCTGCTCGGCCAAAACCCGGTCGGAGTGGTCGACGCTCATCGGGCACCTGTCCCACTGAAGTCGCGCGGGCCCACGGCACCGGCCTCGGCGAGCGGCGGATAGAGAGAATGATCATAGCTCTCGGTCAGGATCTGCTCCGGCGCCACACCCGCACGCACCAGCATCGCCACCGTCTCCCGGGTCATCTCCGGACTCCCACACACCAGGATCTCCGTGTCCGCCCACGGCCCCAACCGCACCGCCGTGTCACCCGCCCGACCGATCGCCCCCTGCCAACCCCACCCCGTCTCCACCGTCGGCACATACCGCAACCAGCCCGTGCCCGTGTGCTGCCACCCCGCCGCCGGGGGCATCGCCGCCAACCGCGACAACGCCGCCTCGTCGTACAGGTCATCCGGGGTACGACCCCCCACCACCAGCGTCGTACGCCGCCCCGCGCCCTGCTGCACCGCCTCCACCACCGCCCGCAACGGCGCCAACCCCGTCCCACCGGCGATCAGCAACAACGGCAGGTGCGGCGACCGGTCGTACGACGACAACGCCGACCCCGTCGGATGCCCCAACAACAACCGCTCCCCCGCCCGCAACCGGCGCACCAGATACGTGGAGAACCGGCCCGCCGCCCGCACGTGGAACTCGATCGTCCCGTCCGCCCGCGGCGCGTTCGCCGGCGACAGGTACCGCCACGTCCGCAACTGCGGCACCTGCACCGGCAACGACTGCCCCGGCCGGTAGTTGCACAGATAGTTCGGACGCACCGTGAACACCATGATGTCGGCGCGGCGACGCTCCGCCGTCACCACCTCCGCCTCCCAGTGCGGCGGCGACGACCGCTCCGCCTCCGCCGCCCCGTCGAGCATCATCTTCGCCACCAGCTCGTACGCCGCCGCCCACTGCGCCCGCAACGCCGGCGTGAAGTACGGGCCGAGGAAACGCTCCAACGTGGCCAGCAACGCCTGACCCACCCAGATGTAGTGCCGCTCACCCAACACCACCGGGTTACCCCGCTGGTCGTGGCCGTGGAACCGCCGGTGATCCGCACCCAACCGCTGCGCGAACGCCGTCAACGCCTCCGGATCGTCCAAACTGGTGATGATGTGCCCCAACGCGGCCAGGAGCTTGTCCTCCTGGTACTGCATGTTCGTCGGGAACATCGACCGCGCCTCGGGCGACACCACGAACAACGTGGCGTAGAAATACTTCGCCGCCTCCGGCCCGGCGGCGGAGAACTGGCTCCAACTCTGGCGCAACGCCGCGTTGTCCATCGTCAGTCCTCCTGCGCGCGAGCCACGTCGTGACGCTCACGCAACGTCATCGCCACCACACCATCCGGGTCGTAAACGCGGTCAGTCTGCCAGAGATTCGGATTCGGAACCCGGGTGTCGTAGTAACGGTGATGCACCGCATGCAACGCCGCCCACCCCACACTCCCGTTCAACCACGACCAGTCACCGTGCACCGGCCGACCCGCCCGCTCCTCCTGCGCACAGAACTTCATGAACAACTCCGACTCGGTGTGCGGATCGGACACCCGCACCCCCGCCACCCGGAACGAGTGCAGCACCGCCTGGTTCAACACCAACGCCGCATGCTCCCGCCACAGGGTGTCCTCCCGCGACGTGTCCAACCCCAACCCCGCCGCCACCACCGGCAACTGGTCGTACCGCTCCCGGTCGCCCATGTTCCGGGTCCCGATCTCGTCACCCAGATAGTGACCGTTGAACGGCGCGCAACTGTAGTCGACCCCGCCGATACGCAGACGCATGTTACTGATCACCGGTAGCGCATGCCAACGCAGCATCAGATCCGCGAACCACGGATGATCCGGGTGGGTCAACGCCACCTCCCGCACCAACTCCCGCGGCACCTCCCACACCGACGGCGACTCCTGCGCCGTCTCGATCACCCACGGCAACAGATCGAACCGACCCGGCACCGGCGGCGGACGCCACCCCAACCGGCGGGCCGCCCGCACCATCGGAACCTGCGCCGGATCACCCAACACTCCACCATCGGCGCGCACATGACCGCAGTACCGCACCAACTGGTCGTTCCAGATCCGCGCCCGCGGACCCACCCCCGGCCGGTCCGGCGCGAACACCGTGATCACCGACTGGATCCGACCCCCGTTGTCCCCCGCCGCCAGATGCGCCGCCAACTCCTGCGCGATCCCCGCCGCCGTCGTCACGTGCCGACGGTCCCGCACCCGCAGCCCCGCCCACCGCACCCGACCCACACACCGCGCCGACTGCCGCCACGCCACCTTCGCCCCGTACTCCAACTCCTCCCGGGTGTGCCGGTACGAGCCGGTCACCGCGACCTCGTCCCGCACCTCCACCAGCCGCGCCGCCAACCCCGGCAGCTGCCGCTCGGCGTGCAACGCCTCCAGGAACTCCGTCGCCTCGGCCAGCACGTCCCCATCGGAGCCGACCGGCTCGGCAGACGACGCGGCGGTGACCGGGCAACGCAACTCGGCGGCATGATCGGCGACAGCACCGCCGGCCCGCGCGGAACCCAGGCCGACATAGTGATCGATGTGCACTTCGGTTCGTTTCCCGTCCTCGGCGGGACCACGGATGCGACCCCCGCACCATGCTCCACGCATCAGCTCGACGCCACCACCAACCGTCACTCACCGTGACCCGATCGGTGTCTCTGGTGATCGCCCTGGACAGGATTCCTGGCCGGACCACACCTGTCAACAACAGCGCTCCACCCCGGAACGTCCCTTATGGACGATAACGACGGCCCGACCGACCACCAGCGGTCACCCGCCACACCGACCCGACACCCGGCACCACCCGGACACGACGACGCCGCGACCGGAACCCGGCCGCGGCGTCCACAACGCCCCGATCAACCCGCCCGACGCCGCGCCCGCCGCGCCGCCAACTCGTCCCCCACCACCTCCGACGACACACCCTCCCGCTCCGCCGGAACCACCTCACCACCACCCGGCACCGCCGGCTCCGCCGGCAGATGCGACAACGAACCCTGGATCTCCTTGAACGCCCCACCGATCGCGATCCCGAACACCCCCTGACCACCCTGCAACAGATCCACCACCTCCTCCGGGGACCGACACTCGTACACCGTCGTCCCGTCCGAGATCAGCGTGATCCCCGCCAGGTCCTCCACCCCCCGCGACCGCAACGCCTCGATCGCCTTACGGATGTTCTGCAACGACACCCCGGCGTCCAGCAGCCGCTTCACGACCTTCAACACCACCAGATCGCGGAACGAGTACAACCGCGACGTCCCCGAACCCGACGCGTCCCGCACACTCGGCACCACCAGCGTCGTCCGCGCCCAGTAGTCCAACTGGCGGTAACTGATCCCCGCCGCATGACAGGCCGTCACACCCCGGTAACCGACCGCACCGTCACCGTCCACCGGCACCGACGGTGCCACCGACTCGCCCCGCTCAACACCTGGCTCAGGCTCCCGCGGCTCGTGCATCCCGACAACCTCCCCGTCAGTGCGGTAACACGCCGGTGCGACCGACGCACACCCCTCGACACGGCAACCCTAACGCCGCACCAAGCGGTTACCACGGAGAAACCGCCGCGACACGCCGCGCGACGACACACCACAACACCGGCATCGCCACCGCGACACCCACGACGAAGCCACGATCAGCCCGCGAAATCCTCCGGACGCACCTGCTCCAGGAACTCCCGGAACTTCTCCACCTCATCCTCCTGCTCGTCGGGAATCACGATCCCCGCCTCACTGAGGACCTGCTCCGCACAACGAATAGGCGCACCCACCCGCAACGCCAACGCGATCGAATCACTCGGCCGGGCCGACACCCGCACCCCGTCACCCAGCAACAGATCAGCGTAGAAAACGTTCTCCTTCAACTCGGTGATCTCCACCGCCCGCAACGGCGCCTGCAACGCCGCCAGCACGTCCCGCAACAAATCATGCGTCAACGGCCGGGCCGGTTTGACCCCCTGCTGCTCATAGGCGATGGCCGTGGCCTCGACCGCACCGATCCAGATCGGCAGATAGCGGTCGCCCTCGACCTCCCTGAGCAGGACGATCGGTTGGTTGCTGGGCAGCTCCACCCGAACCCCGACCACGCTCAGCTCGCGCACCGCCGCCTCCGTGTCGTTGTCGCCTACACCCGCACCGCGCCCCGTCCCTGCACGGTACACGGACCACGACACGGCAGTCCCCACCGCACCAGCCCCGCACCGCGCCGGAAAAGGGGTTACCCCGGCAAGCCTACGGCACGCTTCCCGGGGCAGAACCTTCCGCACACACCAGCCGAACCCCTCACCGACCCAACGTCGACCGCAACCCCACCCGCACCAACGCCGCATGCAACTGCTGCGACAACGCCACCAACTCCCGCGCCGTCTCCGCCGCCCGCGCCCGCGCCGCCGGATCAGACTGCCGCGCCAACGGCGCCACCAACTGCGCGAACAAACCCACCTCACGATCCGCCGACGACCGGTAACCCCGCAGATGACGAGGCTCCAACCCGTACGCCGCCAAACCCGCCACCGCCCGCGCGATGATCAACGCATCCGCGTCATACCACCCCGGCGGATCCGGCACCAACACCCCGAGCCGCTCCAACTCACCCAACGTCGACTCGGCGATCCCACTACGCGCCACCAGATCGGCCCGCCCGAGCCGCACCTGCGACTCAGGCTCCTCCGCCGACCGGCCCGGCACCTCACCACCAGGGCCCACCGCCACCAACGTCGGCCGCTGCCGACCCGGCGCCTCCTCACCACCATCCCACTGCGCCAACTGCTCACGAATCACCCGCAACGGCAGATACTGATCACGCTGCGCAGTCAACACGAACCGCAACCGGGCCACATCATCCCAGCTGTACTTCCGGTACCCCGCCGCCGTCCGCTGCGGCTCCACCAGACCCTCGGCCTCAAGGAACCGCAACTTCGAAATCGTGACGTCCGGAAACTCCACCCGCAGCTGACCCAACACCTCACCGATACTCATCAGCGGGTGCGACCGGGCCGCCCCGGACGGCATGGAGGCCGCAGGCTCGTTCACCCCCGGCCGGCCTCCTCCTCCGGGCGAGGACCGGCGATGAACACCACCCGGAACTTACCGATCTGCACCTCGTCACCATTGCTCAACGTGGCCGCCTCCACCCGCTCCCGGTTCACGTAGGTGCCGTTCAGACTCCCCACATCCCGCACCGTGAACGTCCCGGAATCCCGATGGAACTCCGCATGCCGCCGCGACACCGTCACATCGTCCAGGAAGATGTCACTGTCCGGATGCCGGCCACTCGTCGTCACATCATGGTCCAACAGGAACCGGGCACCCGCATTCGGGCCCCGACGAACCACCAGCAGCGCCATACCCGGCGGCAACGAGCCGGACATCCGACTCGGCACCACATCGGTGTCCGGACCCTCCAGCACTTCGTCCAACGAACCGAGATTGAGCGTCGAAGTGACGTCGAGCGGGGGGAACTCGTCGCCTGGGCGCGTCATGGGACCACCTCACGGATCAGTTTCGGTCAGCACAGGATAACGGCGGGTACGGCCCCCGGGAAGATCACCCGACGGCTGGCTCCCCCTGCCCACGAAAGGCAATCACCCAACACTGCACCAATTTGGGGTTCTCGGTCGACTGGGCGAGCCTAGCCAGCGCCGAAATGCAGGGCAACCGGACGCGCGGCAGAAACACCCGCGCCCGGCACGACACCACTCAGCTCTCGGTGAGCTCACGATACGCGGCAGCGGTCAACAACCCGTCCACCGCCGCCGGATCCGCCGGCACGATCTCCACCAACCAACCCGCACCGTACGGATCAGAATTGATCACCTCAGGAGTGTCGGCCAACGCCTCGTTGCGCGCCGCCACCGTCCCACTCACCGGCGCGTAGATCTCCGACACGCTCTTGGTCGACTCGATCTCGCCCAACGACTCACCGGCCTCCACCACCGCACCGGAGTCCGGCAACTGGACGAACACGATGTCACCCAGCGCATCCTGCGCGAACTGGGTGATACCCACCCGAACGTTACCGCCCTCGGCACCCACCACCCACTCGTGCTCGGCGGTGTAACGCAGATCCTCAGGAATCACCAGCGCGTCCCTCATCCATCGGTGCGCCGGGACCACCCGGCGCGGCCGCGCCGGTCAGGAGACCGGACGGGCGTGTTCCAGCTTCAACGGCGCGTGCAGCGCCGAAACCTCGGCAACCTCACGATCCTCGACGCTCACGTTACCGCCGTCACCGCGAACCGATGCGGCCACCCCGCCCGGAATGTTCAACGCGGTACGCATCGTCTCCGGATCACCGATCACCGTGATCGTGTACGGACCCGTCAACGGCCGCCCGTCCACCACCAACACGTCCCCCGCCCCGTCCAGGAAGTACGTCGAGGCGATGATCCGCGCCGACGCCCGATCCCCACCCGAGATCTGCATCGCCTCCGCACCCGCACCCCGCAACTCCTGCACCGCGTCCAACACCCGGTCCGCCCGGATCGGCTTACCACCCGGCTCGAACCGCACCGCCAACCCCGGCCCCCGCGCCGGCAACGTACCCGCCAGGATCCCCAACTCGTCGGCCCGCTTCGTCGCCTCCTCCAACGCCGCCTGCCGACCCTGCTCACCCGAACGCAACTGCCGCTGACTGTCCTCCAGGCCCTCGATGTCCTGCTGCAGACGCTTCTCCCGGGAATCCAGATCCGAGAAGATCCGCACCAGGTCCTCCTGCCGGGTCGCCGCCAACGTCGGATCCGTCGAGGTCGTCTTCAACTGCACCACCAACGTGAACCCCAACAACGCCAGCAACGCCGCGATCATCACCGCCGCCGACGACACCCTCCGCCCCGCCGGACCCGCCGAGGGCCCGACCTCAGCCGACGCCACCTCCGCCAGGTTCACCGTCGCCCCGTCGTCGTCACCCGACTCCGACGGCTGCTCCCGCGACGGCTCCCCCGGCACCAACGGACTCAACTCGTCCGCATCCGGCGCGTCCGGCCGCGGATCCGGCTCACCCGCCGGCCCCGGCGGACGCACCGGCTCCACCGGCTGCGGCCACCCCGTACCCGTCTCCCGATGCTCGTCGCTCACGACACCAACCTACGCCCGGAACAGGTGCCGACGGATCGCCGCCACATTCCCGAAGATCCGCACCCCCAACACGACCACCACACCCGTGGACAACTGCCCACCCACCCCCAACTGGTCACCCAGATACACGATCAGACCCGCCACCAGCACGTTCGAAATGAACGACACCACGAACTGCTTGTCATCGAAAATCCGATCAAGCTTCGCCCGCACCCCACCGAACACGGCGTCCAGCGCGGCCACCACCGCGATCGGCAGGTACGGCTGCAACGCCGCCGGCACCGTCGGATCGAGATAGATCCCCAGCACCACACCGGCGAGCAACGCCAGCACCGCGATCATCGGACACCTCCGGAGGGGCGGGAAGACGAACCCGGACCGGACGACCCGGCACCGGACGAACCGACAGCACCCGAACCCGCCGGCGACGGACTCGGACTGACCGACGGCTGCGCGTAGCGTAGCCGTGGCTCCGGCGCGGCCGGCAACGTGAGGTCCTCCGCCCGGCGCACCTCGAAAGACAACCCGGTGTCCCGGGCCACCCGACGCATCAGATACGCCGACCGACTGTCGTCGAACCGGTCCCGCAACGACCGCGGCCCGATCGCCGACACCTCGTACGGGCTGGTGACCGGACGGAAGTCCACCAGGATCGCCGCCCCCGCCGAACGGATCGTCGACGTCGCCGTCAACCGCTGCCCGTTGATGGCGATCGCCTCCGCACCCGAGGCCCACAGATCGTTGGCGACCTTCTGCAGATCCGAATAGATCACCCGCGACGGACCCGCCCCCGAGTCACCGTTGACCGCGCCGTCGTCCTGCACCGCGGCGTCGGCCAACTTCACCACCACCCCGTCACCACGCACCCGGCCGAGCCCCGTACCCGCCTCCAGGTTGCGCAACCGGGCCGCCTGCGAACCACTCAACGCCGCGTCCCGCTGCCGACCGACCTCCTCACGCAACCGCGCCGCCCGCGCCGTCATCGCGTCGGTCTCCGCCTCCCGCTGCTTGATCTGCGCGATCAACGCGGCCCGCGCCTGACTGCGGCTCGGCTCGTCGGCCATCGTCTCCCGGTACGCCACCGCGAACAGGAACCCCACCGCCGCGACCACCACGACCGCCACCGCCCGCGCGGACGCGCCCCGCCACCCGGAACCCGACGCCGGGTCCCGCCGCCGCCGGGCCGCCGCGTCGGCGTAACCCGGGTCCAACGGGTTCTGGAACAGCTCGGTGAGGAAGTCCGGGGTGAACAACCGCGCCGGACGCTTCGACCCGTCCCCCGGCGCGCTCACGCGGCGACCCCCCGCCGGGCCGCGCGCACCAGCCGGGCCGCCTGCACCACGTACATCGCGCCGGCCACCCAGTACAGCACCAGACCCCACCAGGCCAGCCCCCAGCCGATGGCCGCGGCGGTCGTCGCCGCCACCGACGTGGTCGCCGCCGCCACCAACAGGACCGGGAACGCGGCCAACAGCAGGAAGGTGGCGGTCTTGCCGACGTAGTGCACCGGCGGCGGCCCGTACCCGTGCCGGCGCAGCACCGCCAACGAACCGAGCAGCAGCGCCTCCCGGGCCAGCAGCGCCGCCGTGAACTGCCACGGCACCACCTCCCGGGCGGTGAAGGCGAGCAGCGTGGCGAGGATGTAGAGCCGGTCGGCCAACGGGTCGAGCAGCTCGCCCAGGCGGCTGACCTGCCCGAGCCGGCGGGCGATCCAGCCGTCCACCCAGTCGGAGGTGCCGCCGATGGCGAGCACCACGATCGCCGCCACGTCCGCCTCCACGACCAGGAACAGCCAGAGGAACAGGGGTACGCCGAGCAGCCGGACGAAGCTGATCAGGTTCGGCAACGTCAGCACCCGGTCGACGGCGCTGTCGTCACCGCCCGGTCCGCGCGGATGCTCTGCCCGAGCCCGACGTGACACCGAACCTCCCCCCGCAGCACGGTCCGGGTGCCCACGCGGGCACCACGGTCAGCCGTGCGCTTACCGGACCGGCGCTCGCCGGTGTCTCGGTGATCCCGGGCCGGGACCTCCCCCTGGTGTGGTCCGGGGCGCTCGGCACCCCGGACCGGCAGCCACTATATCGGGCGCGGGCGGCTGCCCCGGTGGGGCGCGCTTTGCCCGGGGCGGTTCGGTGCTGTGTGTGGTGTGTCACCACCGCTAAGGCATCCTAGGACACTAGTGGACGGCTGGGGAACTGCTCACGCGGTGCGGGCGGGAGTGTCGGGCTGCGCGGTGGGCGTGCCCGCGGCCGCCGCGTGGCCGAACGCCAACAGCGCCAGCAGCAGCTCGTGCTGGGCGCGCGGTGGCATCCGGTCCAGCACCGCCTGCACCGCCCGGTGCCGGCGCTCCCGCAGCTCGGTCAGCAGGCTCACCGCCGCGGCGGTGAGCACCAACCGCACCTCCCGCCGGTCCCGGGGGTCCGGGGTGCGGCGCAGCAACCCGGTCGCCTCCAGCCGGTCACAGAGCCGGCTGGCCGACGAGGGCACCACGTCGAGCAGCTCGGCCAGCCCGTTGACGTTCGTCTCCGGCCGGTCCCGGATCAGCGCCAGCACCCGTAGCTGGGTCGGCGGGACCGCCACCTGGTGACGGGAGGTGGCCGAATCGAGCACGCCGACGAGCGCCTCGGCTGCGGCATCGATCGCCGCAGCAAGATCCGGAGGTCGCTCCACCCGCTGTCCCCTGCGATTGTCCGCTGTCGAAAGTCGCTGCCGGCCGATCACCGTTCGCGCCGCCCGCCCGGCCCGCACCAGTCCAGGCACACGACAACGGCGTCGTCACGTAGATCAGTGTCGGCATGATAAGCGAACAGCTCGCGCATCACCGTACCAACCGCCTCCGTCGCCGGTTGCAGCCGAGTCGACCGCATCGACCGGGCCATCGCCCGCTCACCGTAGGCCTCCTGACCCCCCGGCTGCGCGTCGTACACGCCGTCGCTGACCACGAAGAGCCGGTCACCGGGCAGTACGTCGAACTCCTGCACCGTGTAGCGGGTCTCGGCGAACATGCCCAACGGCAGCTGCTGCTCCAGGGCGATCCGCTCGACAGTGGTCCCCCGCACCCGCAGCACCCGCGGCGACCCGGCGTCCACCGCCCGCGCCCGGCCGGTGGCGGTGTCCACCGACAACAGCAGCGTCGCCACGTGCCGCTGCCCCCGGTGCTGGTAGAACAGCGTGTCCGAGGCCAACTCGGCCTGCTCCACCAGCCCGCCGCCCGAGCGGCGCGCGTTGCGGATGGCGTTGACGGTGAGCGCGGTGAGCATCGCCGCCGCAAGGCCCGTGCCGGCACCGTTGAGGACGGTGAGGGTGAGCCGCCCCGGGTCGACCGACCAGTCGAAGTGGTCACCGCCCACCGAGTACGCCGGTTCGAGCTGCCCGGCCAGCAGGAACGCCTCGTGCGTGACGCTGCGCCCCGGCAGCAGGTCCCACTGCATCTCCGCGGCCATGCTCAGTCGCTCCCGACGCCGCGTGCGCCGGTACCGGTCGGTCTCCCGGTCGGCCGCCCGCAACGTGGTCGCCAGGTCGACGCCCAGGTCGACGATCAGCTCCACCGTCGGATCGTCCGGGCTGACGGCCAGCTCGACCAGGAACACCCCCAGCCGCTCACCCCGGGTGGTCAGCGGCACCCAGACCCGGCAGCATCCGCCGTCGGACGGCTCACGCACCGGTTGCTGGCTTGAGAAACAGCGTTGCGCGGCGCTCTGGCCGGTGAGCGAGCCGGCGGACACCTCCGGGTCGAGCACCGACCACAACCCGCTGATCCGGTAGTCGGCCAGGAACGCGTCGACCCGCACCGCGGCCAACTCCGACCGCAGCGCCCGATCGACGGCCTCCACCACCTGGTCGGGCAGGGCCTCACGTAGCGCACGCGACATCGCTGCGAGCGCGTCCGGCATGGTTGTCCTCCGAGATTCTTGCTACAGAGCAAGCATCATACGGAGCGGCCGGTCCACCCCCACCCGGGGCACCGGGCGGCACGGGGGAACCGGTGGCGGTATCGGCCCGCCGGCCCCGGCCAGCCGCGATACTGACCCCGGCAGGAGGTGCGCACGGTGGACCCGACAGACGGCGCGGCGATCGTGGTGGGCGTGGACGGCTCCGAGCCGGCGCTGCGCGCCGTCCGGCTGGCCGCCACCGAGGCGGCCCGCCTGCGCCGGCCGCTGCGGGTGGTGCACGGCTTCATCTGGCCGCTGCTGCACACCCCGGTCGACCCGGTCGCCGCCGACCCACCCGGCGGCGGGCTGCGCCGCACCGCCCAGGACCTGGTCGAGGCGGCGGTGGCGCAGGCCCGCACGGTCAGCCCCGGCATCCGGGTCACCGGGGAGATCATCGACGGCGAGGCGTCGGCGGTGCTGCTCGGCACCTCCCCCGCCGCGGCGATGATCGTGCTCGGCGACCGGGGCCTCGGTGGGTTCGGCGCCCTGGTGGTCGGCTCGGTGGCGATCCAGGTCAGCACCCACGCCGACTGCCCGGTGCTGGTCGCCCGGGGCACCCCGACCGACGACGGCCCGGTGGTGGTCGGGGTCGACGGGTCGACGGCCTCCCGCGCCGCGGTGGACTTCGCCGCCGCGCAGGCCGCCGCGCGTGGCGTCCGGCTGCGGGCCGTGCGCGCCTACACCCATCCGGCCTCCACCGGCCCCGGTGACTTCCAACCCCTGGTGTACGACGAGGCCCGGCTGCGCGACGAGGAGGACGACGTGCTCGCCGCAGGCCTCGCCGGGCTCGCCGAACGCCACCCCGACCTGCCGGTCGACCGGGAGCCCGTACACGCCCGCCCGGTCGCCGCCCTCACCGAGGCGTCCCGCCGGGCCCAACTGGTGGTGGTCGGCGGCCGGGGCCACGGCGAGCTGGCCGGGCTGCTGCTCGGCTCGGTCGGCCACGGGGTGCTGCACCGCAGCGCCTGCCCGGTGGCGGTGGTACGGGAGCCGGCGACCGACCGGTAGGCCGCCCTCCGGCACGCGGTGGGGGGCGGTTGGCCGGGCCGGGGACGGGTAGTCGGCGCGGGTACCGCAGGCGGACCACCGAGGAGGCGACATGCCAGGACCACGGCCGGGAAGCAACGCGTACGACAAGGAACGGGCGCGGCTGCGCGACCTGATCGAACAGTCGGGACGCGCGTCGGACAAGGAGGCCAACCAGGTGGCCAACCGGATCCTCCAGGAGGACCGGGGCCAGCGCGGCATGGTCCGGGGTGAACGGGCCTACGGCCCCAAGGGCGAACGCGGACCCGGCGACCCGAAGTGAGACACACGGCGGCCGGGCCGACGCCCCTGCGGGGAGCGTCGACCCGGCCGCCCTGTATGCGTCGCCCGGCCGGTGGGGATCACCGGCCGGGCGACGGCGCGGTCAGCGGCGGTCGCTGTCGTCGTCGGCGGTCGACGCGCCCGGACCGTACGGGGACGCCTGGCCACGGGGCGTCGGGCGGCCCCGGTCCCCCGCCGAGCTGCCCCGGTTGGCCGGGTGACCTGTCGCGCCGGGCCCCTTGCTGTCCTGCACGGTCGGGTTCTTCCCGTTGCGGCGCATCTCGGGCTGCTGCACGTTCGTCACGGGTGTCTCCTTCCGGGTGGACGGGCACGGCTGCTCCGCGCCCGTCGTCGGGTTACCCGCCGGCACGGTGCGCATGCGGACCGCCGGGCCCGAGCAGGGCTGAGCGGCGCCACGACGGGTAGTACCGGGTGATGGGAGACGACCGACGGGTGGCCCGGACGCTGCTGGCCCGCCAGGGCAGCACCTACGCCGAGGACGCCGGCATCACGCTGGCCGACCGGCCCGGTCCGCTCTACCAACTGCTGGTGCTGACCACGTTGCTGAGCACCCGGATCCGGGCCCAGGTGGCGGTGGCCGCCGCCCGCGAACTGTTCGCCGCCGGCTGGCGTACCGCGCAGGCGATGGAGGCGTCGGGCTGGCAGGACCGGGTCGACGCGCTGGGACGCGGCCACTACCGCCGCTACGACGAACGGACCGCGACCATGTTGGGCACCGGTGCCCGGCTGTGCCTGGACCGCTGGCACGGTGACCTGCGGCGGATGCACCGGGAGACCGGGGGTGAACCGGCGGCGCTGCGGCGACGGCTGACCGAGTTCCCCGGGATCGGCCCGACCGGGGCGGACATCTTCCTGCGGGAGGCGCAGACGGTCTGGCCGGACGTCCGCCCGTACGCCGACCGGCGCACCCTGGCCGGGGCGAAACGCCTCGGCCTCCCGGCCGATCCGCACGGGCTGGCCGGGCTGGTCGCCGCGCCGGACTTCGGCCGGCTCGCGTCGGCGCTGGTGCGGGTGGCCCTCGGTGAGGAGTCGGCGGGCGAGGTGACCCGCACCGCCGCCCGCTAGAGGAGCGGTCGGTCAGTCGACCGGCTTGTTGCCCGTCGGCTTGGTCAGGTACCACACCAGCAGGGCGGCCAGCAGGGCCAACAGCACCACACCGCCGGAGACCCCGCCACCGTCCTCGGTGGAACGGTGCCCGGTCACCCCGAAGTAGAACACCGCGAGGCCGGCGAGTACCGCCAGAAACGTCCGTATTCCTCGGTCCTTCACGCCCCGCACCGTACGGGCGGACCCGGCGCGCAGGCCGACGTTCCGGGCGGATTCCCCCGTCCGGGCGACGCCCCCGGTCAGACGGTCTCCAGGTCGTCCAGGGAGATGGCGTGGGTCATCAACCAGCGGGCCAACGCCGCCATGCCGAACAACCACAGCGGGGCCGACTCGGTGGTGCCGTTGGTGGCGAAGACGGCGAACCGCAGGTCCGGCGCCCGGTACGCCTCGATCCGCCAGCGATGGTTCCGGTCCCGCCAGACCGCCGAAGGGTCCATGGCGTCACGGTAGGCGACCCCGGGGCGGGCCGAGGGCCGTTCGCCAGCACCGTGCCCCGCGAACACCTGCCGGTCAACCGGAGCCGACGACCATCCGGGCGTCGTCGGGCAGCCGCCGGGTCACCCCGCGCCGGTCCAGCAGCTCCAGCAGCGGCACCGCCACCCGACGGGTGGTGTCCAGGGCCTGCCGGGCGGCGCTGAGCGTGAACGGCTGCGGCAGCCGGGCGAGCACCCGTACCGCGTCGTCCGCGGCGTCGGGCAGCAGCACCACGTTCTCCGCCAGCCGCAGCAGCGCACCGGCCCGTACGGCGGCACCCACCTCCCGGGGGCCCAGGCCCAGCGCGGTGAGCCGGTCGGCCTCCGGCGCGCGGAACGGATGGGCGGCGTACTCGCCCCGGACCCGGTCGATCGCGCGGGCCACCGGCTCGGGCAGCCCGGGGACGCCGGTGCCGATCCGGCCGGCCCGCAGCGTCAACGGCGGCCGGACCAGCGCCTCCACCAGGGCCCGGTCGGGCAGGCCGAGGCGCTGCCGCACCGCCTCGGTCGGGGCGTCGGGCTCCAGCGGGTGCGCGGCCGCCCAGGCGGCCACCTCCTCGACCAGCCGCGCCCCCAGCCACCGCCAGTGCGCCGGGTCGGCCAGCCAGTCCCCGACGACCGGGGTCGCGTCGCCGGTGACGCCCATCCGGGTCAGCTCGGCGGCCCGCACGAGCCGCCGGCGGCGCAGCTCACCGGCCAGATCGGGACGCCCGTCCAGGTCGGCCAGGACGGCGGCGCGGGCCGCGGCGGCACCCCGGCGGGACAGCGGCGGCGGGGCCACGTCCAGCACCGTCACCCCACCGCAGACGTGGTGCCGACCGGGGTCACGCAGCAACGCCCGGTCCCCGGTCAGCAGCGGCAGCGGACGGGCCAGCCGCAGCCGTACGGTGTCGCCGCCCAACGGCCGGACCCGGACGGGAACGGCCGCCGACCCGACGTGCAGGGTCAGCGTCGCCGGCAGGTCACCTGCCGGATCCCCGGCCAGCCGCACGTCGACCAGGTCGGTCCGGTGGAACCGGTCGGGGGTGAGCAGCGCGTCGCCGCGTCCGAGCCGCTCCCGGGGCACCCCGCGCAGGTTGACCGCCACCCGGGCCACCGCGGCGACCCGAGACGCGGCCGTCCCGAGCCGGTGCAGGCCCCGCACCCGGACCGGTTCGCCGGTGGTGGCGAGCGTCAACTGGTCGCCGACGCGCAGTTCACCGCCGCCGAGGGTGCCGGTGACGACGGTGCCGCTGCCCCGGATGGTGAACGCCCGGTCGATCCACAGCCGCACCGGCCGGTCCGTGTCCGGCGCGGGCAGCCGGGCGACCAGCCGGTCCAGGGCGGCGCGCAGCTCCGGCAGGCCGACACCGGTGACCGCACTGACCGCCACCGACTCCACCGCGCCGAGCGACGTCGCCGCGAGCCGCGCGTGGGCCTGTGCCGTCGCCGGCCCCGGATCGGCCAGGTCCGCCCGGGTCACCACCAGCAGCCCGTGGGACACCCCGAGGGCGTGCAGGGCGGCCAGGTGTTCGGCCGACTGCGGCATCCATCCCTCGTCGGCGGCGACCACCACCAGGGCGGCCGGCACCGGCCCCACCCCGGCGAGCATGTTCGGCACGAACCGTTCGTGCCCCGGCACGTCGACGAAGGCGACCGGGTCGCCGCCGGGCAGGGTGGTCCAGGCGAAGCCGAGGTCGATGGTCATCCCCCGGCGGCGTTCCTCCGCCCACCGGTCCGGTTCCATCCCGGTCAACGCCCGGACCAGGGTGGACTTGCCGTGGTCGACGTGCCCGGCGGTGGCGACGACGTGCATCTCAGCCGGCCGTCCGCAGCACCGCGTCGCGCAGCGTGTCGTCGGCGTCGGCGGACACGCAGCGCAGGTCCAGCAGCAGCCGGCCCCGGACCACCCGGCCGAGCACCGGCGGGTCACCCAGCCGCAGTGCGGCGGCGTACCGTTCGGGCAGGCTCAGTGCCCAGGAGTCCAGCTCGACGCCCGGGGCACCACCCCCGCCGACCACGGCGACGCTGGGCACCACCTCGGCCTTGTGCCCCTCGGCACCGAGAGCGTCACGCAACCGTTCGCAGCGGTCCCGCAGCACGGCCGGGTCGGCGTGCAGGGCGTCGCGGGTCGGGGTGCTCGACCCGTGCAGGGTGGCCGCCAGCGCGGCGAGGGTCAGCTTGTCGACCCGCAGCGCCCGCGCCAGCGGGTGCCGACGCAACCGGTCGACCAGGTCGGCGTCGCCGAGCAGCAACCCGGCCTGCGGGCCGCCGAGGAGCTTGTCGCCGCTGGCGGTGACCAGGTGCGCTCCGGCGCGCAGGGTGCTCGCGGCGTCCGGCTCGGCGGGCAGCAGCGGGTCGGCGGTGAGCAGGCCGGAGCCGATGTCGACGACCACCGGCACGCCGAGGGTCGCCAGGTCGTCGACGCCGACGGCGGAGGTGAAGCCGGTGACGACGAAGTTGGACGGGTGCACCTTCAGGACGAAACCGGTGTCCGGGCCGAGCGCCCGGGCGTAGTCGTCGCGGGTGGTGCGGTTGGTGGTACCGACCTCGCGCAGCCGGGCGCCGGTGCTGGCCAGCAGGTCGGGCAGGCGGAACCCGTCGCCGATCTCCACCAGCTCACCCCGGCTGACCACGATCTCCCGGCCGGCGGCCAACGCGGTCGCGGCGAGCACCAGGGCCGCCGCCCCGTTGTTGACCACGTGCACGGCGGCGGCGTCGGGCACCGCGGCGGCCAGCGCGGCCAGCGCCTCCCGGCCGCGGCGGGCCCGCCGGCCGGTGCCCAGGTCCAGCTCCACGTCGGTGCTGCCGGCGGCGGCGACCAGCGCGTCGACGGCGGCCGGGGACAGCACGGCCCGACCGAGGTTGGTGTGCAGCACCACCCCGGTGGCGTTGAGCACCGCCCGGGGGGTCGGGGCGGGCAAGGCGGCGAGGGCGGCGTCGCGGACCTGCTCGGGGCCGATCTCACCGTGCCGGGCCCGCTGCTGGGCATGGCCGACGGCGGCCTTGACCCGGGCCCGACCGAGGGTCGCCACCGCCGCGGCCAGCGCCGGATCGGCCAGCATCGTGTCGGTGCGGGGCACCCGCCGACGCGGATCGACCGCCTCACCCATGCGTCGTCATCTCCCCCGCAGACGGTTGGCGGAGACGGACGGGAATCGAACCCGCCTGGCCCGGGTCCCGGACCACACCAGCTTTGAAGGCTGGGAGGGGCACCAGCCGCCTGAACGCCTCCGCCCCCGAGTCAACCACAGCACCCCGCCGGTGATGCGGCGAGGTGTCAGACCTGCCCGGCCTCGCGGCGGCGGATCCGCTCCCGCTGCGGCAGCACCGTGTACCTCGGGTCCCGCGCCGAGGCCACCCCGCCGTGGAAGATGCCGAACCGGGTGGCCACCGACGCGGCCAGCAGCGCCGTGCCGGACAGCGCGGACAGCACCCGGCTGCGTCGCCCGGCCAGCGCCCCGACCACCCCGGCGGCGGTGAGCAGACGACCGGCGCGCAGCAGCCGACCCGCCGTGCCGAGCCGGTAGGGCTCACTGAGCAGCCCCAGCCGGGTCTCCACCGAGTGCGCGCCCCACAGTTCCAGGGCCGCCCCGGCCACCGCCATCCGCCGGGCCGGCCCGGCCTGGGCGCAGGGCGCGGCCAGCAGCCCCACGCCGGCACCGCTGGCCAGGGCGCTGCCCGCGAAGATGGTCGGCAGCTCCGGGTACGCCTCGTGCCAGGACGGCACCGCCGTACCGGCCAGCAGCACACCCGTGTACGTGGCCAGCGCCGGCGCGACGGCGGCGGCGGCCAGCCCGGCGACCTGCCCGGCCGGCGGCAGCAGCCGACGCACCGGGGAGAACACGCCGCGTGCCGGTAGCAGCGGTGCACCCTCGGCGACGGCGGCCAACCCGGCGGCCGGGCCGTACGCGGTGAGGATCCAGGTGCCCACCGACATCGGCGAGGTCGGTTTCGCCACCCGCAGCATGTGGTGGAACCGCGCCGGCCGCCCGAGGTCGTGGATCAGGAAGTAGGCGCTGGCGGTGACCGCGCCCAACGCGGTGACCCGACCGGCCCGGCGCAGCGCCGGCCGACCGGTGAGCTGCCCTCCGGCGGCCAGCAGGGACGACCCGGCGGCCAACCCGCCGGTGAACAGGTACGCGGCGATGTCCCACCGCCACACCGGGGCCTTGAGGATCGGCCGGCCGTAGTAGGAGGTGAACTCCGCCTCCGGGACGCGCAGCTCCTCGCCGCCGCGCCCACCCCGACCACGCCGCCGCGCCACCGGCGGCGCGTCCCGGGCCGGCCCGACGACCGGCGCGTCGGCAGCGCCCACGGCACCGGTCGGGGGTGTGGTGGCGGCCGGGCCGACCTTCGGGCCGTGGCCGAGCCGTGCCGAGGAGCGCTGCGGCCGGAACACACCGTCGGCGGCGAGCCGGGCGCGGAAGCCCCGGAACCGCTGCCCCACCGGGAGCCGGCCGGCGGTCACGACGACCCCCCGACGAACGCCGCGACGGCCGCCGCCGTCATCGCCAACGCGGCCAACCCGGCCCGCCGCCACATCCGGGGCAGGTCCCGGGTGGTGACCACCGGATCCGGGGGCAGCCCGTACACCTCGGGCTCGTCGAGGAGCAGGAAGAACGCGCCGTCGCCGCCGACACCGTCGGTCGGGTCGTGGCCGTAGAGCCGGGCTTCCGGCACGCCCCGCTCGTGCAGCGTGGCGACCCGCTGCGCGGCCCGCTCCCGCAGCTCGTCGAGGGGACCGTACTGGATGGACTCGGTCGGGCAGGCCTGGGCGCAGGCCGGGGTCATCCCCGCGCCGAGCCGGTCGTAGCACAGCGTGCACTTCCACGCCCGACCGTCACCCTTACGCTGGTCGATCACCCCGTACGGGCAGGCGGAGATGCAGTAGCCGCAGCCGTTGCAGATGTCCTCCTGCACCACGACGGTGCCGAACTCGGTGCGGAACAGCGACCCGGTGGGGCAGACGTCCAGGCAGGCGGCGTGGGTGCAGTGCTTGCAGACGTCCGACATCATCAGCCAGCGGAAGTCGGTGCGGGTCTCGGCACCCGTGCCCCGGCCGGGCGGTGCGGCCCCCGGCATCCCGAGGAACCGGGTGCCCGTGCCGTCCCGGGCGGTGGACGACCCGGCGTCGGCCATCCGGGCGGCGGCGTCGGCGTCACCCGCAGGGACGCCCGGGTTCGTGCCGCTGGCGCTGCCGGTGCCGGCGGCGACCGCCGCCGACGTGGCACCGGCCGAGCCGCCGGTCGGGTTCCCGGCGAAGGTCGCCGTACGGTGCCCGGCCGGCACCGGCTGCTCGATGAAGGCCACGTGCCGCCAGGAGTTCGCCGTCAACGCGCCGGTGTTGTCGTACGACATGCCGAGCAGGTCGAAGCCGGACTCGGGGACGGCGTTCCACTCCTTGCAGGCCACCTCGCACGCCTTGCAGCCGATGCAGACGCTGGTGTCGGTGAAGAACCCCATCCGGGGGCCGGCAGCCGTCCAGCCCGCGTCCGGGGCCGGATCGAGCGGGCCGTAGAGGCTGTTGGCGTCAGGCATGGTCGGCGCCCTTCTCCCGTGGGCCGTCGTCGCTTCGACCGGCCGGCCGCAGCACCGGGGTCGTCACCGTCGGCGGGCGTTCGCCGGGCACGATCCCGGCCCGTCGACGGTAGTCCTCGACCAGGTCCCGCAACACCGGGCCGGTCGGTCGCCGGCCCGGCCGGATGTCGCAGGTGCCGACCTTGCTCTCCTGGATGAGCACGTTCGGGTCCAGGGTGATGCCGAACAGGTCGTTGGCCGAGTCGCCGGTGACCAGGCCCTCGTACCCGAAGTGGTACGGCAACCAGAGCTGGTGGATGACCCGACCGTCCACCCGCAACGGGGTGAGCCGGTCGGTGACCAGCACCTTCGCCTCGATCACCGCCCGCCCGCTGATCAGGTGCGCCCAGCCGAGGTGGGTCAGGCCCGCCTCGGTAGCCAGCTCCGGGGACACCTCCACGAACATCTCCGGTTGCAGCTCGGCCAGCGGACGCACCGTACGGCTCATCGCCCCGGCCGTGTGGTGCTCGGTGAGCCGGCTGACCGTGAACACGTACGGGAAGACCTCACTGTGCTGCTGCGGCGGGCTGGGGTTCACCGAGTTCACCGGATGGGCGTACACCTTGCGGGTCGGGTTGGCCTGCTGGCCGTAGAGCGGGTTGCGCATCGGCGACTCCGCCGGCTCGTAGTGCGTCGGCAGCGGACCGTCGAGCACCCCGCTCGGCGCGTACAGCCAGCCCTTGCCGTCGGCCTGCATGACGAACGGGTCGTCCCCGGCCAACGCCTCGGTGCCCGACGCCCCCTGCGGCGGCCGGTACCCCGGCGGTTTCGTCTTCTCGAAGTCCGGCACGTCGTAGCCGGTCCACTCGCCGGCCTGCGGGTCCCACCAGACGTACTTCTTACGGTCGCTCCACGGTCGGCCCTGCGGATCGGCCGACGCCCGGTTGTAGAGGATGCGCCGGTTCGCCGGCCACGCCCAGCCCCACTGCGCGGCCACCCAGTCCTGCTCGTGCCGGGACCGGCGGCGGGCGGCCTGGTTGACGCCGTCGGCGTAGACGCCGGAGTAGATCCAGCAGCCGACGGCAGTGCTGCCGTCGTCCTTCGCCTCGGTGAACGAGGAGAGCGGACGGCCGGTGGACACGTCGTAGCCGTTGATCTCGCGCAGCACCGCCTCGGCGCTCGGCTCGTCGTGCGGGCCGTGGGTGGGGTAGTCCCAGGCCAGGTCGAGCAGGGCACGGTCACGGCGGTGGGGGGAACCGGCCAGCCGCTCCCGCAGTCGCCGCCCCAGGTGGTAGAAGAACCACAGCTCGGAGCGGGCGTCGCCCGGCGGCTCGACGGCCTTCTCCCGCCACTGCAACAGCCGCTGGGTCTGGGTGAAGGTGCCCTCCTTCTCCACGTGCGAGGCCGCCGGCAGGAAGAACACCTCGGTGCGGCACTCCTGCGGCACGATCTCGCCGGTGGCCACCTCCGGGCCGTTCTTCCAGAACGTGGCGCTCTCGATCATGAACAGGTCGCGGACCACCAGCCAGTCCAGGTTGGCCATGCCGAGCCGCTGCGCCCGCCCGTGCGCCGAGCCCACCGCCGGGTTCTGGCCGAGCAGGAAGTATCCCCTGATCTTGCCGTCGATCATGTTCAGCACCTGCTGGTAGGTGCCGTGGTCGCCGGTCATCCGGGGCAGGTGGTCGTAGCAGAAGTCGTTGTCCGGCGTCGCCGCGTCCCCCCAGTACGCCTTGAGTAGGCTCGCCGCGTACGCCCGCGCGTTGCCCCAGAAGCCCTTCTGCCCGGGGTGGCGGATGCTGTCCACCCACTCGTCGAACGTCGGGTGGTCGGCGTGGTGCGGCATCGGCAGGTAACCCGGCAGCAGGTTGAACAGCGTCGGGATGTCCGTGGAGCCCTGGATGCTCGCGTGCCCGCGCAACGCCAGGATGCCGCCGCCCGGCCGGCCCATGTTGCCCAGCAGCAACTGGATGATCGCCCCGGTGCGGATGTACTGCACACCGACGCTGTGCTGCGTCCAGCCCACCGAGTAGACCAGCGCGCCGGTGCGGTCCCGGCCCGAGTTCTCCGTCCAGGCCCGCGCCAGCTCCAGGAACTTCTCCGCAGGGATGCCGCAGACCCGCTCCACCATCTCCGGGGTGTAGCGGGCGAAGTGCCGGCGCAGGATCTGGTAGACGCAGCGCGGATGCTGCAGGGTCTCGTCCCGCTCGGTCTGCCCGTGCACCTGCGCGCCGTGCGACTCGTGCCGCAGGCCGGCCGCGCTGTCGCGTTCCTTGGCGGTGTGCCCGCTGCCGGAGTCCCCCTCGTGCCCGGCGTACTGCCAGCTGGTCTGCACGTAGCTGTCGGTGTTCGGGTCGTAGCCGGAGAACAGGCCGTCGCCGTCCTCGGTGTCGGCGAACTGCTCGCTGACGATCGTCGCCGCGTTCGTGTACGCCAGCACGTACTCCCGGAAGTCCAGCTCGTTGTCCAGGATGTAGCGCACCACGCCACCGAGCAGGGCGATGTCGGTGCCCGCCCGGATCGGCAGGTACGAGTCGGCCACCGCGCTGGTGCGGGTGAACCGGGGATCGACGTGGAAGACCTTCGCGCCGCGCCGCTTGGCCTCCATGACCCACTGGAAGCCCACCGGGTGGGCCTCGGCCATGTTCGAGCCCTGGATGACGATGACGTCAGCGTTGGCGAGGTCCTGTTGGAAGTCCGTCGCGCCACCGCGACCGAAGCTGGCCCCCAGACCGGGGACGGTGGCGGAGTGTCAAATGCGGGCCTGGTTCTCGATCTGGAGCGCCCCCATCGCCGTGAACAGCTTCTTGATGAGGTAGTTCTCCTCGTTGTCCAGCGTCGCCCCGCCCAGGCTGGAGATGCCCAGCGTACGGTGCAGCGGACGACCGTCGCTGTCGACCTCCTCCCAGGTCTGCTCGCGGGCGGCGAGGACCCGGTCGGCAATCATGTCCAGCGCGGTGTCGAGGTCGAGATCCTCCCACTCGGTGGAATACGGTCGGCGGTAGCGGACCGTGGTCTGCCGCAGCGGGCTGGTGACCAGGCTCCTGCTGGCCGAGCCCTTCGGGCAGAGCCGCCCCCGGGAGATCGGGCTGTCCGGGTCGCCCTCGATCTGGGTGACCCGGTCGTCGGAGACGTACACCCGCTGCCCGCAGCCGACCGCGCAGTACGGGCAGACCGAGCGGGCCACCCGGTCGGCGGTCTCGGTACGGGCGGTCAGCCCGGCGGACCGGTCCGACTGCGCCGCCGCGCCCCGGCCGAGCGGGTCGGTGCCGGTGAGCTGCCGGTAGACCGGCCAGCCGGAGATGAACGTCCGCAGACCCACCGCGCACCTCCCTCCCGGGCATGATCCGACCTACTGAACATAGGCCAGCACGGCGGAGGATGCGACCCGGGTGCGGGGATCTCCCGCGCACCGGTACGGCGCTGCCCCCGACCGGAGGGGTCGGGGGCAGCGCCGTATAGCGGTGGCGGAGCGCCGGTGTGCATGTCGCCTCTCGGCGCGTGGCGCAACGCGGCTCCAGCCGAACGGAACTCCGCGACGGCAATTCAGGTGAGGCCCGGGGACACTGGACACACCGACGCTCCTGCCCACCAGGATACCCCGCGCCGGCCGTCCGCGTCCCGGTCGCGCAGGGCCGGCGCATGGCGGCCCGGGCCGGTTCGGGGAAAGTCGCGTGCCGGCGCAGGTCGCGGCGGCGTTACCCTGACAGCATGCAGGCCACCCTGGCGACCACCGCCCACCTGGCCCGGCCCGGCCGGCCGGTGGTGGTGGCACGCACCCTGGCGGAGCTGACCGGCCCCACCGGCGGGGTGGTGGAGCTGCCGGTCCGGTTGATGTGGAGCAGCGAACGCACGTTCGACCTGGCCGAACCGGACGACCTGCTCTGGCTGTACGAGAACGTGCTGCGCGAGACCACCCGCGCCGACGACCTGCGGGCACTGATCGACGGACGCACCCTGCGCCGGGTGTGGCGGCGGCTCAACCTGCCCCGGGGGGTCCGGTCGGCCTGGGAGAGCCGGCACCGGGGTCTGCGGACCGCGTGACCCACCTGCACGACTTCTACCGGGAGGTCGCCCGGGTCGCCCTCACCGCGGCCGGGCCGCACCGGTTCGTCCTCGGCGGCGGGGTGGCGTGGGCGGCGCACGGCCTGGTCACCCGCCCCACCGAGGACGTCGACCTGTTCGCCGACGTGGAGGGGGCGGCCGCCGCCGCGGCGGCGGAGGTGTGCGCCGCGCTGGAACGCGCCGGGTACACCGTCGCGCCGGCCGACCCGGACAGCGACCTCGGTGACCTGTTCGAGGGTTTCGACCGGGACATCCGGGACTTCGTGGTCGGCCGGGACGACCGGCAGATCCGGCTCAGCCTGGCCCGGCTCGACCGCTACCGCTCACCGGTGGTGATGGACCTCGGCCCGGTGATGGACGTCCGCGACCTGATCGCCAACAAGACCGCCGCCCTGGTCAACCGGCGGGAGGCCCGCGACTACATCGACGTCGCCGCCGCGCTGGCGCAGTACCCGGTCGACGAGCTGCTGACCCTGGCCCGGCAGGTGGACCCGGCGCTGGCCGACGACGACGTGCGGGCCGCCGGCCGCTACCTGGACCGGCTGCCGGACCGGCGGCTCGCCCGCTACGGCCTGGACCCGGCACAGATCGCGCAGGTCCGCAACCGGCTGGCGGACTGGCCCCGCTGACCGCCGGACCGGGGCCTTGGCCCCGGCCCGGCCGACGGGGCGGTCACTTGGTGAACCGGCCGCCGGTCACGCCCAGGATCTCCCCGGTGACGTAGCTGGACTCCTGGGAGGCGAAGAAGACGTACGCCGGGGCCAGTTCGGCGGGCTGCCCGGGCCGGCCCAGCGGGGTGTCGGTGCCGAACTGCTCCACCTTCTCAGGCGGCATGGTCGCCGGGATCAACGGCGTCCAGATCGGGCCGGGTGCGACCGCGTTGACCCGGATGCCCCGGTCGGCGAGCTGCGCGGCGAGCCCCTTGGTGAAGTTGGCGATGCCCGCCTTGGTGGTGGCGTAGTCCAGCAGCGGCGGCGACGGGTCGAACGCCTGGATGGAGGTGGTGTTGATGATCGTCGCGCCCTCCTTCAGGTGCGGCAGGGCGCTGCGGCAGAGCCAGAACATCGCGTACAGGTTGGTCTTCATCACCCGGTCGAACTGGTCGGTGCTGATCGCCTCGATGCCGTCGTCCTGGGCCATCTGGTAGGCCGCGTTGTTGACCAGGATGTCCAGGCCACCGAGGTCGGTCACCGTCCGGTCGACCAGGTCACGGCAGTGCTGCTCGTCGGTCAGGTCGGTGCGCACCGCGACCCCCCGGCGGCCCGCCTCCTCGATCAGCCGGACGGTCTCCCGGGCGTCGGCGTCCTCGTCCTCGTCGAGGTAGGACACCACCACGTCGGCGCCCTCCCGGGCGAACGCGATCGCCACCGCCCGGCCGATGCCCGAGTCGCCGCCGGTGATCAGGGCCCGCTTGCCCGCCAGCCGGTCACTGCCCCGGTACGACGTCTCGCCGTGGTCGGGCTCCGGACCCATCCGGTCGGTCCGGCCGGGCGTCGACTGCTGCTGGGCCGACTGACCCTCCTGGTGGCCGTACTGGGTGTTCGGGTCCTGCGGGGTGTACTGGTCCTGGCTCACCGTGCGGCTCCCCTGTCTGGTTTGGTGCGTTCTGGGTCTCTCGGTCACCTACCCCGACGGATCGGCCGGAAACAACCCGCGCGGGCATCCGACGACGGCGGTGTGACAGGCGGGTGGCCGGCGACGGCGCGGTGGTGGAACAGTGCGGGCCACTGTGGCAGGAGTGACCGCTGCTCGTTATGGTGCGCAACGGCGCTTACGAGGCGCGTCCATCCCCGTCGAAGGGCACCCCCATGACCTCCTCCCCCGGCACGTCGCGCCGCCAGGTGCTGGCCGTCGCCGCCGCCGCGGCCACCGCCCCGCTGATCGCCGGCGCGCCCGCCCAGGCGGCGCAGCGGCAGGGCCCGAAGGGTCCGAAGACCTGGGACCTGACCGTCCTGGGCACCTCGGACACCCACGGCAACGTCTACAACTGGGACTACTACCGCGACGCCGAGTTCGACGACAGCAAGCACAACGACGTCGGCATCGCCAAGCTCGCCACCCTGGTCAACCAGATCCGCGCCGAGCGCCGGGGCCGGGCCACCCTGGTCCTCGACGCCGGCGACACCATCCAGGGAACCCCGCTGGCCACGTACTACGCCAAGCAGGAGCCGATCACCGTCACCGGCGCGACGCACCCGATGGCCCGCGCGATGAACATCCTGCGGTACGACGCCGTGACGCTGGGCAACCACGAGTTCAACTACGGGCTGCCGCTGCTGGCCACCTGGATCGACCAGCTGGGCTTCCCGGCGCTGGCCGCGAACGCGGTGAACGCGAAGACCGGCAAGCCGGCGTTCCAGCCGTACGTGCTCAAGCGGGTGCGGCCCGGCGGGCCCGGCTCGCCGACCCTGACCGTGGGTATCCTCGGCCTGACCAACCCCGGGGTGGCCATCTGGGACAAGGGCAACGTGGAGGGCAAGCTGGTCTTCCCCGGCATGGTGGAGACCGCCGCGAAGTGGGTGCCGGTCATGCGGGCACGCGGCGCGGACCTGGTCATCCTCTCCGCCCACGGTGGCGACAGCGGCACCTCCAGCTACGGCCCGGAGCTGCCCAACGAGAACCCGGTCAATCTGATCGCCCAGCAGGTCCCCGGCATCGACGCGATCCTGTTCGGCCACGCCCACAACGAGGTGGTGGAGAAGTTCGTCACCAACACCGCCACCGGTGCGCAGGTGCTCACCGCCGAACCGTCCAAGTGGGGGCAGCGGCTGACCCGGATGGACTTCACCCTCACCCGGGAGCGGGGCCGCTGGAAGGTCGTCGCCAAGGGCGCCACCATGCTCAACACCAACACGGTGGTCGAGGACCCGAAGGTGCTCGCCGCCGTGCGGGGCCAGCACGACAAGACCGTCGGGTACGTCAACACGGTGGTCGCCCGGTCCGCGCAGGAACTGTCGGCGGCCGAGTCGCGCTACCGGGACACCCCGATCCTGGACTTCATCAACCACGTGCAGACCGAAGTGGTCACCGCCGCGCTCACCGGCGGCCCGTACGCGGCGCTGCCGGTGCTGTCGATCGCCGCGCCGTTCAGCCGCACCGCCGTGTTCCCGCAGGGTGACGTGCGCATCCGTGACGTCGCCGGGCTGTACGTCTACGACAACACCCTGGAGGCGGTGGTGCTCACCGGGGCCGAGGTGACGGCGTACCTGGAGTACTCGGCGAAGTACTTCACCACGCTGCCCGTCGGCGCACCTGTCGACCCGGCGACGATCAGCGACCCGGCCGTGCCGGACTACAACTACGACGTGATCTCCGGGCTGGACTACGACATCGACGTCTCCCGGCCGGTCGGGCAGCGGATCACCCGGCTGGTGCTGCCCGGCACCGACACCCCGGTCGCCGCCGACGCGCAGTTCGTGGTCGCGGTGAACAACTACCGGCGCAGCGGCGGCGGGAACTTCCCCGGCATCGTGAAGACCCAGGTCTACAACGCGCAGCAGGAGATCCGCCAGCTGCTCATCGACTGGGCGCAGGCCAGGGGCACCATCGACCCGGCCGACTTCTTCGGGCCGAACTGGCGGCTGGTCCGCGCCGGCGTGCCGGTGTTCTGAGCCGCCCGGCCGACGCTCACCGCGCAGGTCGACGGGCCCCGGGGTGCCACCCCGGGGCCCCGCGGGCTCAGCCGCCCGCGCGCAGGTCCTGCTCGTACTGGCCGGGAGTCGGATCGGGCTGGTAGCGGGGCGGGTCGGTCTCGGTCGACGCCGACCGCTCGTCGGGGCGTACCGACGGTGGCAGCTCGCCGAAGCGCGCGTGCCGCAGGAACGCGTACTGCTCGTCGGTGAACGATTCGCTCATGACGCTCAGTGTGCACCCGGCATCAAGGCCGGCGGGAGGGGTAAGCGCGCGGGACCGTCGGCGACGAGAGGACGAAACCATGCGCGCGGTACGGATGACCGCCCCCGGGGTGCTCGAACAGGTGGAGGTGCCCACCCCGACACCCGGCCCCGGCGAGGTGCTGGTACGCGTCGGCGCGGTCGGGGCCTGCCACTCCGACCTGCACATCCTCGACGCCCCGCCGGGTGCCTTCCCCACCCCGATCACCCTCGGCCACGAGATCGCCGGCACCGTGGACACCCTCGGCGACGGCGTCACCGGCTGGTCCGCCGGGGAGCGGGTCGCCGTCTACGGGATCATCGGCTGCGGCACCTGCCGGGGCTGCCTGCGGGGCTTGGAGAACCAGTGCCGCACCGTGCCGCTCGGCGGGATCGGGCTCAGCCGCGACGGCGGGCTGGCCGAACACGTGGTGGTGCCGGCCTCCCGGCTGCTGCCCGTCGGTGACCTGGCGGTGACCCAGGCGGCGCCGCTGACCGACGCCGGGCTGACCCCGTACCACGCGATCGAGCTGGCCCGGCCGGCGCTGCGGCCCGGCACGTCGGCCGTGGTGATCGGCATCGGCGGGCTGGGGCACATGGCGGTGCAGATCCTCGCCGCCACCACCGCAGTACGGATCATCGCGGTGGACAGCAACGTCGCCGCCCTCGACCTGGCCACCCGGGTCGGCGCGCACCACGTGGTGCCGGCCGGCCCCGACACCGTCGACCGGATCCGGGAGCTGGTCGGCCCGGCCCCCGACGGCGCGGACGTGGTCATCGACTGCGTCGGGGTGGACGCCACCCTCGCCACCGCCCGCGGCGTCGTGGCCACCGGTGGCCGGCTGCTGCTGGTCGGGCTGGGCGGCGGCACCATGCCGGTACGGCCGGTCGCCGACGCACCGCCCACCGTGCCGTTCGAGACCAGCGTCACGGTCCCGTTCTGGGGCACCCGGGCCGAACTCCAGGAGGTGATCGCCCTGGGCCGCGCCGGGCTGCTCACCGCCGACGTGCAGACCTTCCCGCTGGACCGCGCGCCCGAGGCGTACGACCTGCTGCGGGCCGGCGAGATCCACGGCCGCGCGGTGATCGTGCCCTGACCCGGCTCCATCGGCCCGCCACGGGCCGGCGGGTCAGGGCACGGGCGGCCCGGCCGGCCGCCGGCCCCGGGCGGGCCGCCGGTCCAGCAGGGCCGCCACGGCCCGCACCGGCAGCCGGTCCATGGTCCGGTCGAAGCTCAGCCGGCCCTGGCAGAACCGGACGAACATCGACCAGCCGGCCGGGGTCGCCACCAACGCGTGGCACAGTTCCGGGCGGCGGGCGAACAGGGTCAGCATCCGCCGCCCGGCGCGCATCGACGGCACCAGGCGTTCGTGCACCTCGCGGGGGTAGCGGTCCAGGTCACCGGCGGCGACCGCCGCGCCGGCCAGCGTCCCGGAGCGCAGCGCGTAGCTGATCCCCTCCCGGGTCCACGGCTCCAGCAGGCCGGCCGCGTCCCCGGCCACCAGCACCCGGCCGTGGGCAAGCGGCGAGTCGTCGACCCGGCACCGGGTCAGGTGCCCGGAGTCGTGCGCGGCGGGCACCTGCGCCAGGCCCAGCCGGTCGAGGAAGCGGTGCAGGTAGGCACGGGTGCGCTCCCCCTCGCCCCGGGCCCCGATCACGCCGACGGTGAGCAGGTCCCCCTTGGGGAACACCCAGCCGTACGCGCCGGGGAACGGGCCCCAGTCCAGCAGCAGCCGCCCCCGCCAGCGGGCCGCCTGCGCGGGTGACACCGGCAACTCCCGTTCCAGGCCCAGATCCACCTGCCCGTACCGGACCCCCACGTGCCGGGCGGTCACCCCGGCGGAACCGTCGGCCCCGATCACCGTCCGGGCGGTCACCGTGGAACCGTCGGCCAGTCGGACACGTACCGTGTCGGGGTCCTGGTCGAGGGCACGTACGGCGACGCCCTCGCGGACCTCGGCCCCGGCGGACACCGCCGCCGCGCGCAGCCGGTCGTCGAACTCCTCGCGGCGCACCATGGTCACCAGGGGTGTGCCGTGCCGGCGGGTGAAGCCCCACCGGCCGTCGCGGGTGAAGGTGACCCGGTCGACCCGGTCGTGCGCCGGCACCTCGATCCGGCCGGCCACCATCGACAGCGACGTGCCGATCAGGCCACCTCCGCAGGTCTTGTAGCGGGGGTGCACGGCCCGGTCCAGCACCAGCGTCCGCACGCCGGCCGCGGCGGCCTCCCGGGCCGCGCTGAGCCCGGCCGGCCCGGCACCGACCACGACGAGATCCCAGATGATCATGCCGTCCAGCCTAGGGCACCGGCCCGTCCGGTAGCGCGCACGACCGGCCGTCGGCAGGCATCGTCGGGCGGCCAGCGGGTAAGCCGCGCCACCCGGACCGCCCGACCGGCCGGCCGGGGTGACGGCAAGGAGGGGCACGATGCAGCAGGTACGTCTGTCGGAGGTCGAGGTGCGCGTCTACGAGGCGGTCAGCGTGCTGGAGACACGCAGTCAGGTTCCCTACCCCGACCTGATCGCCGAGGAGGCGGGGCTGGCCGAGCAGGACGTCCACGCGCCCCTGCGCCAGCTCACCGAGAAGGGCCTGCTGCACCGGGAGGACTCGCCGCTGGCCGGGCTGGACTTCGGCCCCCGCTGGTGCGCCCGCCAGCCGGCGTGAGCGCCGCCGCGCCCCGCCGGGCGGCCGGGCCGGACACCGGTTTGCCGCACCGGCCCGCGGGTAGCGCTGCGGCATGCCCGATCACCGGTCCGTGCGGGACCGCGCCACCGCCGACGGTCCCATGAGCAGCCCCACCGACGACCGCCGCCGCTGGCAGGCCCTCGGCGTCGGCCTGGTCGCGGCGTTCATGACGCTGCTGGATGTCAGCATCGTCAACGTCGCCATCCCGTCGATGGAACGGTCGTTGCAGGCCAGCCCGAGCGACCTGCAGTGGGTGCTGTCCGGCTACGCGCTGACCTTCGGGCTGGTCCTGGTGCCGGCCGGCCGGTTCGGCGACGCCCGGGGCCGCCGTAACGCCTTCGTCGTCGGGGTAGCCCTGTTCACCGTCACCAGCGCGCTGGCCGGGCTGGCCCAGTCCCCGACCTGGCTGGTCGCCGCCCGGCTCCTGCAGGGCGTCGCCGCCGGAGTGGTCAACCCGCAGGTGACCGGCCTGATCCAGCAGCTGTTCCGGGGCGCGGAGCGGGGTCGCGCGTTCGGCCTGCTCGGCGCGACCATCGGCATCTCCACCGCCGTCGGCCCCCTGCTCGGCGGCCTGCTCATCCAACTCGGCGGGGAGGACCACGGCTGGCGGTGGGTGTTCTTCGTCAACGTCCCCGTCGGGGTGCTCGCGGTGCTGCTCGGCTGGCGGCTGCTGCCCACCCGGGCCGCCGGCCGGCTCGACCGGCACCGCCTCGACCCGCTCGGGGTGCTGCTGCTCGGCGTCGGCGTGACACTCCTGCTGCTGCCCCTGGTGCAGCGGGAACAGTGGCCCAGCCCGTGGAAGTGGGCGCTGATCCCGGCCGGGCTGGTGGTCCTGGCCGGCTTCGGGTTCTGGGAGCACCGGTACGGGCGCACCCGCACGCCCCTGTTCGACCTGGGGTTGTTCCGGCTGCGGTCGTACACGATCGGGGCGGTGATCGCGCTCATCTACTTCGGCGGTTTCACCGCGATCTTCTTCATCTTCACCCTCTACCTGCAGAACGGTCTCGGCTACCGGGCGCTGACCGCCGGCCTGGCGATCACCCCGTTCGCCCTCGGCTCGGCGCTGGCCGCCGCCCTGGGTGGCCGGCTGGTCAACCGGTTCGGCCGGCCGCTGGTCGGGATCGGGCTGGTCATGGTGCTGGTCGGGCTGGGTGGGGTGGTGTTCGTGCTGCGCGGCGACCCGCACGGCTCGGTCCCGCTGCTCACCGCGCTGCCCCTGCTGCTCGCCGGGCTGGGCAGCGGCCTGGTGATCACCCCGAACCAGACGTTGACCCTGTCCGAGGTGCCGGTGCCGCAGGCGGGCAGCGCGGCCGGCATGTTGCAGACCGGGCAGCGGATCGGGTCGGCCGCCGGCATCGCCGCCGTCGGCGCGCTGTTCTTCTCGTCGCTGGCCAGCACCGACGGCCAGTGGGCCGCCGCGTTCCGGCACTCCCTGCTGCTGGCCATGGGCATCGTCGCGTTGGCCCTGGTCGCCGCGGCGACCGACATCGTGCTGAACCACCGCGCCGCCCACCGCCGCTGAGTCCGCCGCGCACCGCCGCCGGAACCGGAGTCCACCGACGACACCAACCGCGGGGGAACCGTCGGCGAACACTCACCGCACGGGGCTGCGCACGCACCGCAGCACCCGGTAGACACATAGACCATGACGAACACCCTCGACCGTCGTACCCTGCTGCGCCTCGCCGGCGCCTCCGCCGGCACCGCCGTCCTCGCCGGCACCACCCTCGCCGCGAGCGGTCCCGCCCACGCGGCGGACGGCGCGTTCCGGCACGGGGTCGCCTCCGGCGATCCGCTGCCCGACGGCATCCTGCTGTGGACCCGGGTCACCCCCGTGGCGGAGGCGCTGCCCGGCTCCGGCCTCGGCCCGGACGTCGACGTGCGCTGGCAGGTCGCCGCCGACCCCGACTTCGCCACGGTGACCGCGCAGGGCGTGGCACCGACCGGCCCGGCCCGCGACCACACCGTCAAGGTCACGGTGACCGGACTGGCCCCGGCGACGACCTACTGGTACCGGTTCGGTCACGGTGACACCTGGTCGCCGACCGGTCGGACGATGACCGCCCCGGCGGCCGACGCGGCGATCGACCGGCTGCGGCTGGGCGTGGTGTCCTGCGCGAACTGGGAGGCCGGGCACTTCGCGGCCTACCGGCGGCTGGCCGACCGGGGTGACCTCAACCTGGTCGTGCACCTCGGCGACTACCTCTACGAGTACGGCACCGGCGAGTTCGACGCCGGCGGCACGGTGGTCCGCCCGGTCGCGCCCGAACACGAGACGCTGACCCTGGCCGACTACCGGGTCCGGCACGCGCTCTACAAGACCGACCCGGGCCTGCAGGCGCTGCACGCCGCCCTACCCTGGGTGATCACCTGGGACGACCACGAGGTCGCCAACGACGCCTGGTCGGGCGGGGCGGAGAACCACACCCCGGGCAGCGAGGGCGCGTGGTCCGACCGGGTCGCCGCCGCCCGGCAGGCGTACCAGGAGTGGATGCCGGTACGGATCGGCGCGGACGGCACGATCTACCGGCGGTTGCGCTTCGGCCGGCTCGCCGAGCTGTCCATGCTGGACCTACGGTCGTACCGGTCGCAGCAGGCCGGCGGCACGGCGGTGGACGACCCGGCCCGCACCATCGCCGGCGCGGCCCAGCTGCGGTGGCTCGCCGACGGGCTGTCCGGGTCGACGGCACAGTGGAAGCTGGTCGGCAACCCGGTGATGATGGCCCGGGTCGACCTCGGTTCGCTGCCGGCGTGGCTGCTCGGCCCGCTGGCCAAGCTGCTCGGCATCCCGCAGAACGGCGCGGTGCTCAACCCCGACCAGTGGGACGGCTACAACGCCGACCGGGACCGGCTGGTCGACCACCTGCGGGCCACCGGCACCCGGGACGTGGTCTTCCTCACCGGCGACATCCACACCTCGTGGGCCAGCGAGGTGACCACCCGCTCGACGGGGTTGACCAACCCGGCCGCCGCCGAGTTCGTGGTGCCCTCGGTGACCAGCGACAACCTCGACGACGTCCTCGGGCTGCCGGCCGGCAACGGGCTGAGCCTGCTCGGCGCGACCCTGCTGCGCTCGACGAACCCGCACGTGAAGTGGACGGAGCTGGACGGGCACGGCTACGGCGTGCTGGAGGTGACCCCGCAGCGCTGCCGGATGGACTGGTACCACCTGCTCGACCGGACCCGGGCCGACAGCGCGAGCCGCTGGGCCGCCGGGTTCTCCGTCGGGGCCGGGTCGGCGAAGCTGCGCCGGGAGGACGCCCCGGCCTGACCCGGACAGACGCCGACCGGCCGGCCCCCGTCGAGGGGACCGGCCGGTCGTGGGTCACCAGAGCTGCTGGACGATGTCCGCCGCCTGCTGCTCCCACTGGGCGTACGCGTACGGGTACGCCGAGACCTGCACGGTCTGCGCGGCGGTGGTCAGCGGCAGGTCCCGCCACCCGTGCACGTTCTTCAACGCGCCGAAGAACGCCCGGGAGGCGTACCGGGGGTCGGTGACCTGCTCGGGCGTGCCCCACCCCGACGACGGGCGCTGCTGGAACAGGCCCTGCGAGTCGTGGTCGTTGTACGCGCCGAGGTGCCCCAGGTTGTACAGCTTCGACTCCTGCAGCGAGGTGGCCACGCCGATCACCGCGCCGCGCTCGCCCACGCCGCTGCGCTTGGCCTCGGCGATGATCTCCTTGGCGTTGGCGAGCTGCGCGTCGTCGAGCGGGACGCGGGACTGGGCGCCCTCGACGCCGCGCGGGATGAGGTCGTCGGTGCTCGGCTTGCCGGCCGGCACCTCGGTGGTGGGGGTGCCGGTGGTCAGGCCGGACTCGACGGTGACGCCCTGCCGGCCCTTGCCGGTGGCCAGGTCGATCGCGGCACGGGCCCCCTCGTGGGGGCCGCTGGTGACGGGGGCGGCCACGGCGGCCGGTCCGAACGCCAGGCCGCCGAGGGCGGCGACGCCGGCGATGCTCAAAGCGGTTTTGCGGTCCTTCGCGATGGCCGGGAGCCATCGGGTGAAGTCCAGCTTCACGATGGTTGCCCTTTCGATCGTGGCGACGCGCTCCGGGGTGAGCGGGCCTCGGGGGAACTGCCCCGCCGGCCGGAGGTGTGGTGACCGGCGTACGGGGAACACAACCCACCGCCCCTGTCCGTCATTCCGGAAATGCGTAGGCCAGCTCGGGCTGTGGCCCGGCTCATCCCGGGGACCGGACACACCCCCCGGACCGGGACATCCGCCGACCCCGGGGCACAGAAACGCCGATATGGCGGCATCGGAGGAGCCCGAATACCGCCATATCGGCCAGAACGGTGGAACGGAACGCGCGGAGCCGGCCTCAGTGGCCGCGGGCCAGCCACTCCTGCAGGTGGGGGGCCTCCGCGCCGACGGTGGTGTCGTCGCCGTGCCCGGTGTGCACCACGGTGTCCGCCGGCAGGGTGAGCAGCCGGGTACGGATCGACTCGACGATCGTGGCGAAGTCGCTGTACGACCGCCCCGTCGCCCCCGGTCCCCCGGCGAACAGGGTGTCGCCGGTGAACACCGCACCCAGCGCCGGGGCGTGGAAACTGCACGCGCCGGGACTGTGCCCGGGGGTGTGCAGCACCCGCAGGACGGTGTCCCCGACGGTGATCTCCTGCCCGTCGGTCAGCTCCCCGTCGGGGGCCAGCCCGGGGTGCACCAGATCCCACAGCACCCGGTCGGCGGGGTGCAGCAGGATCGGTGCGCCGGTGGCCTTGGCCAGGTCGGGAGCGACCCGGACGTGGTCGTCGTGGGCGTGCGTGGCGAGGATCGCCACCACCCGCCGGTCGCCGACGACCCGGCGGATCGCCGCCACGTCGTGCGGGGCGTCCAGCACCACGCACTCGGTGTCGTCGCCGACGACCCAGACGTTGTTGTCGACGTCGAAGGTCTGCCCGTCGAGGGAGAACGTGCCGGAGGTGACGGCGTGGTCGATCCGGGCGGTCACGGGAACACCACCACCGACCGCAGCACGTCCCCGTGGTGCATCCGGCGGAACGCCTCCTCCACCTGGTCCAGGGCGATCTCCTCGGTGACGAAGGCGTCCAGGTCGAGCCGGCCCTGCAGGTAGAGCTGGGTGAGCAGCGGGAAGTCCCGGCTGGGCAGGCAGTCGCCGTACCAGCTCGACTTCAGCGCGCCGCCCCGGCCGAAGACGTCCAGCAGCGGCAGGTCGACGGTCATCTCCGGGGTGGGCACCCCGACCAGCACGACGGTGCCGGCGAGGTCCCGGGCGTAGAACGCCTGCTTCCAGGTCTCCGGCCGGCCCACCGCGTCGATCACCACGTCCGCGCCGAAGCCGCCGGTGGCGGCCCGGATCGCCTCGACGGCGTCCTCGGCGGAGGCGTCGACGGTGTGGGTGGCGCCGAACCGGCGCGCCCAGTCGAGCTTGCGGCCGTCGGTGTCCACCGCGATGATCGTGGTCGCGCCGGCCAGGACGGCCCCGGCGACCGCCGCGTCGCCGACCCCGCCGCAGCCGATGACGGCCACCGAGTCACCCCGGGTGACCTGCCCGGTGTTCATGGCCGCGCCGAGGCCGGCCATCACCCCGCAGCCGAGCAGCCCGACGGCGGCGGGCCGGGCCGCCGGGTCGACCTTGGTGCACTGGCCGGCGTGGACCAGCGTCTTCTCGGCGAACGAGCCGATGCCCAGGGCGGGGGTCAGCTCGGTGCCGTCGGTGAGGGTCATCTTGCGGGCGGCGTTGTGGGTGTTGAAGCAGTACCACGGCCGGCCCCGGCGGCAGGCCCGGCACTGCCCGCAGACGGCACGCCAGTTGAGCACCACGAAGTCGCCGGGGGCGACGTCGGTGACGCCCTCGCCCACCTGCTCCACCACCCCGGCCGCCTCGTGGCCGAGCAGGAACGGGTAGTCGTCGTTGATGCCGCCCTCGCGGTAGTGCAGGTCGGTGTGGCAGACCCCGCAGGACTGCACCCGCACCACCGCCTCGCCGGGCCCCGGGTCGGGCACCACGATGGTGGTGACCTCGACCGGAGCGCCCTTGCTCCGTGAAATGACGCCCCGGACTTCCTGGCTCACGCTGTGTCCTCCCTGCCTGCCGGCCCGACGGCCGGATGGGTCCCGCTCACCGCCGAACCTACCGCGATCATGCCGCCCGACCCATCGGTCCGCCGGACTCGCCGCCCGCCGCCCGCTCACCCCCACCGTCGGCCGGCTCCCCCGGCGGTACGCACACCGTCACCTCCGGCGTCGCCACCGGCCCGGCGTCGGTGGCCGGTGCGCGTCGTCGCCGGGCGGCGTTGCGGTACCGCAGCACCTGGACCGCACCCAACGCCCAGAGCAGGTACTGCACGGCGAACGCCCACCGGAACGCCGACAGCGGCGGGGCCGACGCGCCGGCCGGGGTGGTCAGGTCCAGCACCACCCCGATCGCCAGCACCAGCACGATCGAGGCGACGAACCCGCCGACGTTGACGATGCCGGTGGCGCTGCCGATGCGGTGCACCGGGTTGAACGTGCGGGCGTAGTCGAAGCCGATCACCGCGCCGGGGCCGCCCAGGGCCAGCACCAGCACCAGGACCACCAGCAGCCAGTGCGGCGAGCGGCCCGGCCAGGCCAGCACGACCGCCCAGACCGCGGCGCTGGCCGCGGTGACCACGAGGACCAGCGCCGAGCGGTGGAACGGGTGCCGGGCGCACAGGTGGGCGACCACCGGCCCGGCGACCAGCGTCCCGACCGTCATCAGGCTGAGCAGGGACGCGGCGGCCGTCGGCGCCAGCCCCTGCCCCTGCACCAGGAACGGGTACCCCCACAGCAGCGCGAACACGGCCCCGGAGAACTGGGCGACGAAGTGCGTCCACAGGCCCAGCCGGGTGCCCGGCTGGGCCCAGGCGGCGGCGAGTTCCCGCCGCACCACGGACAGGGCGGGGGTCACGGCGGCCCCCGGCCCGACGTGCGGGGCGTCCCGGACGGCGACGAGCACCAGCAGCACCGTCGTCGCCCCCAACCCGGCGGCGACCAGGAACGCCGGGGTCCAGCCGGCCCGGTGCAGCAGCGCCACCAGCGGCACCGCGGCGAGGATCGCACCGAGCTGACCGACCATGCCGGTGAGCTGCACCAGCAGGGGGTTACGCCGGCCCGGGAACCAGAACGCGACGATCCGCAGCACGCTGATGAAGGTCATCGCGTCGCCGAGGCCCACCAGCACCCGGGCGGCGACGGCGAGCCGCACGTCGGTGGCGACGGCGAAGCAGAGCTGCCCGGCGACCATCAGCGTGCCGCCGGCCAGCAGCAGCCGGCGGGAACCGTACCGGTCCAGCAGCACGCCGACCGGGATCTGCATGGCCGCGTAGACGACGAGCTGGGCGACCGAGAAGACGGCAAGCGCGGAGGCGTTGATGGCGAACCGGTGGGTGGCCTCCACCCCGGTCACCCCGAGGGAGCTGCGGTGGAACACCGCCGCCAGGTAGGCGGTGACGGCCACCGCCCAGACCACGGTGGCGCGCCGGACGCTGGGCGCGGAGACGACGCTCACCGGTGGGTCGGGCCGGCGTCCGCCGCGCCGGATCCGTCGACGTGGTGGCCGTAGCGGGCCGGGAACCAGCTGGTCCGCGTGGCGCCCCGGCACGGGAACATCGGCGTACGGCTATCCGTCATACCACCATGGTGCGTCGGGGCCGGCGGGGCGGGCGGCGGCGGGTGCGACGCCGGTGGCCCGCGCCACTGTCGGACGGAAGGAGCGGTCGCCGGCCGGGCGGGCAGGGGCGATCACCGCGACCGATCGACCCCGGCACGTGGGGTGACCGGACGGCGGGCACAATCGACGCATGTCTCCCCGCCGGTGGCTGCTCGCCGATCAACTCGGGCCGCACTTCCTCGACGACGACCAGCAACCGGTGCTGCTGGTCGAGGTCTCCGACCTGTTCCGGCGTCGGCGGCTGCACCGGCAGAAGGCGCACCTCATCCTCAGCGCGCTGCGCCACCGCGCCGCCGAACTCGGCGACCGGGCGGTGCTGCTGCGCACCGCGACGTTCCGGGAGGCCCTGGCGGCCGTCGACGGCCCGGTCGAGGTCTGCCACCCGAGCACCCGGGCGGCCCGGGACTTCGTCCGGTCCGTGCCGGGGCTGACGGTCCTGCCGCCCCGGGGTTTCGTCACCGACCGGGCCGACTTCGCCGACTGGGCGGACCGGCCCCGGCGCGGGCCGCTGCGGATGGTCGACTTCTACCGGTACGCCAAGCGCCGCCACGGGGTGCTCACCGGCCCCGGCCCGGCCGACGATGACCGCGGCGCCCCGGCCGGACGCACCCTGGACGTGCCACCCCCACCGCCGATCGTCGAGGACGACATCGACGCCGGGGTGCGGGCCGACCTGGACCGGTGGGAACGCGACGGGGTGCGGTTCGTCGGCCGGGACGCCCCCCGCTCCCATCCGGCCACCGCCGCCGAGGCCGAGGACCGGCTGGCGCACTTCCTGCGGTACCGGCTGCCCGCGTTCGGCCGCTACGGCGACGTGATGAGCGCCGAGGACCCGGTGCTGGCGCACGGGATGCTCTCCGCCGCGTTCAACCTCGGGCTGCTCGACCCGGCGGCGGCCGTGTCCCGGGCGGAGGCGGCGTGGCGGTCGGGTGACGCCCCGCTGGCCTCGGTGGAGGCGTTCGTCCGGGGGGTGCTCGGCTGGCGGGAGTTCCTCTGGCAGCTCTACTGGTACGTCGACCCGCCCTACCGGGGCACCGGTTGGCTGGCCGCGACCGAACCGCTGCCGCAGTGGTTCGAGGACCTCGACGCCGACGCGGTGGAGGCACGCTGCCTGGCCGACGTGCTCGCCGGGGTCCGGGACCGGGCCTGGGTACACCACGCCCAGCGGTTGCTGGTGCTCGGCAACCACGCGTTGCAGCGCGGCTGGCGGCCGACCGAACTGGTCGACTGGTTCCAGCGCAGCTTCGTCGACGGCGCCGAATGGGTGATGAACACGACAGTGCTCGGCATGAGCCAGTACGCCGACCTGGCCCGGGTGGACACCCGCCCGTACGCCGTGGACGGCCGGTACATCGACGAGATCAGCGACTACTGCACCGGCTGCCGCTACCAGCCGGACCGGGAACTCGGTGATCTCGCCTGCCCGTACACCGGCGGGTTCGCGGCGTTCCTGCACCGCAACCGGGAGCGGCTGGTGGGTGACCCCCGGCTCGCCGCGGAACTGGCCGCCCGCGACGACCCGGAGTTACGGGAGGCGGTGCTGGCGCAGGAGGAGAAGCGGGGCAGCAACCCGCCCTGACCGGCCCTCCGTCGCGGCCGGCGGCGTCGTGCCCCGACCCGGGTCAGGCGACCTCACCGGCGGGTAGCTCCGTCGGCACCGGGGCCGCCACCCGGGCGGCCGGCGCGGACCGCGGGCCCGGACCACCGACGAGCCGGACCCCGGCGGCGACCAGCCGGCCGTGCGATCCGGGCGCGACCCGGGCCAGCAGGTCGGGCAGCTTCGCCGACCAGCCGATCAGCACCCGGCCACGCCGACGTTCGACCCCGCGCAGGATCACCTCGGCGGCCCGTCCGGGCGGGATGGACAGCAGCCTCTCGAACTGCTGCCGCGCCGCGTCGAACTCCTCGCGGGGCACCCCGCTGCCGACCCGGGCGTTGCGGGCGATGCGGGTGGCGATGCCGCCGGGGTGCACCGACGTCACCCCGATGCCGTCGTCGGCCAGCTCGTGCCGCAGCGCCTCGGTGAAGCCCCGCAGGGCGAACTTGCTGGCCGCGTAGGCGGCCTGGCCGGCCGGGGCGATCAGCCCGAACAGGCTGGACACGTTGACCAGGTGCGCGCCGGGTTCGGCCCGCAACGCCGGCAACAGGGCGTGGGTGAGCTGCACCGGGGCCCGGAAGTTGATGTCGACGACCCAGTGGAACTCGTCCATGGTGACCTGGTCGAACCGGCCGCCGAGAGCCACCCCGGCGTTGTTGACCAGCAACCGGATCCGGGGATGCCGGGCCATGACCTCCTCGGCCACCCGGGCGGTGGTGCACAGGTCGGCCAGGTCGACCAGGTGGGTGTCGACCCGACGCCCGGGATGCGTGGCGCGGACCGCGGCGGCCACCGCGTCGAGCCGGTCGCCGTCGCGGTCGAGCAGGACCAGGTCGCTGCCGCGGCGGGCCAGCCCGTGGGCGAGGGCCTCGCCGATTCCGCTGGCGGCACCGGTGACCACGGCGGTCCCGGCCGTGAAGTCGAAGTTACGCACGCGGCCTCCTTGCTGCGGGAAAGAGACGATAGGACGGTGGGGACGGGCTCAGCCGACCGGGGTGTCGGCGGTCGCCCGGGAGAAACGCACCCCCTCGTCGACGAGCCGACCGTGTTTCATCAGCACGACGTCGCGGGGATAGTTCTGGTGCAGCCGCCACGGCGCGCGGGCACCCTGCCGGGGCAGCGTGTCCATACTGCGCAGCACGTACCCGGACCGCAGGTCGATCAGCGGCGACAGGTCGCCGTCGGGTGGTGCGACCGGGGTGACGACCTGCTGGCCGGTGGCGTCCAGGTGACGCAGCAGCCGGCACACGTAGGTGGCGACCAGGTCGGCCTTCAACGTCCACGAGGCGTTGGTGTAGCCGATGGTCAACGCGAGGTTCGGCACCCCGGACAGCATCATCCCCTTGTACGCCACCGTCGCGCCGAGGTCGACGTCGACGCCGTCGACGGTGAGGGTCATCCCGCCGAGGGCGAGCAGTTGCAGCCCGGTGGCGGTGACCACGATGTCGGCGGGCAGCTCCACCCCGGAGCCGAGCCGGACGCCGTCCGGGGTGAACGCGTCGACGGTGTCGGTGACCACCGAGGCGCGGCCGGTGGACAGGGCGTCGAACAGGTCACCGTCGGGTGCCACGCACAGCCGCTGGTCCCACGGGTCGTAGCGGGGCGAGAAGTGCCGGTCCACGTCGTACCCGGCGGGCAACCGGCCCTTCGCGGCCCGTCGCAGGAACGCCCGCACCACCCGGGGCGCGCGCCGGGCGAGCTGGTAGGTGACGGTGCCGGACAGCACGTTCTTGGCGCGTACCAGCCGGTGGGCGGCGCGGGCGGGTAGCCGGCGGCGCAGCACGTCGGCCAGCCGGTCCCGGGCCGGCAACGCGATCACGTACGTGGGGGAACGCTGGAGCATGGTGACGTGCCCGGCCCGCCGCGCCAGCGCCGGCACCAGGGTCACCGCGGTGGCCCCGCTGCCGATCACCACCACCCGCCGGCCGGTGTGGTCGAGGTCGTCGGGCCAGTGCTGCGGGTGCACCAGCCGACCCGTGTACCGCCCGACGTCCGGGAAGTCGGGGGTGTAGCCGGCGTCGTACCGGTAGTAGCCGGTGCAGCAGAAGAGGAAACGGCAGGTCAGGACGATGTCCTCGGCGGTGTCGTCGCGGTGCACGTGGACCGTCCAGCGGGCGGTGGTGCTGTCCCACTCGGCGCGACGCACCCGGTGACGGAACCGGATGTGCTCCTCGACGCCGTACTCCCTGGCGGTTTCCCGGACGTAGCGCAGGATGGTGTCGCCGTCGGCGATGGCCTGCGGCGCGGTCCACGGGCGGAACGCGTAGCCGAGGGTGAACATGTCCGAGTCGGAGCGGATGCCGGGGTAGCGGAACAGGTCCCAGGTACCGCCGATCGCGTCCCGCGCCTCGAGGACCGCGTACGTCGTGTCGGGGCAGGTGCGCCGCAGGTGGCAGGCGGCACCGACACCGGACAACCCCGCGCCGACGATGAGCACGTCGACGTGGTCGGTGGGCATCGCATCTCCCGGGTCCGAGGCGGTGACCGGACCCTATCCCACCCTCCCGGGCCGGCGGGTGCCGCCGACCCTCCCGTCCGGCCGGACCGCCCGGCCGTACCCGTCGCCCCGGTCGGCGGGCGGGACCCTCCCGACCGGCGGGCCGGGGCCCGGCGGACAATGGCCGGGCGGACCGGCCCGGACGCGGGGCCGGCACCGGCGACGACCACCGGACGAGGGAGACGACGGGCAGCATGGCCGACACCACCGGGCTGCGGGCGGACTGCGCCCGCTGTGTCGGGTTGTGCTGCGTCGCTCCGGCGTTCGCCGCCTCCGCCGACTTCGCCCGGGACAAGCCCGCCGGCCGCCCCTGCCACCACCTGCGCGTCGACTCCCGCTGCGGCATCCACGACGAGCTGCGCGACCGCGGCTACCCCGGCTGCGTCGTGTTCGACTGCTTCGGCGCCGGCCAGCGCGTCAGCCAGGTCACCTTCGCCGGCCGGGACTGGCGCACCGACCCGGCCACCGCCGCCGGCATGTTCGCCGCGTTCACCGTCACCCGGCCCCTGCACGAGCTGCTCTGGTATCTCACCGAGGCGCTCGCCCTCACCCCCGCCGGCCCGCTGCACGACGAGCTGCGCGCCGCCCGCGACGCCACCGACGCGCTGGCCGGCGGCACGCCGCAGGAGCTTTCCACCGTCGACGTGGACGCCCACCGCGACCGGGTGAACCCGCTGCTCGCGGCGGCCAGCGACGCCGCCCGCGCCGGCACCGGCGGGGCCGACCGACGGGGCGCGCTGCTGCTCGGCGCGGACCTGCGGGGCGCGGACCTGCGCGGGGCGAACCTGCGCGGAGCCCGGCTGCTCGGCGCGGACCTGCGCTCAGCCGACCTGCGCCGGGCCGACGTCACCGGGGCCGACCTGCGCGGCGCGGACCTGCGCGGGGCGGACCTGTCCGACACCCTGTTCCTGCACCAGTCCCAGCTCGAGGCGGCCCGGGGCGACCGGCACACCAGCCTGCCCGCACGGCTGCGCCGCCCCGCGCACTGGACCACGGTGGTGCCGCCCACCCCGACCCGCCGCCCGCGCCGCCCCCGCCGCTGACAGCCCCGCCGCTGACGGCGACCGGCGTGGCCGCGCCCCGGCTGGTGGGTTTGCCGGGCGGTAGGGCGGGCAGGTAGGTCGGCATGACGGAACAACCACGCACCGACCGGGCCGACACCGACGAGCCGGACGGCGTGCCGGCGTACGAGGCGTCGCTGCGCCCGCCGGGCGAGTCGCTGGGCGACGGCGGGGACACCGGCGACGACTTCGCCGACCTGCCCGCCGAGGAGCACCGGTCGGCCCGGGAGACCAGCCGCGCCGGCTACGACGTGGCCGCCGTCTCCGGCGCGGGCGACCCCGCCGAGGAGGAGGCCGCCCACCCGCCCACCGAGTAGCGCGCCGCCACCGGCCCCGGCGCGGTTGCGACGACGCGGCGGGTGCGGGGGCCCGGGGCTCAGCGGGAGACGCCCACCGCCGCCCGCGCCTGCGTCATCCCCCGGTTGGCCAGCGCGTCGGCGCGCTCGTTCTCCGGGTGACCGTTGTGCCCCTTCACCCAGTGCCAGCTCACCTCGTGCCGGGCGCAGGCCGCCTCCAGCCGCTGCCACAGGTCGGCGTTCTTCACCGGCTGCTTCGCCGCGGTACGCCACCCGTTGCGCTTCCACGACGCCAGCCAGCCGGTGATGCCGTTGCGCACGTACGTGCTGTCGGTGTGCAGCCGCACCGTGGCCGGCCGGGTCAGCGCCTCCAACGCCTCGATCGCCGCGGTCAGCTCCATCCGGTTGTTGGTGGTCGGGGTGGCCTCGCCACCGCACAACTCCCGCTCGTGCCCGCCGTAGCGCAGCAGCACACCCCAACCCCCCGGCCCCGGGTTGCCACTGCACGCCCCGTCGGTCCAGATCTCCACGACCCCGTCCACCATGCCGCCGAACCTACCGGCACCCCACCGGGCCCCCGCCGCAGGGACACGGACGGGCCCCGGCACCGGCCGGAAAACCGGCGGCGGCCCCGGGCCGGCTCTGGCAGAGTCGGCGACCGTGACCAACGACGGGGACGCCCTACGGGCCGAGGTACGCCGGACCATCCACGCGCTCGTCGACTCCGGCCGGGAGGCAGGCGTGCAGGTGGCGGCCTACCGGCACGGCCGGCTGATCGTCGACGAGACCGCCGGGACCGCCGACACCACCACCGGCCGGCCGCTGACCGCCGACACCCCGATCTTCAGCGTCTCCACCGGCAAGGGCCTGACCAGCAGCGTCGTGCACGTCCTCGCCGAAGCGGGCCGGCTCGACTACGACCTGCGCGTCGCCGACGCCTGGCCGGAGTTCGCCCGGCACGGCAAACACACCGTCACCCTGCGGCACGTGCTCACCCACACCGCCGGGGTGCCCGCCCTGCCCGCCGACGTCACCCCCGCCGACTTCACCGACTGGGACCGGATGTGCGCCCTCGTCGCCGACGCGGTGCCCCGCTGGGCGCCCGGCGAACGGATCGCCTACCACGCCTGGACGTACGGCTGGCTGGTCGGCGAGGTGGTCCGCCGGGTCACCGGCCGGACGGTCTCCACCGTGCTCGCCGAGGACATCGCCGCCCCGCTGGGCGTCACCGGGGAACTGTTCCTCGGGGTACCCGACACCGACCTGCCCCGGCTGGCCACCCTGGAGGACAACGGCCTGGCCGACCTGATGGCGTTCGCCTCCGCCAACCTGCCGCACTTCGACGCCGTCGCCCCACCGGCCGTCCGCCCCGACGGCAGCATCGGCAGCCGACCCGACGTGCTGCGCGCCGACGTGCCCGCCGTGGGCACCCTCACCGCCCGCGCCGCCGCCCGGCTCTACGCCGCCCTCATCGGCGACGTCGACGGGGTACGCCTGATCTCCGCCGACCGGCTGCGCCAGGTCAGCGCGGTGGCCGTCCGGGGCGTCGAATGGGTGTTCGGGCAGGAGATGGCGTTCGGCCTCGGCTACACCGTCGACGACGACGGCTCGTTCGGCACCTCCGGCAGCGGCGGCAGCCTCGCCTACGCGTACCCGGAGCTGGGCCTGTCGGTCGCGGCGACCCGCAACCGGCTCGGCGCGAACGACGGCGACCCGATGGAGGGCCTGCGGACGCTGGTCCGCGACACGGTCCGCGCCGCCGGCTGACCGACGCCCCCGCTCAGCGCCGGGTCAGCCGGGCCCGCAGCCGGCCCACCGCGTCACCGACCACCGCCGAGGTCATCGGCAGCAGCGGACTCGACCGCATCAGGGCCACGTCCTCCGCCGGGCCGGTCGCCCCGTCGAGGAACCGCAGCACCCGCGACGCCGGGTTCCGGTCGAACAGCCGGTCGAAGAACTCCGGCCCGCCCACCGCGCCGGAGTCCCACGCCCGCAACGCCACCGCGTCCATCCACCGGTGCCGCCCCGGGTACGCCGGCCGGGGCACCGGCGGACGACCCGCGGCGAGCGCGGCGGCGACCTGCCCGGCCTGGCGGTGCATCGCCGAGAAGGTGAACCCGGTCGACGGGCGGGTCGCCCCACCGGCGGTGCCCAGGCGCACCACCCGTGGCGACGGGCGGCCGTCGAACGGCGCGTCGGTCATCGGGATCACCCCGTCCTCCACCTCCCGCACCGTCAACGCCGCCAGATCCAGCCCGAGCAGCCCCGCGTAGCCGCGCAGGCCGGCGTCGTAGCCCGCGTCGGTGAGCACCGCCGGGGAGAACTCGGTGTACTCGACGAGCGCGTACCGGTCGCTGACCGGCAGCACGTAGCCGAACGACACCCCCCGGGTCGGCTGCGGGGTGCGGAAGTCCATCAGCACCGCCCGCCCCGGATCGAACACCGGGGTCGACGACTCCAACCACCAGCCCCGGAAGTGCTGCAACCAGGCCGTCCGGCCGGGCCGGCGGGGCGGGCGGGGACGCGAGTCGAGGACCCACCCGGCGCGCAGCACCGCCCGCCCGTCGGTGTCGCGCACCGTCACCGTCGTGCCGTCGTCGTCGAGCGCCCCCACCGCCACGTCGTGGCGGGCCGCGCCGAGGCGCCGTTCCGCCTCGGCGGCCCGCTCGTAGACCGGGGCGGAACGCAGCATCGCGTACCGCAGCGGGGTCAGCTCCAGCACCCGGGTCGCCGCCGGGGTGGCCACCTCCACCCGCGACCAGCTGGCGCTGAGCATCGGCTCCAGATCGCCGCCGGGAGCGCCCCAGAACGCCCAGGTGCGGTCCTGGCCGCGCTTGCGCACCGGGTCCACCACGGCGACCCGCAACCCCGCCAGTTCGTGCCGGGCCAGCGCGGCGAGCACCAGCGAACCGGCCCCACCACCACCGACGACGGCCAGGTCGACCTCGCGTACACCCACCCGGCCACGCTGTCACACCACCGCCGGCCGGCCGCACCGACCCCACCGCACCACGCCGGGCGGGCACCCGGCAGGGTGCGCCGGGTAGCCTGCCGCCCCATGAGCCCGCCCGCCAACGCCCTCACCGCCCGCTGGGCGGCCCGCCTGGATGACCGGCAGACCGTCCTGTCCGGCGCCGGGGCGTACCCGCTGCTCGCCCTGCTCGCCCGGTACGCCACCGGCCCGGCCCGCACCGAACTGCACGCCGTCGCCCCCACCCCGGCCACCCCGGTCGACTCCCCCACCATCCGCCTCGCGGCAGGCTTCTGGTCCCGCGCCGGACTGCCCCTGGGCCACCGGTGGCTGACCGAGGTGGACGCCTCGACCCGGGGCGAGCTGACCGGCGACCCGACCGTCGACCAACCGCGTCTCGACCGGTGGGCGCACGACCACACCGACGGCCTGGTCCCCCGGCTGCCCGTCCCGGTCGGCCCCGGCACCGCGCTGGTGCTGGCCACCGCGCTGAGCGTGCTCGTCGACTGGGCCACCCCGTTGCACCCCGCCCCCTGCCGACCGGCGACCGGGCCGTGGCAGGGCCGCACCCTGGCCGGACTGCACTCCGGCGGCGGCGACCCGACGGCGCTGCGGGTCGCCGACACCGCCGCCGGCCCGGTCAGCCTGCTCACCGTCACCGGGGACGCCGACGTCGACGTGCTGCTCGCCCTCGGCCCGCCCGGTCAACCCGCCGCCCGGGTGCTCCCCGCCGCGATCCACGCGCTCGACCACCCGGCGACCCTGCCCGCACCGGCCGGACCGGGCGTCACCGAGGACACCGTCGACGGGCACGACGACCGGCCGGAGCTGCTGGTACGTACCGTCGGGTTCACCGTGACCGGCGAGCACGACCTGCTCGACCACGCCGACCTGTTCGGCCTCACCACCGCCGCCCGCGACGGCGACCACTTCCCCGACATCAGCCCCCGCCTGTCGGTCTCCGACGCCCGGCAGAGCGCCCGCGCCGAGTTCACCGCCACCGGCCTGCGGGCCGCCGCCGTCACCGCCCTGGCCATGCGGGCCGGCGGCGCGGCACCCCGCGCCACCGTCCGGCGACGCCGGGTACGCCTCGACGTGGACCGCCCGTTCGGTTTCCTCGCCGTGCACCGCCCCACCGGCCTGGTGCTGGTCGCCGGCTGGGTGACCGACCCGACGCCGGCCTGACACCGGACCCGCACCGACCGGCGCGTAGGTTCGGTGGGGACCGGACCACCGGCGGCGACGATCGGGGAACCAGCATGACGGACGGCACGCGGCACCCACTGCGGGTCGGGCTGCTCGGCTACGGCGTCGCCGGCCGGGTGTTCCACGCCCCGCTGATCGCCGCCACCGGCGGGCTACGGCTGGCCGCCGTCGTCACCGCCGACCCGCAGCGGCGGCAGCAGGTCGCCGACGAGCACCCCGACGCCCGGGTCGTCGACGACGCCGGGGCGTTGTGGGCCGACCCGGACGCCCTCGACCTGGTGGTGGTGGCCACCCCGAACAGCTCCCACGTCACCCACGCCCGGGCGGCGCTCGCCGCCGGGCTGCCGGTGGTGGTGGACAAGCCGCTCGCCGCCACCGCCGCCGACGCCCGCGCGCTGGTCGACGAGGCGGACCGCCGGGGCGTGCCGCTGACCGTGTTCCAGAACCGCCGGTGGGACGGCGACTTCCGCACCGTACGACGGCTGGTCGAGGACGGCGCGCTCGGCCGGGTGACCCGGTTCGAGTCCCGCTTCGAACGCTGGCGGCCGCAGATCCGGGCCGGCTGGCGGGAGGGCGGCAGCCCCGCCGACGCCGGTGGGGTCCTCTACGACCTCGGCGCACACCTCGTCGACCAGGCCGTGCAGCTGTTCGGGCCGGTCGACACCGTCTACGCCGAGGTGGACCGGCGTCGCCCCGGCGCGCAGGTCGACGACGACGCGTTCGTGGCGCTCACCCACGTCGGCGGGGTCCGCTCCCACCTGTGGATGAGCGCGGTCACCGCCCAGCTCGGCCCCCGGCTACGGGTCCTCGGCGACCGCGCCGCGTACACCTGCCACGGCCTCGACGGGCAGGAGGACGCGCTGCGCCGTGGCGGCCGGCCCGACGCACCCGGCTGGGGCGAGGTCACCCCCGACCGGTACGGCCTGCTCGGCGCGGGCGACGACCTCCGCCCGACACCCACCGAACCGGGCCGCTACCAGGACTTCTACGCCCAGGTCGAGGCGGCGTTACGCGGCGACGGACCGCTGCCGGTGGACCCCCGGGACGCGGTACGCACGGTGGAACTGATCGAGCTGGCACACCGCAGCGCCGCCGAGCGGACCGTGCTCACCGTCCCCGCCTGACGACACGCGCGTGGGCTCCCCGCCCGCCTCACCCCGTGACCGCACCGGGCGCGGCGGCCGACCGGGACGGCGTGCCGGCGTAGGCGGCGGCCACGACGGCACGGTCGAAGACCCGCCAGGTCGCCACCGCGACGGCAAGGGCCACCACGAACCCCACCCAGTAGGGCGCGGTCAGCCCGAACCGACCGGCCACCACCCCGCCGAGCAGCGCGCCCACGCAGTTGCCGCCGGCCGCGATGAACAGCGTCGTCGCACCGACCCGGCCGCGCAGCTCGGACGGGGTCAGCCGCTGCCGCAGCGAATGGAACACGATCCCCCACAGGGCGCCGTGCACCCCGAACGCGAACAGCGCGAACCCGACGAGCCAGGCGCTGGTCGAGGCGGCCAACGCCAGGTGCAGCCCCGCCTCGACCAGCAACCCGACCCGTACCGTCCAGGTCGCGCCGACCCGGGCGATGAGCCGGTCACCGACCACCGCGCCGAGCAGCCCCCCGGCCGACATGCTGGTGAACAGCAGCCCGTAGCCGACGGAGTCCAGGCCGAGACGTTCGGTCGCCAGCAGCACCAGCACCGCCATCGCCGCCGTCAGGGTGAGGTTGAGCAGGCCGATCAGCAGGGCCATCACGCGCAGCAGCCGCTGGCCGATCAGGAACCGGAAGCCCGCGCCGATCTCCGCCCGGACCGACCGGGCCGCCGCCCCGACGGCGTCCCCACCGCCCCGGTACGAGCCGCCGATCAGCGCGACGAGCACCGCGCTGAGCGCGTACGTGCCGGCGTTGGCCAGGAACGGGAGGCTCTCGGCGAGAACGAACAGGAACCCGCCGAGCGGGCCCGCCAGCATTCTCTGGGCCACCGTGGTGCCGCCGCCGAGCCAGCCGTTGGCCCGTTCCAGCCGGGCCGTGGGCACGATCGTCGGCAGCATCGCCTGGCTGGCCGACCGGAACACGATCTCACCGGTGTTCGCCACGAACAGCACGGCGTACAGCAGCGGTATCCCGGCCCGCCCGGCCAGCATCGCCACGCCCAACGCCAGCAGGGCGACCACCCGCACCCCGTCGATGACCACCATCAACCGCCGCCGGTCCAGCCGGTCGACCAGGACCCCACCGGGCAGGGCGAACAGCAGCCAGGGTAGCCAGGCCGCGCCGGCAGCGGCGGCGACCACCAGCGGATCGTCACTGCGGGCCGCCGCGTACAGCGGGGCCGCCACCGTGGCCATACCGCTGCCCAGCGCCGACAGTGTGGTCGCCGCCCAGAGCCGGCCGAACCGGGCGTCCAGTCCCTCCCCCGTCACGGGCCGGCAACCTACCAGGCAGCTCTGACACCCACCGCCGGTCACCGGGCCCGTGACCGGCCGCCGAATTGCCGTTGAGCCGACCTGGCGCATCTGCCACCGTCAGCCGGTGACCGACGACGACGAGCCGGGCCGGCAGACGCCCGGCACCGACTACCGCACCCTCAACCGGGCCAGCTGGGACGACCGGGCCGCCGCCCACGCCGCCTCCCCGGACTACGCCGTGGAGCGGTTCGCCGCCGACCCGGGCTACCTCAGCGAGGTGGTCCGGTTCGACCTGCCCCGCCTCGGTGACGTGGGCGGGCTGCGCGGTGTGCACCTGCAGTGCCACATCGGTACCGACACCGTGTCGTTGCACCGGCTCGGCGCGCGGATGACCGGCCTGGACTTCTCCGGCGCGTCGCTGGCCCAGGCCCGGTCGCTGGCCGACCGCACCAACGCGGCTGTCGACTTCGTCCAGGCCGACGTGTACGACGCGCCCGACGTGCTCGGCGTCGGCGGTTTCGACCTGGTCTACACCGGCGTCGGCGCGTTGTGCTGGCTGCCGGACATCCGCCGGTGGGCGGGCGTGGTCGCCGCCCTGCTGCGTCCGGGCGGGCGGCTGTTCCTGCGTGAGGGGCACCCGATGTTGTGGGCCCTGGACGAGACCCGCCCGGACGGCGTGCTGGCCGTCGAGCACCCGTACTTCGAGCGCGCCGAACCCCTGGTGTGGGACGAGGGCGGCACCTACGTGAGCACCGAGGCCACCTTCACCCACAACACGACCCACGAGTGGAACCACGGCCTCGGGGAGGTGGTCACCGCCCTGCTCGACGCCGGGTTGGAGCTGACCATGCTGCACGAGCACGACAGCGCCCCCTGGGACGCGCTGCCGGGGCGGCAGACCCGCGACGAGCACGGCGAGTGGCGGCTGACCGAACGCCCGTGGCGGCTCCCCCAGACGTACACCCTCCAGGCCCGTCGACGCTGATCCCGGTTCCGGCGGGTCCGTCGCGTTTCGGGCCGGACCCGTGGGTGGGACGGTCACCACCCCTAAAGCATCCTAGGAGGCTGGGTTGTGGGGTCGGCGCGGGGTGTCCGCAGTGTCCGGGCATTTCCGCAGCTCGGTGGCGGACGGGAAAACACGTGACGGCAACGAAGATTTCTCATTTACCCCGGTAGGAGGGCCCATCCCTCCTAGTGTTGGGCACACCGGTGCTAGTTACGGAGTTGGCCACCCGAACGACGTCCCACGCAGACAGCGGACGAAAAGTGAGGGAAGACGCGTATGAAGGCACAGAAGGTTCTCGTATCGACGGCGCTCGGCGTGGGACTCGGCACGCTCCTGCTCCCGACCGCCGCACTCGCGGACACCACGGTGTCACCGGCCACCACGCCGGTCGGCGGGACGGTCGTGCTCACCGCGACGACCTGCAACCCGAAGGCGGGCGACGTGCTCTTCCACGTCACCGGCCCGGACCGGGACCAGAACGTCCGTTCCACCACCGCCGCGGCGGGCGGTGGGCTCAGCGCCGAACTCTTCACCGCCGGGTTCACCCTCGGCAGCTACACCGTGGCCGCCACCTGCGGCGACGGCAGCTCCGCCGGCAGCGCCACCTTCACCGTCACGCCGATCGGCGCGGCGCCCGCCGGGGCCGGCGGCGGAGCCGGCAACACCGGCCTGCTGGCCGCCGGAGGTGCCCTCGCCGGGGCCGCCGCGCTCGGCACCACCGTGCTGCTGCGCCGCCGACGCCGAGCGACGGCGGGCACCGTCGCCTGACGGCACGACAGGCGACGGCCGACGACGCGGCACACCATCCCTGGGGACGGGTGCCCGCACCGAACCGGTACGGGCACCCCGACCACGTCGGACGTCGGGGAGGACGGGCGATGGGCGTACGCGAGTGGGCGGGCCGGACCCGCGCCGCCGTCACCGCGGTCACGGTCAGCGGCGCCGCCGGGATCGCGCTGATCGCCGCCGGGCTGACCCTCGGACCGGTCGGACCACCCCAGCCGAGCATCGACGTCAGCGGCGGCAACACCAGCCGCTCCCCGATCCCGGCCCTGCCCCGCTCCACCCCGGTGCGCATCGACATCCCCGCCATCGGCGTGCACGCCGACCTGGTGCCCGTGGCCGGCGACCCGAACGGCACCCTGGAGGTGCCGCCGCTGGACCAGCCCACCGTCGCCGGCTGGTACCGGCCCGGGGCCAGCCCCGGCGAGGCGGGCAACGCCGTCGTCGTCGGGCACGTCGACACCCGCGACGGACCGGCGGTCTTCTTCGACCTGGGGCGGCTGCGCCCCGGGGACACCGTCCGGGTCACCCGCGCCGACGGACGGGTGGTGCGGTTCGCGGTCGACGGCGTCGGGGCGTACCCGAAGCGGAACTTCCCCACCGCGCTGGTCTACGGGCCGGGCGGACCGGGACCGACGCTGCGCCTGGTCACCTGCGGAGGGCGGTTCGACGAACGGTCCCGCGACTACTCCGACAACGTCGTCGTACGGGCCACCGCCGTCGGCTGACCCGCCCCGCCCGGCGTCGCGCCGCCCTACTACGGTGGGCCGGCGGACGGGCGGCGAGGCGGAGGTACCCGGTGGAGCGGCGAGCGCTGACGACCCTGCTCGGACCCCGGCTCGGCACCCTGGTCGGCCGGCTGCGCCGACGTCCCGGGGACACCCCCGACCGGCCGGCCCGACGCTCCAACCCGGACGCCGTGGTCGACTGCGCGGTCTACGTCAACGGCCGCCGGGAGGCCGGCCGGCCGCACTACGCCGACGCGTACGCGCGCTCCCGACGCGGCCGCAACGCCTTCGTCTGGCTGGGCCTGCACGACCCGGGCGCGGCCGTGCTCGCCGCCGTCGGGCAGGTGTTCGGCCTCGACGAGCTGACCGTGGCGCAGGCGCTCGCCGACGGGCACCGCCCCACCGTGCAGCGGCACGGCCCGGTCACCCTGCTGGTGCTGCGCACCGCCGCCTACGTCGCCCAGGGCGAGCTGACCGCGACCTCCGACGTGGTGGACACCGGCGACGTGATGGTGCTGCTGGGCGACCGATTCGTGGTCACCGTCCGGCACGGCGCTTCCGGCGCCCTCGCGCCGGTCCGCCGCGAGATCGAGGGCCGCCCGTCGCTGCTCGCCGAGGGCCCGTGGGCGGTGGCGTACGCGGTGACCGCCCGCATGGTCGACCTCTACCTCGAGGTCGCCGCCCACCTCGAACGGGACCTGGAACGCGTCGAGGAGACCGTCTTCGCCCCCGAGCACGCCGCCGACATCCAGCAGATCTACCAGCTCAAACGGGAGCTGGTCGAGTTCAAGCGGGCGGTCCTGCCGCTCCAGGAGCCGCTGCGTGCCCTGGTGGCCGGCCCCGACGGCGGCCTGCCGGCGGGGCTGCGCCGCTGGTACGTCGACGTGGAGGGCCGGCTCACCCGGGCGGTCGACCGGATCACCGCCTACGACGAACTGCTCAACTCGCTCCTACAGTCCCGGCTGGCCCAGCTCGCCGTCGACCAGAACAACGACATGCGCAAGATCGCGGCGTGGGCGGCGATCGCCGCCACCCAGACGGCGGTCGCCGGGGTCTACGGGATGAACTTCGCCCGGATGCCCGAACTGTCCTGGCGGTACGGCTACCCGGCCGCGCTGGCGCTGATGGCGACCGCGGCGTTCACCCTGCACCGGCTCTTCCGCCGCTCCGGCTGGCTCTGACCCCACCGCCCGGTCAGGTCCCGTCCAGGTCGGACAGTTCCTCGTCGAGCAACCGCGTCAGGATCCGGAACCGGTCGGGTTCGGTCTCCACGGTGATCCCCCGGCTGGGCGCCTCCACCGTCATCAGCAGGTAGAGGTAGAGCCGGTAGAGGCCGAGCCGGCGGCGTACCCCCGGCTCGTCCAGCGTCACCCGCGCCCCTGCCGTGCGGTAGCCGCGCAGGAACGGGTCGTCCGGGGTGTCCTCGGCGCGGCGGAACAGCAGCGGCGACACCAGGTCCAGCAGCGGGTCGCCGTACAGGAACCGCTCACCGTCGACCAGCCCGCCGAGCCGGTGCCCGCCGTCCGGGCCCGGTACGGCGAGGACGTTGCCCGCCCAGCCGTCGAAGTGCAGCAGCGCCGGACGGCGCACCACGTCCAGCACCCCGGCGTGCCGGGCGACCAGGGCCCGCAACCGGTCGGCCGGCAGCGGCAGCGGCACCGCCCAGTCGGCCGCGTCGGCGAGCAGGTCGTCCAGCATCGCCGTGTACGCCGAGCGCCAGGTCGACCCGGCGGCCCGGCCGCCGTCGTAGCCGTACCGGTCGCCGGTAACCCGGTGCAGGGCGGCGAACGCGGCACCCAACCCGGTCCACACCCCGTCGACCGGCGTGCCTTCGGCGACGAGCGTGGACAGCATCCGCCCGGGGAGGTGGCCGGTGAGCAGCCAGTCCCCGAGGACCGGGTCACTGCCGTGGTGCAGCAGCGGGGGCACGGGCACGGTCGGCGCGTGTGCCGCCACCAGCCGCAGGTAGCGTGCCTCGGCGGCGATCAGGTCGCGTTCGTAGCGCAGCAGCGGCACCGACGGCGGCGGCCCCACCTTGAGCACCACGGCACGCCCGTCGTCGAGCCGGACCCACCAGACGGCGGCGAATCCACCTCCGCGCAGCGGCCCGCAGTCGGTGACCCGCACGGCGGGCCCGAGGGAGGCCGCGACGTACCGGCGGACCTGGTCGGTGTCGAGGAGGCGCTGGGTGGGGCTCACCGGCGTACCCACCGGTGCCGCCGGCCGTCCCGCTGTGCGACGTTCATGACCGTCCAGGCTAGCGGTGGACCGCCGCCCCGCTCCGGGGCGAGGACGGGCGTTCGCCCCGGGCATCGCCGTCTGCGCGGAATGTCGGGTTCGCCCAGGTCGCTACCGCCCGCCTGCGCGGCACGCGGCCCGCCGGCCGGTACGGGGCGACGTCGCCGTCGGTGTCCGGTGGGCGGGCCGGCGTGGCGCGCGGTCACCGCCGGTGTGTCGCCTCCGGGGCCGGTGTCGCGTGGCCGGGGCCACCCCGACGGCGGAATCGTCGCCGGGGCCGGGGCGTTGTACCTGGCATACCACCGCCGCTCCCCGCGGGGAGCAGGCCCCGGACCACCGACCACGGAATGCGGTCGCCACCGGGTTGGTTACACCTCCCCCGGACGCCCGAGCAGGTCCCCCGACCGCCGGCGCTTCCCTCCTGACTTCCGCGACGCCCTCTCCCCCGGCGTCCACCGCACCCCCGACGCAGAGGAGCCTCCCCATGCGTACCGACATCCTGCGCAAGACCGCCCTGACCGTCGCCGGCCTGGCCGCCACCGCCGGTGGCGTCGCCGGCCCCGCGATCGCCGCCCACGCCGCCGGGACCACCCGCCCCGCCGCCTTCCAGGCCGACCGCAAGCCGGCCGGCGAGCGCGAGCTGAAGGTCGACTACGAGGCGCAGCCCAACTTCTACTACTGCGGCCCGGCCGCCGCCCGCAACGCGCTGAGCGTGCAGGGCAAGAACATCGACGTGGACACCATGGCCAAGCACATGCGCACCACCGAGGACGGCACCGACAGCATCAACGACATCACCCCGGTGCTCAACCGGGAGACCGGCCGCGACGCCTACCACAGCACCGAGATCCGCAGCAGCAAGGCCGACGACAAGCAGACCGACACGCTGCGCGCCGACATCGTCCGCGCCATCGACGACGGCCGCGCCGTGGTCGCCAACATCGCCGGCACCACCACCGACACCGACGGCAACGACCACTCCTTCGAGGGCGGCCACTACATCAGCGTCACCGGCTACCACGACGACGGCAGGACCGTCACCATCGCCGACTCCGCCAACCCGGACACCGCCTCGTACCGCATCACCGTCGACAACCTCGGCGACTGGATCGCCAGCCGCGGCTACGCCTCCTGACCGCCGCACCCGGACGGGCCGACCCAGGGTCGGCCCGTCCGGCGGTTGCGGCAGGATGGGCGGGTGGCGAAACACACGTCCCTGCGGCCCTGCCCCTGCGGCACCGGCCTGCCGTACGACGACTGCTGCGGGCCGCTGCACGCCGGCCACGGCACGGCCCCGACCGCGCAGGCGTTGATGCGTTCCCGGTTCAGCGCCTTCGCCGTCGGCGACGCCGACTACCTGCTGCGGAGCTGGCACTCCACCACCCGGCCCCGTCGGCTGCACCTCGACCCCGCCACCCGGTGGACCCGGCTGGAGATCGTCGACAGCACGCGCGGCGGCCTGCTGGACACCGCCGGCACGGTGACGTTCCGCGCCCACTACCGCGAGGCCGGGCAGCCGGGCACGATGGCGGAGCACAGCCGGTTCGTCCGCGAGGACGGCAACTGGGTCTACCTGGACGCGTCACCGGACTGATCCCGGCACCGCCGCCGTGCCCGCTCCCGACGGGCCGGTTCACCGCGCCGCCGACGTCGTCGGGCGCTGCGGCACCACCGGGTGGTCACCGGCCCGCCCCGACACCGCCAGCACCCCGGCCACCAGCAGGTACGGCACGGCCGCCGCCACGAACGCCAGCGGGTGCCCGCCGGTCGCGGCGACCAGCGGGTAACCGGCGTAGGCCACGACCATGGCCAGGTCGGTGCCCATGCCCGCGACCGAGGTGACGGTGGCCCGTCCCGGGCCGGTGATCCGGTCCTGGAGGCGGGCGTCGGCGAGCACGGTGGCCAGTTGCAGCGCGCAGAACGCCACCCCGAGCAGCAGGAAGCCTCCCGGATGCCGGACGGCGGCCCCGGCGGCCAGGGCGACCGCGGCCAGGGTGAGCAGTGCCGCGTAGCCGCGGTCGGTCAGGCGTTCCGCCGCCGGGGCGAGCAGCCCGCCGACGGTCATCCCGAGCCAGACCGGCAGGAGCAGCAGCGGCACCGTGGACGCCGCGACGCCGGTGTCGCGGGCCAGCAGCGGGGCGTACTCGTCGAGAACGCCCCAGACCGCCGTCACCGCCGGGACGAGCAGCACGGCCGCCCGTACCCGCCGGTCGGCGCGGGCCCCGGCGAGACCCGCACGCAGGCCCGCCCGCCAGCCCGGCCCGGCCGGCCCGTCGGCGGGAGCGGTGGGCGGCGGGACGGAACGGTGCTCCGGGAAGCGGGTGGCGACGGCGGCGGCGAGGACGGCGGACAGCACGCTCGCCGCACCGACCGCCCGGTAACCGCCGGCGGCGAGGACCGGGCCGGCCAGCACCATCGAGGCCAGCACCCCGAGCACCCCGGCGGTCCGCCCCCGCCCCATCGTGCGGGCGTAGCGGCCGGCCGCGCCGAGCCGGTCGAGTTCGGTGTGGACCAACGCCTCCAGGGCGCCGGAGCCGAGCGCGCCGCCCGCCCCCCACAGGACGAAGCCGAGCGCGAACGCCCACCACGACCCGGCCAGCACCCACAGCGCGAAGCAGGCCCCGGTGAGCAGCGGCGCGAGGCAGAGCAGCAGACGTCGGGAGACGGCGTCGGCCCAGGCCCCGGAGGGGACCTCCAGCACGATCGCGGTCACCGACCAGATCACGAAGAGCGCGGAGATCTGTCCGACGGTGAGCCCGGTGTCGCTGAACAGCAGCACGTACACCGGGTAGAGCAGGACGAGATCACTGAGGAACAGGTAGCCGTAGAGCGTGACGGACAGCCGGCGGACACGGGTGTCGGGCACCCGCGCGGAGAGGAGATTCATCAGGGCCTTTCCCGGGGACGGAACGGACGCGGGAGGTGCGGCGTCCGTGGCGGTCCACGGTTTCGGCCTTCAGTGCCGGATCAACATCGCCAGGTCATGTGCCCGATGCTAGCCGGCTGCGGCCGTCGGCGCGGCCCCGGCGCGGTGTCCACCTGCCGACGGGGGCGGAGCCTGCTGCGGCGTCCGCCCCCGTCGCGCGGCACGGTCAGCGGCGGGGAGTCTCCGGGTCCACCGGGGGGATGACCATAGTGGCCTCGCTGTCGGTGGCGGGACCGTCGGCCGGTCCGGCCTGGCGCGGCACGACCTGGGTCGCCTCGACATCGTCGGGGCGGGTCACCACCTGGGTACGCTCGGCGTCGTCGTCCATCGCCACCGCCGCAGGCGGCGTGGGGGAAACCGGCGCGGGCGGGGCGGGGACCGGGGCGGGCGTGGTGGGCACCGGCTGGGTGCGTTCGGCCTCCGCGTACGGGTCCAGCCGGGTCTCGACGTCGCGCCGGCCGGCCTGGTAGGCGCGGGCGTGGGTGGCGATGGTGCGCGACTCCTGCTCGGCGCGGGTCAGCCAGGACTCCCAGCGGGCCTGCATCGGGCGGATCAGCCCACCGCCGACCCCGACGACGAGGATGCCGCCGACGGTGGCGAGCACGGCGACCAGCACCGGCGTGGTGACCGCGGTGGCGACGCCGATCTGGTTGAGCGCGGCGATCACCCCCAGGCCGAGGATGAACACCGAGGCGATGTTGGCCAGCACCCGGCCGTAGGACAGACCCCCGAGCGCGCTGCTGATGATGTCCTTGACCGCGTTGGCGATGGCGGCGGCGACGACCACGATGACGATCGCGACGAACGCCCGGGGCAGCCAGGCGATCACGCCGGCGATGAGGTCGGAGATCGGGTTGGGGCCCCAGATGCCGAAGGCGAGCTGGAGGGTCACCAGCAGCACCCCGTAGTAGGCGAGCTTGGCGACGATGTCGCTGGCGTCGTAGCGGGAACGGGCCAGCGCGGTCTTGATGCCGCCCCGTTCGACGGCCCGGTCGAAGTGCACCCGTTCCAGCACCTTGTCGACGATCCTGCGGACGGCCTTGGCGATCAGCCAGCCGGCCACCAGGATCGCCACGAAGGCGACCGCCTTGGGCAGGAAGAGCATCACCGCCCGTAGGGCGTCGCCCACCGCATCGCTGAACTTGTCTGTCATCCGTGGTCCTCCACCGTCAGCTCGGTCGGCCCCCGAAGCTACCCCCGGCCCGGTCGCCGGAAACCCCACGGGCCCGGCACCCGGCCGGCCCGGTCAGCGCGACGTGCAGGCGGGCAGCAGCGACACCACGACCGGGCCGGTGGGCGCCGAGGCGTTGCCGGCGTCGTCGACGGCGACGACCTGGACCGGGATCCGGGCGGTCGCCGAGGGTGCCGGCAGGTCACCGAGGGTGCCCTGGAAGACGTCCGGCGCGGTCTGGTCCATGCCGACGGTCCGGGTGGCACCGTCGAGGGTGTACCGGAACACCACCCGGAGTCCGTCGCCGGCGGCCCGGTCGTCGACGACCGTCGCGCTGACCGTGGTCGCGGTGACCCCGTTGGGGCAGCCCTGCGGCTCCACGGTGGTCGGGGTGACGTCGGGGGTGGACACGGTCGGCGGCGACACGTCCGGCGGCAGGAGCGGGACGTTCGGCGTCGTCGGCGGCGCGGGGCTCGGGGTGCGTACCCGGGTGGTGGTCGCGGCGGCGGACCGGGTCGGGGCGGTGCTGGTCGGCGCACCGGCGGTGCTCGCCGCCGGGGTGGGGCTGCGGCTCGGCTCGGCCGGCACGACGGTGATGGCCGGCGCGGCGGCCAGCGGCGCGGGGCTGCGGGTGGCGGCGGCGGTCGCGCCCGGCCCGACGGCGCCGTCGGCGAGGGTGAGCGGCCCGGACCGCCGGGCGGCGACACCTAGCGCGACGACGCCGACCAGCAGGGTGGCGGTCAGGCCCACCCCGACCAGGACGCTGCGCAGGCCGCCGCGCCGCAGGGCCGGGTGGGGACCGGCGTCGGGGGCGTCCGCCGCCTCGCCGGCTCCGGGTGCCCCGTCGGGCAGGGGCAGGGACGCGGCGAGCAGCGCGACACGCTGGGCGAGCTGACGCCGGCCGCGTTCCTCCCAGTCCCCGCCGTACGAGCGGGCGGCGGTGTGTTCCAGCTCGGTGAGGAAGATCTCGGCCGGCTGGGTACGGTCGCCGGGGCACCAGGCCAGCCCGTGCCGGAGCAGGTCGTGCACGGGTGCCGGGGTCGGGGCGTCCGGGACCGGCGCGGCGCTGTGCTGGGTGCGCAGGGTAGCCAGGTCCCGCCCGTCGTAGGGGGGTCGCCCGGTGAGGCACTCGGCGAACGTGGCGGTGGCGGCGTAGATGTCGCCGGCCGGCTCGGCGGGGGCGCCCGTCCACTGTTCGGGGGCCAGCCGGCGGCCGGTGCCGGTGGGCAGGACGACGGCGAAGTCCGTGAGCTTGCCCCGCCCGTCCGGGGTGACGAGGACGTTCTCCGGCCGGTGGTCGCCGTGCACCACGCCCCGGGCGTGCGCGGCGGCGAGCCCGGCGAGCGAACTCTTGAGGACGTGGAGCGCGGCCTCCGGCGGGACCGGGCCGTGCGCGCGCAGCAGGTCGCGCAGCGTCACCCCGTTGACCAGTTCGGTGACGATCGCGGCGGCGGAGTGCGACTCGGCGTACTCGAAGAGCCGGCAGACGTGCGGATCGTCCACGTCGACCAGCAGCCGCGCCTGCTCCCGGAAGGCCATCCGGAAGGCGGGGTCGGCACCGAGGGACGGGGTGAGGTAGCGGATGGCGACCGGGGTGCCGGTGGCGTCGTGGGTGGCGAGCAGCACCCGACCGGACGCGCCCGTGCCGAGCTGCCGTACCGGGGTGTAGCCGGACAACCGCCAGTCGCCGGTCACCCGCCGGCCTTTCCGGTCCGCCGGGACTGGTCACAGGTCAGGGCCACACTGATCATTCTTACCCGGGTCGAGCTGCGGTCCATCGGCGCAACGGTTGTTTCCTCGCGTCCGGACGTCCGGCTGCGGAGATTGTTTCCGGTCACCCGGTCGGGGGTGCCGGCCGGTCGCCCGGGTCGTGGCCGGTCGGGCGGGCGAACTGGGGGGCGACGTCGGCGACGCGTTGCCGCATCGACCGCCGCCGCAGCGCGGCCAGGGCCTCGTCGACGAGGCGGCTCAGCGGGTACGCCAGCTCCGCCTCGAACCGGCGGGCGGCGGTGGCGGTGGCGGCGTACTCGGCGTGCAGGACGGGCAGCAGGTCCCGGGCCCGGTCGGTGGGGGTGACGATGCGGTGCCGGGCGTCGACGCCGGGGCTGAGGGTGACCAGCCCGTCGGCGGCCATCCGGGCGATCGTCTGGCTGGCGGCGGAGTGGGTCACCCCGGTCGCCCCGGCGAGGGTACGGATCGACACCGGGCCGAGCCGGTCGAGCGCGATCAGGACCGGGGTGTAGCGGGGGCGCAGGCCAGGCAGCCCGAGGTCGGCGTAGACGGCGGCGACGTCGCCGTCGAGCAGTTCGAGCAGGTGCCGCAGCCGGGTGCCGAGCAGTGCGGGGTCGGACGCTTCGTCGGGCATGCCGTAATGTAACAGCGCTGTTGTATCTCGCGACCCCGGGGAGGTCCACCGATGGACGAGCGGTACCCGCCGATCGAGCCGTACGACCAGGGCATGCTCGACGTCGGCGACGGCAACCAGGTCTACTGGGAGGTCTGCGGCAACCCGGCGGGCCGCCCGGCGCTGGTCGTCCACGGTGGACCGGGCTCGGGCTGCGGCCCGTGGGCCCGGCGGTACTTCGACCCGGCCCGCTACCGGGTGGTCCTGTTCGACCAGCGCAACTGCGGGCGCAGCACCCCGCACGCCGCCGACCCGGCCACCGACCTGCGGCACAACACCACCGCGCACCTGGTCGCCGACATGGAACGGCTGCGCGAGCACGTGGGCGTCGACAGGTGGCTGCTCTACGGCGGCTCGTGGGGCTCGACGCTGCTGCTGGCGTACGCGCAGCAGCACCCGCAGCGGGTGTCGGCGATCGTGATCGGGGCGGTCACCACCACCCGCCGGTCGGAGGTCGACTGGCTCTACCGGGGTGTCGGCAGGTACTTCCCCCGCGAGTGGGAACGGTTCCTCGCCGGCGGCGGCGTCGGCCCGGACGACGACGTGGTCGGCGCGTACGCCCGGCTGGTGGAGGATCCGGACCCGGCGGTCCGCGAGCGGGCGGTGCGGGACTGGTGCGCCTGGGAGGACGCGGTGGTCTCCGCCGAGGGGGTGGGCAACCCGTACGGCGACCGCCCGTCGGCCGAGCGGACCGCGATGGTCCGGATCTGCGCGCACTACTTCTCGCAGGGGGCCTGGCTGGCCGAGGGTGAGCTGATCCGGCGGGCCGACCGGCTCGCCGGCATCCCGGGGGTGCTGATCCACGGCCGGGTCGACCTGGGCAGCCCGCTGACCACCGCCTGGGAGCTGCACCGGGCCTGGCCGGATTCGCGCCTGCACGTGGTCGAGGGGGCGGGTCACTTCGGCACGGTGCAGACCCGGCGGCACCTGCTGGCCGCCCTGGACGACTTCGCCGTCGCCGACTGAGCGGTCGCCCCGGGACCCCGACGGCAGGAAATTCGGACAGTTCTGCCCGGCACGCCGCGACGATGGGCAGAATCGATCGATGACGCCCTCTAGCGCCGACCGCCGGGGTGGCAATATCCTCCATCTCACGCGTAATCGTTGGAGCTAGTTTTCAGATTCGTCGCCAGTGCCGTCGCCGGTCGCCGAGGAGATGCCATGCCCGTCGTACGCCCCGCACTCGACCGTCGTACGCTGCTGCGGGCCGGCCTCGGCGCGGCCACCGTCGCGGTCGTCGGCTCCGAACTGGCCCTGCCGGGCGAGGCCCGGGCCGCCGCCCCCGGCGCGGACCTGGACTGGATCATCGGGTGCGACGAGTGGGACGCCCGCCCGCCGGCCGACCCGCTGTCGGTCAGCACGATCCCCACCAACAAGATCATCGTGCACCACATGGCCTTCCCGAACGTCACCGACTACTCCCGCGAGCAGGCGGTCACCCTGGCCCACGACTGCCAGGACCTGCACATGGACGGCAACGGCTGGTCGGACACCGGCCAGCACTTCACCGTCAGCCGGGGCGGGTACGTCCTGGAGGGACGACACGGCAGCCTGGAGCGGTTGCGGGCCGGCGACCGGCAGATGATCTCGGCGCACTGCCCCGGCGAGAACGGCCGGGCCATCGGCATCGAGAACGAGGGCACCTACGTCACCGACACCCCGCCACAGGCGCTGCTCGACTCGCTGGTCCGGCTCTGCACCACCATCTGCCGGCAGTACGGCCTGCACGCCCACGACATCTTCGGCCACTGGGACTTCCGCGCCACGCTCTGCCCCGGCGCGCAGTTCTACCGCCTCTTCCCCGGCGTGCGCCGGGAGGTGTTCCGCCGGCTCGGCACCCGCCCGGTCGACGTGCCGGAGCGCCGCTGGCCCGACCTGTGGCGCTTCGTCAACGCCCCCGGCGTCCAGGTCGCCCAGTACCTGCTGGCCTACCGGGGCTACCCGGTCACCCCGAGCGGCACGTTCGACGCCGCCACCGTCGCCGCCGTCGGCGACTGGCAGGCGCGCAACGGCATCCCCGTCGACGTCGACGCCACCCTGACCGCCCCCACCTGGGAGACCCTCGCGCCCGAACTGGACCGCGACGCCACCGGCCTGCCCGTGCAGGCGGTGCAGTTCATCCTGAACTGGAAGGGCTACGCCGAGGTCACCGTCACCGGCAGCTACGACCCGGCCACCCGCCGCGCCGTGCAGGACCTCCAGGCGCTGCACAACCTGCCCCGCACCGGCCGGGTCTCCACCAGCACCTGGTGCGCACTGGTCGGCGGCATCGTGCGGCAGTCGCTGCGGCGCTGACCACACGCCACGCGGGCAGGGGCGTTTGGGCGGCGGCGGCAACGGGGAGTGTGGCCGGCATGACGTGGGCCCGCCGTACCGTACCCGTGATCGCCGCCGCCGTCGCCGGCCTGGCCGCCCGGGACGTCCTCCAACGTGACCATGCGCTGCTGCGCAACTTCCCGCTGGTCGGGCGGGCCCGGTACCTGCTGGAGGCGATCGGGCCGGAGCTGCGGCAGTACATCGTCGCCGGTAACGACGAGGAACGCCCGTTCACCCGGGACCAGCGGCGGTGGATCTACGCCTCGGCCAAGCAGGAGAACAACTACTTCGGGTTCGGCACCGACAACGACGTCGAACGCAGTCCCGGCTACCCGATCATCAAACACCGCACGTTCGCCCGAACCGTCCCGTCGTCGGTTCCGGCCGCCGGGCACGACGTACGGCTGCCGGCGGCCAAGGTGCTCGGCGGGCCACGCGACCGGGCGAAGTCGTTCCGCCCCGGGTCGGTGGTCAACATCTCCGGGATGAGCTTCGGCTCGCTGTCCGGCAACGCGGTGTCCGCCCTCAACCAGGGGGCGGCGCTGGCCGGCTGCCTGCAGAACACCGGCGAGGGCGGCCTGTCGCCGTACCACCGTCACGGCGGCGAGCTGGTCTTCCAGCTCGGTACGGCGTACTTCGGTTGCCGGGACACCCGGGGCCGGTTCGACCTCGCCCGGCTGCGCGACCTGGTCGCCGGGGCACCGGTGCGGGCCCTGGAGATCAAGCTCAGCCAGGGCGCGAAGCCCAGCCTGGGCGGGCTGCTGCCCGGGGCGAAGGTGTCCGCCGAGATCGCCGCCACCCGGGGGATCACCCCCGGGCAGGACTGCGTGAGCCCGTCGCGACACGCCGAGTTCTCCGACTGCGACAGCCTGCTGGACTGGGTGGAGCTGCTGGCCGCCGAGACCGGGCTGCCGGTCGGCATCAAGTCCGCCGTCGGCGACCTGGGGTTCTGGGAGGAGCTGACCACGCTGATGCGCGACACCGGCCGGGGCGTCGACTTCGTCACCGTCGACGGCGGCGAGGGCGGCACCGGCGCCGCACCGCTGATCTTCACCGACTCGGTGTCGCTGCCGTTCCAGCAGGGCTTCGCCCGGGTCTACCGCACCTTCGCCGAGCGGGGGCTGCACGAGCAGACCGTCTTCGTCGGCGCGGGCAAGCTCGGCCTGCCGGACAACGCGGTGGTGGCCTTCGCGCTCGGCTGCGACCTGGTCAACGTGGGACGGGAGGCGATGCTGGCGATCGGCTGCATCCAGGCGCAGAAGTGCCACACCGACACCTGCCCCACCGGGGTGGCCACCCAGAACGCCTGGCTGGCCCGGGGCCTGGACCCGGCCCGCAAGTCGGTGCGGGCGGCCAACTACATCGGCACCCTGCGCCGGGACCTGGTCAAGGTGGCCGAGGCGTGCGGGGTGGAGCACCCGGGGCTGATCGACACCGACGCCATCGAGATCCTCGACGGCCGGACCTCGGCCCGCCCCCTGCGGGAGGTCTACGGCTACCAACCGCAGTGGGGGCTGCCGTCGGCGGCCGACCGGGCGGAGATCGCCCGACTGATGGCCGGCGAGGCGCCCCGGGGCGGCAGCGCACTCCCCTCGGCCACCGCCCAGGGCTGACGCGGTTCGCTCCTGCGGGGACGCCGAGCCATCCGACCCGACCGGGAAACGCCCCGATTGCCCGACTGATCCGTCGGGGCTTCCCGGTCGCCGTCGGCTCGGGCATGCTGGACGGATGGGAGAGGTACTGCCGATGCCCAGCTTCGGTGACCTGTTCACCGACACGCGGGGCGACGACCGGACGATGCGGGTCAGCTACCACCCGGAGCGGGCAGCAGTGGTGCTGTCCCTGTGGAGCGGAACGACCTGCCGGGGGTCGTTCCGGATGGCCCTCGACGACGTGTCCCGGCTGCGCGCCGTGCTGGCCGAGATCGAGGCGTCGTCCACCCCGACCACGGTGCTGCCGGCCGTCCCGCCCGCCGGCGGGCCATCCGGTCCGCTCAACGTTACCGCTCCGGTCGCGCCGAGATCACCGGCCGTCGACCAGACCGGCGACATCTCGGGCACCGCCCACCGGGGCATGCTGCCGGTCCCCCGGGTAGCCTGACGCGGCGGATCGCGTCCCGGGCCGGGGTTGCCCCGTGCCGTTCACCAGGCGCAGGGCGCGTAGTCCTTCAGGAAGCAGCCGTACAGTTCCTCGCCCCGCTCGCCACGCACGATCGGGTCGTACACCCGGGCGGCCCCGTCGACCAGGTCCAGCGGAGCGTGGAACCCCTCGTCGGCCAGGCGCATCTTCGTCGGGTGCGGGCGCTCGTCGGTGATCCACCCGGTGTCGACGCTGGTCATCAGGATGCCGTCGGCGCGCATGTCCTCGGCGCTGGTGCGGGTGAGCATGTTCAGCGCCGCCTTCGCCATGTTGGTGTGCGGATGCCCCGCCCCCTTGTAACCCCGGGCGAACTGCCCCTCCATCGCCGACACGTTCACCACGTACGCCCGCCCGGTCGGCGCGGCGGCCAACGCCGGCCGGAGCCGACTGACCAGCACGAACGGGGCGGTCACGTTGCACAGCTGCACCTCGAGCAGCTCGACCGGGTCGACCTCGTGCACCCGCTGCACCCAACTGTTGGTGTCCCCCAGGTCGGGGGCGAGCCCACCGGCGTCCACGGCGGTGGCGGCGGCGATCCGCTCCGGCGTGGCGGACCGGCCGGTCAACGCCAGCGCGGTGAGCGCGTGCGGGGCGATGGTGGGTGTCGGCAGGGTGCCCTCGGGCAGCGCCAGGGTGACGCCCCGGCCACCGGTGAAGGTGAGCAGCTCCGGCAGCGGTCCCTCGGGCAGTGCCGCCGCCTCGGCGGCGACCAGGTGGGCGTACGCGCCGGGGGTGCGGCGTACGGTCTGCGCGGCGTTGTTGATCAGGATGTCCAGCGGGCCCTGCGCGGCGACCGAGTCGGCAAGCGCCACCACCTGGGCGGGATCGCGCAGGTCGATGCCGACCACGCGCAGCCGGTGCAGCCAGTCGGCGCTGTCGGGCATGGCGGTGAACCGGCGGACCGCGTCGTGCGGGAACCGGGTGGTGATCGTGGTGTGCGCGCCGTCGCGCAGCAGGCGCAGCGCGATGTACATGCCGATCTTGGCGCGCCCCCCGGTGAGCAGGGCCCGCCGCCCGGTCAGGTCGCACCGTGCGTCGCGGCGTTCCCGGTTGAGCGCGGCGCAGTCGGGGCAGAGCTGGTGGTAGAACGCGTCCACCTGGCGGTACCGGGTCTTGCAGATGTAGCAGCCGCGCGGGTTGATCAGGGTTCCGGCGGTGTCCCCGGCGGTGGGTGAGGCCAGCGGGATGCCCTTGGTCTCGTCGTCGATCCGCCCCGGGGCGCCGGTGGCGGTGGCGGCCGTCACGGCCCGGTCGTGCGCCAGGACGGCGTCCCGCCGCTCCTCGCGTCGCCGCTGCTTCACCATCTTGAACAGCCGGGCGGTGGCGCGCTGCACCCGTACCACGTCCGGGTGGTCGCTGGGCAGCGACTCCAGCGCCGCGAAGACCCGCAGCGCGACCGCCAGCTCGTCCTGGTCGACGCCGGGGGTGCCGGCGTCGGGGACCGGTTGTCCGACGTTGTCCACCGTCATGTCCGCTATCGTCCCGCCCTCGCGTCCGGGGCCGACCGCCGGCCCGACCCGGGAACTCTACGCACCCGGGCCGGGCCGACGCGACGCGCGGGGCTCGGCGTCGGCGGTGAGCCGGGCCACGGCCCCCGTCCGGAGCCGCAGCCCGAGCCCGCCCGTCAGGGCAGCCTGATGCTCTTGGTGTTCGGGAAGCTGTACGGGCAGGACGCCGACGAGCCGGTGCCGACCACGACATAACCGGCGGGGATCGGCGAGGCCGAGCAGATGACGGTGATGCCCGTGGTGGACGGGGTGGTGATGGTCCAGGTGTTGGGGAAGCTGTAGGGACAGGACGCCGACGAGCCCTGCGCGACGATCACGAAACCGGACGGCAGGGTGGACGCCTTGCACATCACGCTCGCCGAGCCGGTCGGCGGGATCTTGATGGTCCACGTGTTCGGGAAGCTGTACGGGCAGGACGCCGACGACCCCTCCGCCAGGATCACGTAGCCGGGCGGGATGGTGGAGACCTTGCACACGACGGTGGTCGAGGTGGTCGACGGCGTGGTGATGGTCCACGTGTTCGGGAAGCTGTACGGGCAGGATGCGGACGACCCCTCCGCCACGATCACGTAGCCGGCGGGGATCGGGGAACTCTTGCAGATCGTCGTGGTCGCGGCGCTGGCCGGCGTGGCGACGGTGAACGTGGCGGCCACCCCCGCGACAAGCACGGCGAGGGCGGCCAGGACGGCACGCAGGGGGGTGGTCGTTCCCGGGCCCCGCCGCCGCAGCGGCAGGCCCGTCCGGGCGATCCAGTTCACGCGGGATTCCCTTCACTCACAGGGTGCGCGACTACCGAGGGCATCGTTGCCAATACGCGCTGTGAGCATAATGGACGCTCGGGGGCCGCCCGGCAACCCCCGGCCCTGATCGGAGCAATCAGGGGCGGACAGCGGCACCGCCGGCCGCCAGGCTCCCACCGACGGGACACTGCCGCGCGTAACCGGTTGATACCGTGTCGGTGACGTCGGGTCGGTCGACCACGGCGGGCCGACGCCACCGGGCGAGGTGGCGTCGGGGCCACTGTCCCCTGGGGAGGGTCGGATGTGGGCGGACGAGTCGGCACTGGACGCCGCCGCACGCCGGCTCGACGAGTGGGAGTCCTCGCTCGTCGGGCAGGCCGAGCGGGCACGGGCCCTGTCGGCCAGCGCACAGGCGTTGACCGGCACCGCCCGCAGCTCCGACCGCACCATCGAGGTCACCGTCGACTCCACCGGCCTGCTGGTCGACCTGCGGCTCGACGAGCAGACCCGGCAGCACTCCGCCGCCCACACCGCACGGCAGATCATGGCCACCACCCGGGCCGCCCGCACCGACCTGCTGCGGCAGCTCACCGAGGCCACCACCCGGGCCCTCGGCGCCGATGACCCGGCCACCCGGGCGATCATCGAGTCCCACCGGCGGCGACTCGACGCCGGGCCGGGCACGCCGGATGCCCACCGGTGACGGCATCCGGGTCGACCCGGACGACCTGAACCGGCACGCCGCCCACCTCGACCGCTGCGCCGACAGCCTCGACACCGCCGGCAGGGCCGGCCGACACGTCCAACTCGACGCCGACGCGTACGGGCAACTCTGCGCGATCATGCCGACGCTGCTCGACGGCCTCCAGCAGACCCTGGTTGACGGCGTCGGCACCGCCGCCGGATCGGTCCGGGACACCGCCGCGAAGCTGCGGTCCAGCGCCGCGGGCTACCGGGCCACGGACAGCCGCGCCGCCCGGCACCTCGACCGGATACGGGACGGCCGGTGACCGGCAACCCACTGGTCGCCACGGCGTCGGACGCCGGCCCCAGCGCGTGGGCGGGGATCTGGATCTGCGAGGACATCGAACTCATCGCCCAGGGCGTCCGCACCGGCAGTTGGATCGACGGCAGCCTCGGCGTGGTCAGCGCCGGCCTGGACGCCCTCGCCCTCGTCTCCGACCCGGTCGGCGCGCTGCTCCAGTACGGCATCGCCTGGCTCATCGAACACGTCAGGCCGCTCAGCGAAGCCCTCGACTGGCTCGCCGGCGACCCCGCACAGATCACCGCCCACGCCCAGACCTGGCGCAACGTCGCCGCCGCCCTCCGGCAGGACGCCGCCGAACTGACCCAGGCGGTGCGCACCGAGGTCACCGGTTGGGGCGGCAGCGCCGGCAGCGCCTACCGGGCCTGGGCCACCGAGCAGCACCGGGCGATCACCGGTCTCGCCGAGGGCGCCGACACCCTCGCCACCGCCACCGAGGCCGCCGCCGGCCTCGTCGCCGCCGTCCGGCTCCTCGTCCGCGACGCCATCGCCGCCTGCGTCTCCCGCCTCATCGTGTACGCGGGCGAACTGCTCGCCACCGGAGGGCTCGCCACGCCGTGGGTGGTGGAGCAGGTGACCACGCTGGTGGGCTCGTGGGCGGCGCGCATCGCCCGGCTGCTGCGCGGGCTGCTGGCCAGCCTGCGGCGGCTACTGCCGGAACTACGCCGCCTCGGCGACCTCATCGAAAAGCTCAAGCAGGCCCTCAACCGGCTCCGGCATGCCGACCCCGCCGCTGATGACCTCAATCGAGTACGAGGCAGAGGCCACGGACCCCGGATGCCGATGAGTCTGGACTCGGTACAGGAGATCGCCACCAAATACGGCATCGACGTATCCGGCATTCGATTCAGCATCAACAACCGGATCTCAGGCGTATGTGGGGTGACCAGACCCGATCAGTCGGTCATGCTCTGCCGCGAGGCGTTCCGCAGCGAGGAGGATCTTGCCCGGACCCTTGAGCACGAGAAGTTCCACGTGTCGGAGCTCCGTGACGGCCGCCCCTACCCCACCACCCGTGACGAGGCCGACGCCTTCGAGGACCGGGCCTATGCCCATGAGGAACGATGGTGGAACAGCCACCCGGTCAGGCCAGAGAGAGAGCGTTGATGGCAAGCTTCGACGATTGGCTGGACGCGTACGACGTCGTGTACCGCGCCCTACCGGCCTCCTCCGATCTTCCGTGCCCGAACTGCGGTCATGAGACGCTACGTTTGGCCTTCACCGCTCCCCCGGGGGCGCGACACGGCTACGCCTCGTTCTGGTGCGACACCTGCCTGGAGGGAATCCACCTCTCCAGGGCACCCATTCCTGACGGGGTCAGGGCACTCTCCCTTGACCTGCCCGCCGAGGAACGTAACCGGGGCATCCCCAACTACCGCCTCATCACGTAGCACCGGCCGGACGGCGGGCCGCTCACCATTCCACCCGCCCCATGAACAGTGAAATCGTCAGGCACTGTCCCGCTTCGTGTCAGGTGTGCTGGTGAAGCGGCTGGTCACGTCGATTCCGTCGCGCAGGTAGTCGGCGAGGCTGATCCGTACGCCGTTCCGGACCACTTCGGTGCCCGCTCCGAACGACTCCGGCATCCGCCGGATACGCCACCAGCGCAACGGCTCCCCCGCCGCCCGCTTCTGCCGCTTGAGAACCGCTTCCGCCTCGATGACGTCCGCGTGCCGACCCTCGACGACCTCCACCAGTTGGGCACCCGCCCGCAGGTGCTGCCGTACCCGGCTCGCCCCGCCGACGCCGAACTTGAGCAGTCCGCGGTGTCGCACCAGATACAGCAGGTACGGCGTGTCGCGGAGCGCGGCGAAGGTGCGGTCCTCGGGCTCGGGTGGGCACTGGGCGCAGGTGCGGTCGCGCAGCCGTTGCCACGAGCCGCAGCGCAGGTGCAGGCCCCAGGTGCCGTGGGAAAAGGGTGCCTGCCGTGCGCCGTACCACGGTAGGCCGTGGACGTCACCGGCCAGGTCGGTCCAGCCGTCGCGGCGGTGCCTGTCGAGTTCCTCGCCGAGGGCGATCGCCGCCTGGAACTCGGCGGCGGCCCGGATGGAGACAGGCTCGGGGCCGGCGAAGCGGCGAACCCGGTCGGCGAGCGCGGGTTCGTCCGGCAACCGGGTCAGCAGGCGTGCCCCGGCGGTGAGGCTCGGGCCGGCGGACCGCTCGTCCAGACAGAGGTGACACCGGGTCCGCCAGCCGGTACGACAGACCCGGAGGCTGCCGCAGGTTTGGCACCGGTAGAGGTCGACGCTGCGGTCGGGTAGCAGGCCGAGCGGTTGCATCTGGTCGGCGACCAGGTTCGCGCAGGGTCGGCAGTGGACGTACCAGGCGATGTCGGGCCCACGCCGGCGGGTGTTCGCCCGGCCGTGGACGGTGTCGCCGCAGTTGACGCAGATGCACTGCGTCGGACGAACGCGCGACCTCGGTGCTGTCATCGACCGGTGTCGGTGGAGCGCCGCTTGCCCGCCGCCTTCGCCTGCGGCGTCCCGCCCCGGCTGCCCGCTGTCCAGGACACCTGGCTGTACGAGTCCCACTGGGCGTCGAGTACAGCCGCATCCCCGTGCTCGTCCGGCGTGACGGTGAAGTCGCAATCGATCGCCCGTAGCTGCATCCACACCGCGTTGACGATGTCGGCGTACTTCTTCGGCTCCACGCCCCTGATGCGTACCGTGAAATGCCGTTCGTCCTGGCTCACGGCAGACGGATTCCGACGCAGTGGTCGCCACTGTGCACCGGGCGGTGCCGCATCCAGAACACCACGTCGAGGACGCGGAGCAGGCTCACCGCCTCGGGCAGGCCCGCCTCCTTGTGCAGTGCGTGCAGCCGCTGCGTAAGCACGCCCTCATCCTCGCGGAGCCTGCCGTGCAACCACTCCCAGAAGCCGGTACCGGTGCGGTAGGCGCAGGACACCACCGTGTCGTATACCGGCACCAGCTTCGGACGCTTGCGGGCGAGCAACTTGCCGGCGACGACCCATCCGATGCCCCTGACGTCGCGCAGCGCCCGCCAGGCGGTGTCGGCGGGACCACCCGCCACCACCAGGGGGTACGCCTCGTCTGCGCCCAGCGCCACGTCGACCGGGATCCTCCCCAACTCGGCGGCGACCCGCTCGCCGAGGGGCCCCTGCAACAGGTCGAGCGCCTGCTGCGGTGGCACCCGCACCCGCAGCAGTTCCACGGCGACAAGGTCCTCGGCGGTGATGGCGCCGGCCGTCTCGGGACGGCTGCCGCCACCACCGAGTTGGTCGAACTGTCCACCGGTGAACGTCTCGTCGCCGGTGCCGAGGTAGTAGGTGTGCAGGTCGGAAACCGACCGGGGATCATCGAGGACGGCCAGCATCTCGGTGAGCGTCAGGGGTTGCGGCACGCTTCTCCTTCGAGGGCTCCGTGGTCCCGGCAGCGAACTACAGGTCGGCTAGACAACCAGATCGGTGACCGGCGGGGCAACACCACTTCGCGGCTCAGCCGTCACTCGTGTGTGGCCGGGCAGAACGCCACCGCAGCCGTCGCCGACCTGCGCTTTCACCCGGTCGGTGATGCCGGGGAGCGGGCGCACATCATCGTCTGCATCGATGGCGACCGCAGTCGCGTCGTGAACCTGACAGCCAGCGACGCGGGATCACCCGCTCAGCCGAGCCCTCCGGCGAACGGCGTCGACCGCCACTGGTCGAGCATGCCGCCGAGGGCGTCCGCCAGCATCGGCAGCTGGGGGGCCAGGGCGAGACAGGCGACGCCTCGCAGCATCCCCACCGCCGTCACGAAGCGCAGCACCCCCTCGTCGAGGTCCCGCAGGTTCCGGCGCTGCGCCGCACTCCGGTAGGCGGCCTCACCGTCCGGACCGACTCCGACGACGTCCCACTCGACGGGCCCTAGCGTCACCATCTCGAAGTCGGCGTAGCGGTGCCCGTCCACCCCGGCGACCATGTTCACGACCGGGGAGTCGCCGTGGACGGGTTGCAGGTCGACCCCGGGGAACGTCTTCTCGAGCAGTTCGCGGGAGCGTACGAGTGGTGCCAGCACCTGCCATTCCCGGCGGGCGCGGTCCAGGTCGGCCGGGTCGATGAGTTCGGGCTGACCGTCGAGCGCGACGAGGCCGTCCTCGACGAACTGCGGTTCGGCTGCGGACAGGAACGACAACTCACCCGGGTAGTCGCGCAGCGCGGCGTGCAGTTCGGGTACGAGGGCACAGTTCGCCACGTAGTCGGGTTCCCCGGCTGGGGCCAGCTCGATCAGCTGCCAGAACGTCATCGAGAACCCGTCGTGCCGGACGGGTTCGCGGGGCACGAGGGGGCTGGGCGGGATGACCGGGACGCCCCGCTCGGTGAGCCATGCCGTCACGTCCAGTTCCGCCCGCTGCCGACCGGCCACACTGTCGAGGTCCGCATAGGCGGGCAGGACGGTGGGCACCCGGGCCACGACCGGCGACGGCGCGAGGTGCACGACCACGGAGAAGGCTTCGTAGAGCACGCGGGCGTCGGTCACGTCGAGCCCCCGTGCGCGTCCGGCGTGGACGGCCGCGTCGACCGCACGCCGGGTGCGGTGGGCGATCTGCTCCGGGGTCAGGAAGCTCTGCATACCCCCATCCTTCCGCACGCACCCGACGGGTCGGGGTCTCCGTCGGCACCGGGCCGACGAGACGAATGCCGGCGTCCCTCACCGGCATGGTCCTCGTCACGGCTCCACGGTCATCGGGGCCGGTCATCCGGGGTGCAGTTCCTCGCCGATCGTGAGGATCAGCCGGCGTGACTCCTCCTCGTCCAGGGCCGCCCCGTCCAGGCCTGCCCAGACCTGCTCGTAGGCGGCCCACTCCGCCGGCCGGTCGAGGTAGAGCGCCCCGGTCAACGACTCCTGGTAGACCACCGGCGGGTCGGGGTCGGCGCGCAGGCCGAGCGGGAATTCCAGCAGCACGAACGAGCCGGTGAGCGCCGCGTCGTGCGCTCCGGCGGCCAGCGGCAGCACCCGGATCGACACCTGCGGCAGCCGGCTCGCCTCCGCCAGGTGCCGGAGCTGTCCGGCCGTCACCGCCGCGCCGCCCACCTCCCGCAGCAGCACCGCCTCGGCGAGCAGCACCTCGTAGCGCGGAGGTCGGGGCAGTCGCCGCCGGAGCAGGTCCTGCCGCCGCAGCCGCGCCTCGACCGGCTGTTCCCGCTCCTCGCCGGTCGCGCCGGGCCAGTGCGGGCAGGTCGCGGCGGCGTACGCCGGGGTCTGGAGCAGGGCGGGGACGAGCGCCCCGGCGTGCTCGCGGAGCCGGCACGCGGCGGACTCCAGGCCGCCGTAGAGGTCGAACCATTCGGGTACGGGGTCCCCGTACGCGTGCCACCAGCCCCTCCCCCGCGTCTCGCCGGCCAGCGCGACCAGCGCGGCGGTCAGCGCACGCCGCGCCGCGTACAGCTCGCACATGGCCCGTACGTCGACCGCGCGCACCATGCCGAGGCCGCTCTCGATGCGCCACATCTTGTGCCGGCTGCACTCCAGCGCCTCGGCCGCAGCGTCCAGCGTCATGCACGCCGCGATGCGCAACTCCCGCAGCACCCGCCCGAGGTGCCGACGCGGCACGGACGAGCCGGTGGCCTCAACCATCGGAACCCGCCCGCCGTTGGCGGGGCACCCGCACCCGGTAGCGGTCCGCGCGCTGGTTAGGCGTCTCCCCCGCCCGCCGCGCGTGGCCGAGCGCGCCGTCGCACCGCGACGTCACCACCCCATCGGGTACGACACCCTCGACCGTCCTGCGCCGCCAGCGCCCCGGGCCGTTCCCGTCGGGCACCACCTGCCCGGTCAGATCCACCGCGACCGTCCCCGACCGCAGGAACCACTTCCACCGCCTACCCATGCCGCCTCCCCTTCCTAGCTCGCGCCAGTTTACAACCAAACAAGCTATTCAAGCTATAGACTTTAAACAAGGCATAGGTTGCACCGCGCCAAGGCGGCCGTGATGGAGTCGGCGCATGGTGCCATACGTGCCGCTGTGGCGAAGGATCCGGCAGGACATCCTGGACCGGATCAGCGCCGGGATCCTGAAGCCCGGCGACAAGCTGCCGACGACCAAGGAGCTTGCCGAGCAGTACGACACCTCGGGCGTGACCGTCCGCAAGGCCATCGACATCCTGATCGAGTCGGGCGTATTGGAAGGCAGGCAGGGCATCGGTGTCTTCGTCGCTGGCCCGCCGCAGCAGACCTCGTAGCCCACTGCTCGACGAACCCGCAGGTCAGGGGTTCGTGCTGCCGTCTCCGAGGCGGTTGAGGTTGACCAAGAGCGCTTCGATCTCGGCAGAGGCGGGACCGCCGCCTGCCTGGCCGGCGCGCTCAACCGTCAGTACCCGATGGACAGCGGCTTCCCGGTCAACACCCCGCAAGGGCGACCCCGGCCACAGCAGCGGGGGCGGGCTGCTTGCGCCGGGCGGTGGTCCTCAACTGCCGGCTGAACGGCGGGTGCCGGTGACCACCGTGCGGGGCAGTCGCCCCGCGCGGGAATGACCGGCCAGGGTGTCGCCCTCCACGACCACGTCGAAGTCGAGGTGCAGGCGCATCGGCCGGGTCACCGACTGTCGCCAGGTCACGCGGGTGTCGGCGCAGGTCACCGCCGTCAGCGCCACGGTTTCCGCCGCCGTCGACGCGGTGCCGGCGGGCACCCCGCCGGTGTCGTGGAAGACGTAGGTGGCGCGGAGCGTGCCGATGGGGGTCTTCAGGCTGACGTCCCAGGTGCCGATGACGGGGTGTACCACCGGTTCTCCTCAGACCAGGACGGGAAGGTGGCCGGCGGCACGCCACACGGTGCCGCGTCGCTCGTAGGCGAAGAGGGTTTCCACGGCGTGCGCGACCCGGGGACCGAACTCCCGTTCCAGGATGTGCAGCCCGAGGTCCAGGCCGGAGGTGACGCCGCCCGCGGTGACGAGGTCACCGTCGTCGACGACCCGCGCCGGCACCGCGTGTACGCCGGTGGCGTCGAGCACGTCCATGCCGAGGTGGTGGGTCACCGCGTGGCGGCCCTCGATCAGGCCGGCCATGGCCAGGGCGAGCGACCCGCCGCAGACGGTCGCCACGGTCACGTCGGGGTTGTCGAGGGCGGCGCGCAGCAGCGGTACGGCCGCCGAGTCGGCGAACCGGGCCAGCAGCACGGGGATGGTCACCACGCCCTCGTCGGGGTCGCCGGTGCTCGGACCGCTGGCACCGGGCACCACGACGTAGCCCGACCGGGTCGGGTCCAGCGTCCCGGTCGCCCGCAGCGTCAGACCCCGGGTGCCGCTGACCACCTCCCTCGGACCCTGCGCCGAGACGAGTTCCACCGTCAGTGCGCCCTCGACGGTGTCGCCGCCGGCGGCGAGGACCTCGAAGGGCGCGATGACGTCGAGCGGGTCGAACCCGTCGAACAACACGATCTGTACCAACATGCCACCGATCCTCGACTTCGCCGCCTGACCCGACCAGTGGCAGGATTGCCATCGTCCGACTGTTTCTTGCCACGTGTCGTCGATTCCGGGGAGGTGCCGCCGTGCACACCGTGGTGGTTCTGGCGCTGCCGGGCACGATCGCGTTCGACCTGGCCACCCCGATCGAGGTGCTGGGTCGGGTGCGGTTGCCGGGCGGCCGGGCCGGCTACCGGGTGTTGGTCTGCGGCAGCGGGCCGGTCGTCGACGCCGGCCCGCTGCGGCTGGCCGTCGACCACGGCCTCGACGCGCTCGCCGCCGCCGACACCGTCATCGTGCCCGGCCGGTACGACCCGACCGCGCCGGTGCCCGGCGCGGTGCTGGACGCGTTGCGGGCGGCTGCCGCCGCCGGCGTCCGGATCGCCTCGATCTGCGTGGGCGCGTTCACCCTGGCCGCCGCCGGGTTGCTCGACGGCGGGCGGGCCACCACGCACTGGGCCGCCGCCGAGCTGTTCCAGGCGACGTACCCGGCCGTCCGGGTGGAGCCGGAGGTGCTGTACGTCGACACCGGCCAGTTCGTCACCTCCGCCGGGGCGACCGCGGGCGTGGACATGTGCCTGCACCTAGTCCGCCGCGACCACGGTGCCGCGGTCGCCGCCGACGCGTCCCGGCAGGCCGTGGCCCCGCTGCACCGCGACGGGGGGCAGGCGCAGTTCATCGTGCGCCCTGGCGTGGACCCCGCCGGGGTGGGTCTCGGCCCGGTCCTGGAGTGGTGGGAGTCGCACGCGGACGAGCGGCTGACCCTGGCCTACGTGGCCGCCCGGGCCGGGCTCAGCGTGCGTACGCTCAACCGCCGTTTCCACGAGGAGACCGGTCGTACCCCGATGCAGTGGGTCGCCGCCGTGCGGGTCCGCCGGGCGCAGGAGCTGCTGGAACGCAGCGACCATGGCGTCGACCGGATCGCCCACCTCGTCGGTTTCGCCTCACCGGCGCAGTTCCGGGTCCAGTTCAAGCGGCTCAGTGGAGTGTCGCCGCAGGTGTACCGCAGGACGTTCGTCGCCGGGCGGGTGCCCGGCTGAGCGGAGTCCCGGCTGGTTCCGCCCAGCTCACCGTCAGCGCAGTGCGGTGCGGGCGGCGGCCCGGACCGCCGCCGTCAGCGCCGCCAGCGCCGTCGACTCCAGTCGCCAGTACTGCCAGTACAGCGGCACGTCGAGGTGCCGGCCGGGGGCCGGCTCGACGAGGCGACCGGCGGCGAGGTCGGGGCGGGCGACGGTTTCGGGGAGCAGGCCCCAGCCGAGGCCGAGCCGGACCGCCTCGGTGAAGGCGGCCGTCCCCGGCACGAAGTGCGTCGGCGGGTCGACGTCGCGGCGGGTGAGCGTACGGGCGAAGCGGTGTTGCAGGGTGTCCTTGCGGTCGAAGCGGATCATCGTCGCGGTCGGGAACACGGTGGCGGGGTCGCGGTCGGCGAAGCATGCGGCGTGCAGGGCGGGTGCGGCGACGGCGAGGTAGCGCATCGCGCCGAGGCGCAGGACCCGGCAGCCCTGCACGGCGACGCGTTCGGTGGTGACCGCCGCCATCACGGTGCCGTCGCGCAGCAGCCGCGCGGTGTGCCCCTCGTCGTCGGTGTGCAGGTCGACCAGCATGTCGGGGACGGCGGTCAGGGCGGGCAGGAACCAGCCGGCGAGGGAGTCGGCGTTGACCACGACGGCTACCCGGGTGCGGGTGGGGTCGCCCAGCGTGCCGCGCGCCGCGTCGAGGGCCTCCTGTTCCAGCAGCGCCACCTGCCCGCCGAGGCGGACCAGCGGGGCACCGGCGGCGGTCGGCACGCAGGGCCGGGTACGGCGGACGAGCACCTGCCCGACGGCCTGTTCGAGGGCCTTGATGCGCTGGCTGACCGCCGACGGGGTGACGTTCATCGCCCGCGCGGCGGCGTCGAAGCTGCCGTGGGTGACGACGGCCTGGAACGTCGCGAGCTGGACCGGGTCGAGCGGCATAAGCGATTCTAACGGTGATGCAGATTCTTTAGCTGGAGTGCAGGAGGCCGCCGTCCTAGCGTGGCCGTCATGGGTTCCGTGCTCGCCGGTTTCGGCTTCTCCCTCGCGCTGATCGTCGCCATCGGGGCGCAGAACGCCTTCGTGCTGCGCCAGGGGCTGCGCCGGGAGCACGTGCTGCCGGTGGTGGCGATCTGCGTGGCCGCCGACGCCACCCTGATGACCGCCGGCATCGCCGGTCTGGGGGCGGCGCTGACCGCGACGCCGGCCGTCCTGGTCGCCGTCCGCTGGGGCGGCGTCGCGTTCCTGCTCGGGTACGCGCTGCTGGCCGCCCGCCGCGCCCTGCGCCCCGCCGCCCTCAGCCCGTTGGACCGCCCTGCGGCCACGTTGCGGGCTACGCTGCTGGCCTGTCTGGCGTTCACGTTCCTCAACCCGCACGTCTATCTCGACACGGTGGTGCTGCTCGGCACGGTCGCCCACCAGGACCCGAACCGGTGGGCGTTCGGTGCCGGCGCGGTGGCGGCGAGCCTGGCCTGGTTCACCGGGTTGGGCCTCGGTGCCCGCCGGCTGGGGCCGCTGCTCGCCCGTCCGGCGGCGTGGCGGGCCGTCGACGGGACGATCGCCGTGATCATGATGGCCGTCGCCGTCTCGGTCGCCACCGGCTGAACGGCGGCCGGCAGGGGCACCCCTCTGCTGATCCGCCACCGGCGCGGGCCCTCCGGGCGGACCTCGGGACCGTAGGATCGACATCCTTCAACCAGTGATCCACTTTGGAGGGAACCGCGCATGACGGGTCCACTCGCCCGGCTCCGCACCGCCGCCCGACTGACGCTCGCGACCGCCGGCGTCGCGGTGCTCGCGCTCGCGGGCGCTGCCGCCGTCGTGACCACCCCGGCCCAGGCCGCCGGCCCCCGGCCGAACTTCCAGATGCCGGTGCCCTGCGGCGAGACGTGGCGGATGGCCACCTACTACGGTCACGACGACTACGACATCGACCTGACCTTCACCGGCGGGGCCAGCAACGGCCGGCCGATCCTCGCCTCCGCCAGCGGCACCGTCTCCTTCGCCGGCTGGGGCAGCGGCGGCGGCTGGCACGTGATCATCGAACACGGCGGCGGGTGGCGGACGCTCTACCTGCACATGATTGAGACGCCGATGGTCGCCGCCGGCCAGGGGGTGTCGACCGGCCAGCAGCTCGGCCGGGTCGGCAGCACCGGCAACTCCACCGGCCCGCACCTGCACTACGAGCAGGTACGCGACGGCGTCAAGACCGAGTCGTACTTCAACGGGGTGCCCTCCGGCATCACCTCCGACGGCAGCCCGTCCACCGGCCCGCTCTACATCTCCGGCCCCACCTCGCCGGCCCGGAACATGACCAGCCAGAACTGCAGCCAGGCCGCCAACCGCCAGGTGTACGAGTCGGGCAGCCACAGCGGCTGGCAGATGCTGCCGGTCAACAGCATCACCGGCTCGGCCACCGCGGCCATGGTCATGGGCACCAACAAGCTGCTCTACACGGTCAACAACGGCCTGGTGTACGAGGCGTCCAGCGACACCGGCTGGCGCAACCTGTGGACCGGCATCTCCGGGGTCAGCAACAACGCCCTCGCCGTGATCAACGTGGGCGGCGTGAAGTACATCTACACCGTGGTCGGCGGCTGGGTGCACGAGGCGTCCAGCGCCAACGGCTGGAAGAACCTGAACACCGGCATCTCCGGGGTCAGCCCCGACGCCCTGGCCGCCATCAACCACAACGGCGTGAAGATCATCTACACCGTGGTCGGCGGTCTGGTGCACGAGGCGGCCAGCAACAACGGCTGGCGCAACCTGTGGACCGGCATCTCCGGCGTGAGCAACAACGCCCTCGCCGTGATCAGCATGGACGGCGTCAAGTACATCTACACGGTCGTCGGCGGCTGGGTGCACGAGGCGAACAGCATCAACGGCTGGCGCAACCTCAACTCCGGCATCTCCGGGGTCAGCCCCGACGCCCTCGCCGCGATCAGCTTCAACGGCGTGAAGATCATCTACACCGTGGTCGGCGGAATGGTGCACGAGGCGGCCAGCAACAACGGCTGGCGCAACCTCAACTCCAACGTCCGGGGCACCGCCGTCTCGGCGACCACCGTCACCGGCGTGAAGGTCCTCTACACCGTCTGACGGTCACCTGCATCCGCCCGCCCCGGCTGATCACCCCGCTCGCACGGGTGGCCGGTGGCTGCCGCCCGCCGGACGGGGCGAGCCACCCGGCGGCGTAGCCACCGGCCCACCCCGCCGGACACCTCGACCGTACGCCCATTCAGGCCCCGGGCTGCCGCCGGAGGTCCCCGGCGGCAGCCCGGCCCCGTCGCCGTACCCGACAGCACGGACGCGACCGCACCACGGTATGTGGCGGGCACGCGCAGCCGACCCGACGGCGGCACGGAAGCTCTGAATGGTGAGCAGATTATTCATTCGAGACGCCTATTTTCTGATCATTCGGCAGCGGTATATATTTCCGCTGAACCCGCCCGGAAATCTACGGACGACAAGGTGAACGGCGATCACGTTCCCGCACCCCACCGACGCTTTCCCGGAGGGTCCTTCAGTTCCCGGAAACGGCGAATCCCCGCCCCCACCTGACGGCCCATCCTGATCAGGTCGGCGCACAGCCCATGCCGCCCTCGGAGGGAGAGAAGAATGAGCAGCCGGCCATCCGAAAGGTCGTCACACCCCACCGCAGCCGTGACGACGCTCCACTGCCGACGATCGGCCCTCGCCGCTGGGGTGGCGGTACTCGCGATGGTGGCGGCGATCGGCGACGCGTCCGCCGGACACGCCGACGGCGTACCCGGCGGACGTGCCGTCACCGCCACGGTGCCGGCCCACGACGCAACGGGGCGGGCGACGGCGAAACTGGGCGCCGTGACCGCCGTCGGCGCGGGTGAGAGCCACAGCCTCGCGCTGCGCTCGGACGGCACCGTCGTCGCCTGGGGCGGGAACCAATCCGGGCAGTTGGGCGACGGCACCACCGTCGACCGCACCACCCCGGTGCGGGTGTGCGCGGTGGGACAGGACGCACCCTGCACCCGGTTCCTCACCGGCGTGATCGCCATCGCCGCCGGCCGCAATCACAACCTCGCCCTGCTCAGGGACCGCACCGTCGTCGCCTGGGGCGAAAACTGGGGGGATCTTGGTAACGGCACCCATAACAACCGCCCCACTCCGGTACGGGTGTGCGCGGTGGGGCAGGTCCCACCCTGCACCAAGTTCCTGACCGGGGTCAGGTCCATCGCCGCCGGCGCGTTCCACAGCCTGGCGGTGCTGAACGACACCTCTGCCATCGCCTGGGGCTACAACTCCTTCGGCGAGCTCGGCGACGGCACCATCTACACCCGCCTCACTCCCGTACGGGTCTGCGCGGTGGGGCAGGTCGCACCGTGCACGAAGTTCCTCAGCGGAGTCAGGTCCATCGCCGGCGGCTGGGTCCACACCGTGGCGGTGGCCGACAACGCGCTGGCCCTGGCCTGGGGCTGGAACCAGGTCGGGCAGTTGGGCGACGGCACCACCGTCGGCCGCGCCACCCCGGTGCGGGTGTGCGCGGTGGGACAGGTCGCCCCCTGCACCCGCTTCCTGTACGCGGCGGGATCCGTGGCTGCCAACGCCGGCGACAGCATGGCGCTGTTGGGTGACGGGGGCCCCGTCACCTGGGGCGACAACTTCACAGGCGTGCTCGGCGACGGAACGTTCACCGGCCGGACAACCCCGGTGCGGGTGTGCGCCGTGGGGCAGACGGCGCCCTGCGAGCGGTTCCTGTACGGAATCCGCCGCGTCGCCGCCGGCCCGGTCCACACCATGGCGCAACTGAGTAGCGGCGGCGTCCTGACCTGGGGCGACAACTTCACAGGTGAGCTCGGCGACGGAACGTTCACCGGCCGGACGGTCCCGGGGCGGGTGTGTGCGGTGGGACAGACCGCCCCCTGCGAGCGGTTCCTGTACGGGATCCGGGACATCGCCGCCGGCGCCTACCACAGCCTGGCGCTCCAGCCGGACTACACGGTGGTCGCCTGGGGTGCCAACGGCCAGGGCCAACTCGGGGACGGCAGTAACGAGCCTCGGCCCACCCCGGTCCAGGTTCTCGCACCCCAGAGTTAGCGGGAGGCGGGGTCCGGGCGCGATGGCCGGGCCCACCCGGGCCCCGGCCGCAGGAGCCGACCCACCCTCCGGTTCGAGGCGGAACGCCCGCCCGGCGCATCAACGGCTCCGAGCCGCGTCGGCCGCCCCACACGCACGGTAGGAGGCCGCACCGCAGCCGGCAGCGCATAACGGCAGGCCGGGACGATCCGGCGCGGCGGAATGCCCGACATTCGTCATTAGTAATGGTCACTGTCCGCCACCAGACCCACGGCCGACTGACCTCAACGGATGTTAAGTCGACGCTCATTCCCGGCACATGGTTGACGGCCCGCATCCCGCGGGCAATCATGTTGTTCACCGGATTCCCGGCCCGCGCACATGTCGGATCTGGTAGTTGTTCCGGCGTTTCGACGCGGTTGCCCGCGAGGCGGATGCCCCGTGCGCAATTCCCTGTCGACCCAGTCGGGAAAACTGCCGCAGGCAGTCAGGAGCACACCGGTGAACGGGAACGACGAAGATCCCGCGCCGACCCGGCCCCGGCCGGCATCACACGGCGCTGAGCTGCACGAACAGCTTGCCCTGCACGGTGGCGCACCGATCCGCCGCACCCCCTGGCCCACCTACGACAAAGGTGCGGTGCACGTCTGCGCCGACGACGAGGAAGCGGCGATACGCGCTATCCGCAGTCACCTCTACTTCCGTTACGACCATCGCACCGAGGCGGAAACGGAGTGTGGGCAGTTCGAGGAGGAACTGTGCCGTTACTTCGGTACCCGGCACGCCCTCGCCGTATCCAGTGGCACCGCCGCGCTCGCCCTGGCGATCATGGGTGCCGCCGTTCCGCCCGGCTCATTGGTGGCCTGCCCGGGATTCACTTTCGTCGCCACCCCGAGCGCCATTGTGCTGGCCGGGTGCCGACCATTCCTGGTCGAGGTGGACGACGACCTGCGGATGGACCTCGACGACCTGCGCCGTCGCTGGCGACCGGAGATCAGGGCGATCCTCGTGGTGCACATGCGTGGTTTCGCCGCCGACGTCGCCGCGCTGGCCGCCTTCGCCGCCGAGATGGGCGTGCCGCTGATCGAGGACGCGGTGCCCGCGCTCGGCGCCGAACTGCATGGCCGCAAGCTCGGCACGTTCGGCGTGGCCGGGGCGTTCAGCACCCAGTCCGACAAGGCGCTCAACTGCGGTGAGGGCGGCTTCCTGGTCACCGACGACAGCACCCTGTTCGGTCGGGCGGTGGCGCTGTCCGGGGCGTACGAGGGGCGGCTGCGGCGGCACTTCCCCGGCACCGAGCCGCCCGTCGACGGGCTGGACCTGCCCCTGCTCAGCCTGCGGATGGACGAGATCCGGGCCGCTCTGCTGCGTGCCGAGCTGACCCGGCTGCCGCAGCGGCTGGCCCTGTTCCACCGCAACTACGCCCAGGTCAGCGGCGCGCTGGCCGACCTGCCGGGGATCGCTATCCGCAACCCGGTCGCACCCGGGGCGTACCTCGGTGAGGCGTTCGTGTTCCGGGTGCCCGGCGGGGACGCCGGCTGGTTCGCCCGCGCCCTGCGCGCCGAGGGCATCGACGCCCGCAACATCGGCGCGGACGACGACCTCAACGTGCGGGCCTTCTGGAACTGGCGGTTCATGTACGACGACCGCGACCCGGCGCGGGTGCGGGCCACCCTGCCGCGCACCGCCCGGCTGCTGGCCGAGACCGTCGACGTGCCGCTGTCGTCCAGTCTGACCCCCGACGACTGCGACCAGCTGATCCGCGCGGTCCGCAAGGTCGCCGCCGCGGCGGGCACACCCGGTGGCGCGGCACCGGACGGGTCGCTCCCGGCGGCCGTCGGGGTGGAGCCGGTGCGGGCATGACCACCGCCCCGACCCGGGACACCGTCGTCCCCCGGCTGGCGATGGTGGGCATCTTCGGTGGTCTCTTCGCCGGCTACCTGGGGCTCACCGCGGTCATCCCGGTGCTCCCGGCGTTCCTGCGCGACCGGCACGACGCCGGGGACTTCACCGTCGGCCTGGTGGTCACCGTGACGGCGGCGACCGCGCTGCTGGTCCGCCCGGTGGCCGGCGCGCTGGCCGACCGGTACGGCCACCGCACGGTGATGCTGACCGGGGCGCTGGTCGTCGCCGCCGGCGGACTGCTCTACCTGCTGCCGTTGAGCGTGCCCGCGCTGGTCGCGGTGCGGCTGCTGCTCGGGGCCGGTGAGGCCGCCCTGTTCACCGCCGGTGCGGTGTGGACGGTGGCCCTCGCCCCGCACCACCGGCGCGGCCAGCTCATCGGCCTCTACGGGGTGAGCATGTGGGGCGGCATCTCCGCCGGCACGTTCCTCGGCGCGACCCTGCAACAGGTTTCCTACCCGGCGGTGTGGGCGCTCAGCGCCGCCGCGCCGCTTCTCGCCGCCGGGCTGGTCGCCGTGGTGCCGACGCCACCCCGCACCGCCCCGACCGGCGGTGGCGGTGGGTTGCTGCTGCGGCCGGCGCTGCTGCCCGGGATCGCCCTCACCTTCGGCGCGGCCGGTTACGCCGGGCTCGCCGCGTTCGTGGTGCTGCACCTCGACGCCCGCGACATCGGACACGGGGTGGTGGTGCTGAGCTGCTTCAGCGCCGTCTACGCCGGCACCCGGCTGGTCATCGGGCACCTGCCCGACCGGCTCGGCCCGCGCCGGGTGGCGGCCTGGTGCGGGGTCGGCGAGGCGGTCGGGCTGGCCGTCGTCGCGGTCGCCCCGAACCTGCCGGTCGCGGTGGCCGGCAGCGTGGTCATGGGGGTCGGCTTCTCGCTGCTGCACCCGTCGCTGGCGCTGATGGTGATGAACCGGACCGACCCGGCCCGGCAGGGCGCGGCGATCGGCGCGTACACCTCGTTCTGGGATCTGGGGCTCGCGGTGTGGGGGCCGGTCACCGGCCTGGTCGCCGCCGGCTTCGGCTACCCGGCGGTGTTCGCCGTCGGCGCGGCCTGCGCGCTGGTCGCGGCGGCCCTGGCGGTACGCATCGGCCGCCCGGTCACCACACCCACGGAGGTACGCGCCGGATGAGCGACCCGTTGACCGTCCTGTGCATCACCGGCTGGTGCCGCAACGGCAGCACCATCATCGGCAACGTCCTCAACGAGGTGCCCGGTTTCTTCCACGTCGGTGAGCTGCACTTCCTGTGGAAGAACGCCACCGGTCGGGGGGTCAACGACCGGTGCGGCTGCGGCGAGCCGTTGACCGGCTGCCCGATCTGGTCGACGGTGCTGCCGATCGGCCGGCCCGAGGGCACGTCCCCGGACGCGCACGCCACGGCGGTGATCCGGCGGCAGTGGTCCCGGGTGCGGACCCGGCACACCTGGCGGGTGCTGCGACGCGGCCTGCACGACGACGAGATCCGCGCGCACGCCGACCTGATGGGCCGGGTCTACCACGGCATCGCCGACCGGACCGGGGCACGGGTGATCGTGGACACCACGAAGATCCCCGGCGAGGCCGCGCTGCTGGCGCACCTGCCCGGTATCCGGCCGTACTACGTGCACCTGGTCCGCGACCCCCGGGCGGTGGCGCACTCGTGGCGGGAGCCGAAGCAGTACGTCTATGCGATGTCCGCCGCCCGCAGCACCGGCTACTGGCACGGCTTCAACCGGGCCAGCGCCGCGATCACCCGCCGGTACCCGGACCGGTCGATGTTCCTGCGCTACGAGCAGTTCACCGCCGACCCGGCCGGCACCGTCGACGCGCTGCTGCGGCTCTGCGCCGCCGACCCGGCCGGCAACCCGGTGCGCGGGCGCACCGTGCACCTGCACACCAACCACACGGTCACCGGCAACCCGGACCGGTTCCGCACCGGGCCGACGCTCATCCGGGACTCCGACGACGGCTGGCGGCGCACCCTGTCCCCCGGCCGGCGGTGGGCCGCGACCGCGCTGGCCTGGCCGCTGTTCGGCCGGTACGGCTACCGCTCCCCCGGCCCCGCCCCGGCGACGGTCGGCAGCACATCGGACAACGGGAGGTAACGGGCGTGGATCTCGGGCTGAAGGGGCGGGTCGCCCTGGTCGCGGGTGGCACCAGCGGCATCGGGTTGGCCTGCGCGAAGGAGTTCGCCGCCGAGGGCGCCCAGGTGGCGATCTGCGGACGCGACCCGGACCGGCTGGCCGCCGCCGAGCGGGAGTTGACGCAGGTGGCGACCGGTCGGGTCAGCGCCACCAGCGTCGACCTCACCGACCCCGACGCGGCCCGCGACTGGGTCGACGCGGTCGCCGCCGACCTGGGCGGGGTGCACGTGCTGGTGGCCGGGGGCGGCAGCCCGCCGGTCGGCACCGCCAGCGGCTTCGCCGTCGCCGACTACCGGGCCGCCGTGGACCGGGTGCTGCTGCCGGCGGTGGCGCTGGCCACGGCCGCGCTGCCGCACCTGCGGGCCGCCGGCTGGGGACGGCTGCTCTTCGTCGCCTCCGAGACGGCCTGCGTGCCGATCGGGCCGCTGGTGCTCTCCGGGGTGACCCGGGCGGCGCTGGTCCGGTTCGCCCAGGGCCTCGCCGTCGACGTGGGCCGCGACGGCATCACCGTCAACGTGCTCGCCCCGGGCGGGGTACGGACCCCGCCGATGGAACGCGCCGCCGCCCGCCTCGCCACCGACGGCGACGTGGAGGCGCGGCTGGCGGCGATGGGCCACCACAGCGCGGTGGGCCGGCTGGCCCGGCCGGACGAGGTGGCCGCGGTGGCCGCCTTCCTGGCCAGCGAGCGGGCCTCCTTCGTCACCGCCGGGGTGCACCTGATCGACGGCGGGGCCGCCGCGACCGGCCCGGAGCTGCCCCACCTGACCGGCGTCGGCCGGGACACCTACGCCTGACCCCACCCCACACCCCCGCCCGCCCCGCGCACGAAGGAGTGCCGCATGTCCACGACCAGCCAGTTCACCGAACGGGACGTCTCCGAGTTCTTCGACCAGACCACCCAGACGTACCTCAGCTTCTGGGACAGCGAGGGGGTGCTGCACACCGGCTACTTCGCCGACGCCGACGACACCGACTACCCGGCGGCGGCCGACCGGACATCGGACATCCTCGCCGCCGAGGCCGGCATCGACGCGTCCTCGACGGTGCTGGACGTCGGCTGCGGCTGCGGCAACTTCCTGCTGCGGCTGGCCGGGCACACCGGCTGCCGGGGCGAGGGGCTGGACCTGAGCATCGAACGGGTCCGCTTCGCCCAGACCAAGCTGGCCGAACGCGGGGTTGGCCTGCCGGTCGCCTTCCGGCACGGTTCGGCCACCGCCATGCCGTACGCCGACGGCAGCTTCACCCACGCGGTCAGCCAGGACGCGCTGTTCCTCGTGCCGGACAAGGCGCGCAGCCACGCGGAGATGTTCCGGGTGCTCACCCCCGGCGGGACGCTGGCCGTCACCGACTTCCTGCAACCCGTCGCCGAGGTCGGCGAGGCGGCCCGCCGGCACGTCTACGACCGGGTGCGGTGGAGCAGCGGCTACTCCCTCGACGGCTACCGGGAGGCGTTGACGGCGGCCGGGTTCGAGGTGACCGTCGCCCGCAGCCTCGACACGCACATCCGGCAGACGTACCGGGTGCTCGGGGAGACCGCCCGGCAGCGGGCCGCCGGAAGCGACGACGAGGCGGCCCGGCGGTGGATCCTCGGCTTCGCCGCCTCCTGCGACGAGATCCAGGCGGCGATCGACCGGGGCGAGTTCGGCTGGGGCATGTTCGTCGCCCGCAAGCCGGCCTGACCGGCCGCACCGACCCGCGTACCAGCTTCGGACCAGGAGGGTAGTCATGCAGCGCACCGACGCCGTCAAGCGGACGATCGCCGAGGTGGTCGCCGAACGCAGGACCCAGATGTCGCCCGGCGGGTTGTTCGTCGAGGCGTTCAGCAAGGACGGTTTCGACACCAGCGTCGACTACGACGTCACCATCACCGACTCGCTGACCAGCTCCCGGCGCAAGCCCCGCTACCCGTCGCGGAACATGCTCAAGGTGGTGGACCTGTCCCGGGAGCCGCAGGAGTTCTACTGGCACGAGAGCCCACCGCGCCCCGGCGACCCGGTGGTGGACGGCGCGGACCTGCGCCGGGAGGCCGCCAACCACTTCCACCGCTCCCCCATCCCGGAGCTGCTGACCACCCGGGCCTGGGTGCAGGTGCCCGACGAGCTGTGGGCCGACCCGGTGGGTTTCGCCCAGTTCATCGACTACCGCCTGGTGGTGCGGCTGGCCACCGCCGAGAACCACACCATCCTGCGTGGCGAGGGCGGGCTGCTGAACATGCCGCAGCTCGGCCGGCTCACCGACCCCGCGCCGTTCACGTCGACCATCCTGGCCGCCTGCAACGAGGTGGAGCAGATGGGCAGCACCGCCGACGGGTTGATCATCAACCCCGCCGACTACTACCGGCTGCTCGGCGAGGGGCACCTGATGCGCGACGTGGAGGACAACGGCGTCTTCATCGTCCGGACCCGGCTGGTCGACCCGGGCACCGCGATCGTCGGCGACTTCGGCCACGGCGCGGTGCTGTTCGACGCCGGCCGGTCGACGATCCGGTTCGCCGAGCCACCGCCGGGCACCTTCGCCGAACCGGGTCGGGCGTTGTGCGCCGAGATCTGGGAACGGGTCGTGGTCAACCTGCCCACCTGCTTCTTCGTCGTCACCCTGTAGCGGGGGCCGACATGGCGACCACCCCCGCGCCGGACGACGTACCCGCACGGTCCGACCCCGACGTCCTGGTCGTCGGCGCGGGCGTGGCCGGGCTGTTCTGCGCCTGGTTCCTGCGCCGGGCCGGGCTGAGCGTGACGGTGGTGGACCGGGGCGAGGTCGGCGACCCGGCCGCCTGCTCGTCGGGCAACACCGGTTTCGTCGGCACCCAGGGGGCCGCTCCGCTGGCGGAGCCGGGGGTGCCGGCGAAGGGGCTGCGCTGGATGCTTCACCCGGACAGCCCGTTCCACGTCCGGCCCCGGCTCGACCGGGAGCTGCTGGCCTGGCTGTGGCACTTCCGCCGGAACTGCACGCAGCGGCAGGCCCGCGCCGGCTTCGAGGTGCTGCTCGACCTCAAGCAGCGCAGCCTGGCCATCCTGCGGGAGGTCTGCGCACACGACGACCTGGCCGGCACCCTCACCGCCCGCGGCATGCTGCTGGCCTGCCGTACGCCGCAGGGGTACGCGCAGGCGCGGGCGTCGGTGCCGGCGGCGGTGGCCCGGGGGGTGCCGCTGCGCACCGTGGACCGGGCGGAGCTGGCCCGGCTGCAACCGGGCGTCGAGTTCGCCGTCGCCGGGGCGCTGCTCAACGAGGAGGGCGCCGCGCTACGCATCCCGGCGTTCCTGGTCGCGTTCGCCCGGCTGTTGCGGGCGTCCGGGGTGGAGATCCTCACCGACACCGAGGTACGCGGCTTCGACACCGTGGACCGTCGGGTCCGCGCCGTCCGTACCAGCCGGGGCGACCTGCGCCCCGGTGAGGTGGTGCTCGCCGCCGGGGTGTGGTCGGCGGCGTGCGCCAGGCAGTTGGGCGTCGGCCTGCTGCTGCAACCTGCCAAGGGGTACGCGGTGACCGTCGACGCCGGCCCCGCCACCCCGACCCTGCCGGTGCTGCTCAGTGAGGGGAAGGTGGCCGTCATGCCGTTGGGCGACCGGATACGTCTGGCCGGGACGCTGGAGTTGACCGGTCTGGACACCAGCGTGTCCCCGCGCCGGGTGGACGGCATCCGGCGCACCGTGCGGTCGTACCTGCCGGGGTGCGACACCGGGGGCCGGGTGCAGGTGTGGAGCGGGCTGCGGCCGTGCACCCCGGACAGCCTGCCGCTGATCGGCCGGCTCGGGTCGTACCGCAACGTCAGCGTCGCGACCGGGCACGGGCACATCGGGATGGGGCTCGCCCCGGCCGGTGGGCGGCTGCTCGCCCAGCTCGTCACCGGCGCGGAGCCGGACGTGCCACTGGCGACGTTCGCGGTGGACCGGCACCGGCGGGGGCACCGGTGAGCACCCCCACGATCGGGGTGCTCTGTCTACAGACCAGCTTCGACAAGATCCCCGGCCACATCCGCAACCCGGCGACGTTCGACTTCCCGGTGGTGTACCGGGTCGTCGAGGGGGCCACCCCGCAGCGGCTGGTCCGCGAGGCCGATCCGACCCTGCTCACGCCGTTCGTCACGGCCGCCCGGGACCTGCAGGGTGCCGGGGTCGCCGCGATCACCGGGGCATGCGGTTTCCTGGTGCTGTTCCAGGCGGAGCTGGCCGCCGCCGTGGACGTGCCGCTGCACTCGTCGAGCCTGCTCCAGTTGCCGATGGTGCACCGGATGCTCGGTCCGGGCCGGACGGTCGGGGTGCTGACCGCCGACGCGGCGGCGCTGACCCGCCGGCACCTGGCCGCGATCGGCGCGCAGGACGTACCGATCCGGGTGGCCGGGATGGCCGACGCGCCGGAGTTCCGCGAGGTGATGCTGGAGGGCCGGCGCGACGCCCTCGACGTCGACCGGTTGGCCGCCGAGGTGGTGGCCCGGGCGGACGCTCTGGCCGGGCCGGACCTGGGGGCGGTGGTCATCGAGTGCACCGACCTGGTGCCGTTCGCGCACCTGGTCCAGGCCCGGCTCGGGGTGCCGGTCTACGACATCGTCACCCTGACCACGATGGTGCACGCCGGGCTGGCCCGGCACCCGTACGCCGACCGCCGGTAGGTCGCGTTCCCCGTTCCGCCGGTCGGCCGGGTCCCCACGGACCCGGCCGACCGGCGGTCTTTTGTGGCTTCCCACGGGTAGCGCGGCGGCCGCGCGGGCCGGGGCCGACGCCGGGGCCGATCCGCAGGTGATGCGGTATTCACGATTTCAAACTCCGCCATTGTCACGAGTTTCCGGCCGAATCCTCACCGTCGGTCGATGACGCATCGCACTGTGCGCGACGGCCCGCCGATCGCAGGATTGACATCAACCGATCAGGGGATGGGAGGCAGCCGGGATGGACGACAGATACGACGCGTACTGCGCGGTCGATCCGCTCTTCTACGACTCGTTGTCCAGCGCGAGCGCCACCGCCACCGGCATCGGCTACGCCACCGACCGCCCGCAGCCGGCGGACTGGGAACGCGAGGTCAAGGACGACTGGCTGATCCACGCGCCGGTCGGCGGCACCCTGCCCGCCCAGGGCTGGAAGATCCACGTCTCGGCCCGGCTGGACAACGCCGAGCGGGTCCTCACCCGGGTGATGGACTACTGCGAGCCGCGCGGCATCCCGTTCAAGCACCTGCGCGGCCCCCGGATGCTGCTGATGCGCAACAGCAAGTACGCCCGCCGCGGCGGCAGCGGCAAGTTCGTCACCGTCTACCCCCGTGACGACGCCGAACTGGAGCTGACCGCCAAGGAACTGGCGGCGCTGCTCGACGGCGAGCAGGGGCCCTACATCCTCAGCGACCTGCGCTACGGCGACGGCCCGGTCTACCTGCGCTACGGCGGTTTCGCCGCCCGCTACTGCCTGTCACCCGAGGGTCAGGTGGTGCCGGCCATCGCCGACGCCACCGGCACCCTGGTCCCCGACCGCCGCGACCCGGTGTTCCACCTGCCCGACTGGGTGACCCTGCCGGACTTCCTCGGCCCGCACCTGGCCGCCCGCAACGCCGCCAGCACCACCGAGCTGCCCTACCGGATCGAGAAGGTCATCCACTTCTCCAACGGCGGCGGCCTGTACGAGGCGCGGGACACCCGGACCGACACCCGGGTGGTGCTCAAGGAGGCCCGCCCGTACGCCGGCCTCGACGCCACCGGGGCGGACGCGGTGACCCGGCTGCACCGGGAGGCCACGGTGCTGCGCCAACTCGCCGACGTCCCGCACCTGGTGCGGGTGCACGACGAGTTCAGCTTCGGCGGGCACGAGTTCCTCGCCCTGGAGTTCGTCGAGGGCCGCCCGCTCAACCAGGTCGTCGTGCAGCGCTACCCGCTGGTGCACCCGGACGCCGACCGCGCCGACTACACCCGCTGGGCGCTGGACGTGCACCGGCAGGTCGCCGAGGCGGTCGAGGCCATCCACGCGCACGGCATCGTCTACGGCGACCTGCACATGTTCAACATCATGGTCGGCGACGACGGCGCGGTCACCCTGATCGACTTCGAGGTCGCCGCGCCGGCCGCCGAGGCGAGTCGCCCGGCGCTGCGCAACCAGGCGTTCGCCGCGCCCCGCGACCGGGTCGGCCCCGACGTCGACCGGTACGCCCTGGCCTGCCTGCGACTCGCCCTGTTCCTGCCGCTGACCGCGATGCTGCGGCTGGCCCCGGACAAGGCGGCGCACCTGGCCGACCTGGTGGCCGAGCACTTCCCGGTCGACCGGGCGGTGCTCGACGAGACCGTCGCGGTGATCGTCGGTCCCCCACCGGCCACCGGCACCGCCGACCCGACGACCCCCGCCGTGACGGCACCGACCCGGCTGGACCCGGACGTGGTGCGGGTCGACCCGGACGACTGGCCGGGCCTGCGCGACCGGCTGGTCCGGGCGATCACCGCCAGCGCCACGCCGCACCGCGACGACCGGCTCTTCCCCGGCGACATCCGGCAGTTCAGCGGCAACGACGGCGGGCTGAACCTCGCCCACGGCGCGGCCGGGGTGCTCTGGGCGCTGCACGCCACCGGTGCCCCCGTCGACCCCGACCACGTCCGCTGGCTGATCGACCGGGTCCGGGAGCCGGCCTCCGGCAGCCGACTCGGCTTCTTCGACGGGCTGCACGGGGTGGCGTACGTGCTGGACCTGCTCGGGCACCGCGACGAGGCCCGCCGGCTGCTCGACCGCTGCCTCGGCGAACCGTGGACGGAACTCGGCAACGACCTGGTGGGCGGGCTGCCCGGCATCGCGCTGAACCTGACCCACTTCGCCGCGCTGACCGGCGAGGACCGCTACGAGGCCGCCGCCCGCCAGGCCGTCGACCTGGTCGTCGACCGGCTCGGCGACGTCGACTCGGTGGCCGAGGTCAGCGGCGGCCGGCACCCGTACGCCGGACTGATGCGCGGCGGCGCGGGAGTGGCGCTGATGCTGCTGCACCGGCACGAGCGGGAACCCGACGCACGGCTGCTCGACCACGCCGCAACCGCGCTGCGGCAGGACCTGCGCCGCTGCGTGCGCCGCGACGACGGGCACCTGGAGGTCAACGAGGGCTGGCGGACCATGCCGTACCTCGCGGAGGGCAGCGTCGGGGTGGGGCTGGTGCTCGACCGGTACCTGCGCCACCGGCCCGACGAGGCCCTGCGCGAGCAGGCCGACGCGATCCGCCGTTGCGCCGACTTCCCGTTCTACGCCCAGTCCGGGCTGTTCGCCGGACGCGCCGGCATCGTGGCCTACCTGGCCGCCCGGGGCGAGTACGACGTGGCCCACGACCAGGCCCGCCTGCTGGGTTGGCACGCCCTGCCGTACGCCGGCGGCACCGCCTTCCCCGGCGACCAGCTGCTGCGGCTCTCGATGGACCTGGCCACCGGCACCGCCGGCGTGCTGGCCGCCGTGGCCGCCAGCCGACCCACCGATCCGGTCCGGTTGCCGCTGCTGGCGCCGACCGGCGACCCCACCCCGGCCGACTGACGGCCCACCCGCTCCCCGGGGGTCACCCCGGGGCCACCCGACCCGACGACTGTGGAAAGGAGGAAAGACATGGCCCTGCTCGACCTTCAGGGGATGGAGCTGCCGGCCGCCGAGCGTACCGGCGGTGGTAGCCGGGCGAGTCTGCTGCTCTGCGGCGACAGCTCGCTGAGCGTCACCACCTGCAACTGAACCGACGGTCGTCGACCCGACGACCCGACCGGATTCACACCAGGCACATCAATACCGAACACCGACAGAAAGAGGTAAGACCATGGCTCTGCTCGACCTCCAGGCGATGGAACTGCCGGCCACCGAGCGCACCGGCGGCGGCAGCCAGGCCAGCCTGCTGCTCTGCGGCGACAGCTCGCTGAGCGTCACCACCTGCAACTGAACCGACGGTCGTCGACCCGACGACCCGACCGGATTCACACCAGGCACATCAATACCGAACACCGACAGAAAGAGGTAAGACCATGGCTCTGCTCGACCTCCAGGCGATGGAACTGCCGGCCACCGAGCGCACCGGCGGCGGCAGCCAGGCCAGCCTGCTGCTCTGCGGCGACAGCTCGCTGAGCGTCACCACCTGCAACTGATCGACCGGTATCGCATGGCCCCGGACCGGCACCTGCCGGTCCGGGGCCGCGCGGCGTGGGAGGGGACGCGATGACACCGACCGACCGGCTCCTGCTGCGGGCCGTCCGCGCGGCCGGCTGGTGGACCCCGACGCTGGCCGTGGTCACCGTGGCCGGCACGGTCGCCGAGCTGGCCCTGCCGGCCGTGCTGGGCCGGGCCGTCGACGCCGCCGTCGGCACCGCGCCGCAGGACTCCCCCGACCGGTGGCTGGCCGCCGTCGTCGGGCTGATCGCGCTGCTGGTCGTCGTCGGCGTCGTGCGGGACTACGGCACCGGCGCGGCCACCGCCCGCTCGGTGGCCCACCTGCGGCACACCCTGGTCCGGCACCTGTTCGCGCTCGCCCCGCAGACCGCCGCCCGCCGTCAGGTGGGCGACCTCGCCGGACGGGTGGTGGGCCAGGTCGCCGACGCCGGTCAGGCCGCCCCGACACTGGTCACGGTCGCCACCGTGGCGCTGCCGCCGGTGGGCAGCCTGGTGGCGCTCACCCTGATCGACCCGTGGCTCGGCGTCACCTTCGTCACCGGGCTGCTCCTGCTCGGTCTGCTGCTGCGCGGCTTCGTCGCCGACGCCTCCGCCGCCGTCGCCGGCTACCAGCAGGCCCAGGGCGAGCTCGCCGGGCGGCTGGTGGAGGCGCTGGCCGGGGCGCGCACCATCGCCGCCGCCGGCACCGGGGAACGGGAGGTCGAGCGGGTGCTGACCCCGCTGGCCGCGCTGCACCGGCACGGGGCACGGACCTGGACGGTGCTCGCCGGCGCGGCCACCCGGGGCGCGGTGCTCAACCCGCTGCTCCAGGTCGCGATCGTCGCCGTCGGCGGGTTGTCGCTGACCGCCGGCCGGTTGACCCCCGGGGAACTGCTGGCCGCCATCCAGTACGCCGCCCTCGGCGCGGGCCTCGGCACCGTGGTCGCCGCCCTCAACACCGCCGTCCGGGTACGCGCCGGCTGCCGCCGGGCCGCCGACGTGCTCACCGAACCCGTCCGCCCGTACGGCGTCCGGCCGCTGGCGTCCGGGCCGGGCACCCTGGAACTGCGCGGCGTCACCGTCCGCGACGCCGACGGCCGGGCCCTGCTCGACCGGGTGGACCTGCGGGTGCCCGGCGGCACGCTGCTGGTCGTCGTCGGCGCCTCCGGTGCGGGCAAGTCCCTGCTCGCCGCCGTCGCCGGCCGGCTACGCGACCCCGACGACGGGGTGGTGCTCCTGGACGGTGTGCCGCTGCCGGAACTGACCCCGGCCGCCCTGCACGCCGCGATCGGCTACGGGTTCGAACGTCCGGTGCTCGTCGGCGACACGGTCGCAGCCGCCGTCGGGGCCGGTGCGGACCCGGTGCCGTTGGCCCGCGCCGCCGCCATCCACGACTTCGTCGAACGGCTGCCCGACCGGTACGGCACCCCGCTGGCCGAGGTCGCCATGTCCGGTGGTGAACGGCAACGGCTCGGGCTGGCCCGCGCGTTGCGCGCCGAACGGCTGCTGATCCTCGACGACGCCACGTCCAGCCTGGACACCGCCACCGAGTACCAGGTGACCCGGGCGCTGACCGGGCCGGGTGACCGGCGTACCCGGGTGGTGGTCAGCCACCGGCTCGGCATGGCCGCCCGCGCGGACCTGGTCGCGTGGGTGGCCGACGGGCGGATCCGTGCCGTCGGCCCGCACGGGGCGCTCTGGGCCGACCCCGACTACCGGGAGGTGTTCCGGTCATGACCACGGTCGTCGGCGTGACCCGGGCCGCGCTGCGGGCCCGACGGGCGCAGCTGTGGCGGTTGGCCGGCTGGTCGGCCGCCGAGGTGCTGCCGGCCGCCCTGTCCGGGCTGTTCACCGCGCGGGCCGTGGACAGCGGCTTCCTGGCCGGCCGGCCGGGCGTCGGGCTGGCCTGGCTGGCCCTGCTGGGGCTTGCGGTGCTGGTCGGCGCGGCCGGCACCAACCGGTCGTACGCGCTGCTCGGCGCGGTGGTGGAGCCGTTCCGCGACGACCTGCTGCGCCGGGTGGTGCGTGGCGCGGTGGCCGGCGCGGCCGGCGGCCGGGCCGACGACGCGGCGGTGGCCCGGCTCACCCACCAGGTGGAACTGGTCCGGGACACCTACGCCGGCCTGCTGATGGTGGTGCGGGGCTTCCTGTTCGCCCTCGGTGCCGCCGTGCTCGGCCTGTTCTCGCTGGCCGCCCCGGTGGCGCTGCTGGTCGCGGTGCCGGTGCTGGCCGGTCTCGGCCTGTTCGCCGTGGCGCTGCCGGTGATGGTGGCCCGGCAGCGGGAGTACGTACTGGCCGACGAGCAGCTCGGCCGGGCCGTGGTGACCGCGGTGAGCGGGCACCGCGACGTCACCGCCAGCGGGGCCCGCGACCAGGTCACCGGGTGGGTCGGCGGGTCCGTCGACGCGCAGGCCCGGGTGGAACGCCGGCTGGCCACCATGGCGGCGACCCGCAGCCTGAGCCTCGCGTTGGGCGGCTGGCTGCCGGTGCCGGCGCTGCTGCTGGCCGCGCCGTGGCTGGTCCGTCAGGGGCTGGGACCGGGCGCGCTGCTGGGCGCGCTCGTCTATGTCACGCGGGGGGTGCAGCCGGCGCTGCACAGCCTGGTGCAGGGGGTCGCGGCCGGCGGCCTCCGGTTCGCCGTCACCCTGGACCGGCTGCTGCGTACCGCCGCGCCGGCCGACAGTGACCCGGCCGGGTCGCCGCTGCCCCGCCCCACGCCGCAGCGGACCGGGGCGGGGTTGTCGCTGCGCGGGGTGACCTTCCGGTACGGCCCGCACGCCGACCCGGTGCTCGACGACCTCGACCTCGAGGTGCCCGTCGGCGACCACCTGGTGATCGTCGGGGCCAGCGGGATCGGCAAGTCGACCCTGGCGGGGCTGATCGCCGGGGTGCTGCACCCCCAGTCGGGCACCGTCCACGTCGGGGGGTCGCCGGTGGGCGGGGCGACGCCCGGCGAACTGGCCGAGCGACGCGTGCTCATCCCCCAGGAGGCGTACGTCTTCACCGGCACGCTCCGCGACAACCTCGGCTACCTGACCCCCGGTGTGCCGGACGACGTGGTGGACCGGTCGGCGGCCCGGCTGGGACTGACCGGGTTGCTGACCCGGCTCGGCGGGTACGACGCGATGCTGCGCCCGGCGGACCTGTCGGCCGGGGAGCGCCAGCAGGTGGCGTTGCTGCGGGCCTGGCTCTCCCCCGCCCCGCTGGCCATCCTCGACGAGGCGACCTGTCACCTGGACCCGGCCACCGAGGCCCGACTGGAGACGGCCTTCGCCGCCCGACCCGGCACACTGGTGGTGATCGCCCACCGGGTCAGTTCGGCGCTGCGGGCGCGGCGGGTCCTGCTGCTCGACGGGCGGACCGCGCTGCTGGACACCCACCAGGGGCTGCTGGAACGCTCAGCGGCCTACCGTGCCCTGGTCGGCTACGGCGAGACGGAACCGTCGGACCCCGCCACCTTCTGGACGGCGTCGGACGGGACACCGGCGGCCCGGGCCTAGGCGCCGCGAGCCTCAGCCGAACAGGCCACCTCGGAGATACGTCCCGGGCGGTGCCCGGGGTCAGGTCGGGGGCGCGGCCGGCGGCATCGCCCGGGGGCAGATCGGAGGCGCGGCCAGCGGTGGGGCCGGGGTCACGCCGAGGGAGGGCCCCGCGGCGGTGCCGGCGGGCACGCCGGGTGCCGGGATCGGGTGGGTGCCGGTCACAGCCAGCCGGACTCCCGGGCGATCCGCACCGCCTCCCAGCGGGTCCGCGCTCCGGTCTTCGCCATGATCCGCGACAGGTGGTTACGCACCGTGCCGGCCGACAGCACCAGACGTTCGGCGATCTCCTGGACCGGATGCCCCTCGGCGACCACGTCGAGCACCTCCCGCTCCCGGTTGGTCAACGGGTTGTCGGCGACCTCGAGGGCGGCGACCACGAGATCGGGGTCGAGGACGACCCGTCCCTCGGCGAGCTGCCGTATCCCGTCGACGATCCGGCCGGGTGGCACGTCGCGGCTGAGGAAGCCGATCCGGTGGCCGTGCTCGGCGAGCACCGGCCCGAGCCGGCCGGCCCGTCGCTGTTCGACGAGAACCAGCAGGGAACCCACGGGTGTGCTCGTCGGCTCCGTCGGCGAGCACAGCGCCGGGGCGGTGGACCCGCCACCGGCAGCCGGAGTGGTTTCGACGACGGGTTCCGCCACGCCCAGGGTGGCCAGCCGGACCAGTTCCGTCACGGTCAACATGTCGAACTCGACCACTGCCACGTCGGGGCGCTCGGCCCTGACCGCCGCATGCAGGTGGTGTGGACTGTCCACCTCACCCACGATCTCGATGTCGTGTTCGGCGGCGAGCAGCTGGGCGAGTGCGCCCCGGAGCAGCCCGCCCTGGAGGGCGAGCAATGTGCGAACCATAAGCGACTCCCGAGATGATGCCCGTGTTGACGAAATGTGTGCGGTCGATGACGCACGGTTCGGAATCTTATTGAATCCGTAACTGGTTCGACACCCCTTCCCACGGGTGGTCAGATCCACCCGGCGTCCTGGGCCCGCTGAACCGCTTCCCACCGGTTGCGGGCACCGGTCTTACGGAGCACCGCGGACAGGTGGTTGCGGACGGTGCCCGGCGCCAGGTGCAGGTGACCGGCGATCTCCTTGGTGGACATTCCCCGGGCGGCCGCGGCGGTCACCTCGCGCTCCCGCTCGTTGAGGGGATTGACCGCGGCGTCCAGTGCGGCCAGGGCAGTCACCGGGTCGATCATCCGCTGCCCCTCCGCGACCAGACGAAGCTGGTCCAGGAGTTCCTGGGGCGCAACGTCCTTGGCGATGATCCCCCGGGCCCGGGCCCCGAGGGCCCGGCGCAGCGCCCGGGCGGTCCGCCGGGAGGTCAGCACCACCACCGCACACTCCGGCAGCCGGGCGTGCCATCGCCCGGAGAGCACGGCGGGGTCCTCGATCGCGTCGAGATCGACCAGGACGACGTGGGGACGTCGGGTGACGACCCCATCCGTCAGATGGTGGTCGGGATCGCTCTCGCCGGCCAACTCGAATCCGGGGGCTGCGGCCAGGATCGCCGCGAGGGCGGTACGCAACAGTCCCGGCGGCCCCACCACGACGACACGAATCGTCGGTTCATCGTTTTCTGCCGCCCGGTCCGGACCCGACGATGATTGTTTTCCGCTCGCCAGTTCGTCCATCCGTCACATTTTCCCAAACGGAGGCGGCCGCAGACGCGACTGTCGGAATGACGACCCGTTCCCGGCCAACGGAAAAGCGGTCGAAATGCATCATGTGACGGAAGAAGCGAGCCGGCGGACTGCCGGACGTCCGGAAAGCACCGATCTGACGGATACAGCAGTTGAGGCCAACCCCTGTTAGGGGTTGGCCTCAACTGAAAGGTTGTCCGGCGGTGTCCTACTCTCCCACACCCTCCCGAGTGCAGTACCATCGGCGCTGGAGGGCTTAGCTTCCGGGTTC
>NZ_JAFEUC010000022.1:0-91427 GCF_016901255.1 Micromonospora humida
CGCTACCCCGTCATCCGCCGCAACGCCATCCACAAGGGCAAATAACACCCCACCCCCACACCACCACGAACACCCACACCACACCGCCAGACCACCCTGCCCACACAACGGTCAAAACACGAGACGCGCCGCCCGGCCGGAGCCGGGCGGCGCGGTGGCTCAGCTCAGGTCGTCCAGGGCGCTCTGGATGGCCCGGTGGAACGTCGGGTACGCGTAGATCATGTGCCGAAGCTGGCTGACCGGTACGGCCGCGTGCACCGCCACCACCAGCGCCGAGAGCACCTCGCCGCCGGCCGGGCCGACCGAGGTCGCACCGATCAGCACCCCCTGGTCGGCGTCGGCGATCACCTTGATGAAGCCGCCCGGCTCGCTCTTGTGGATCCAGCCCCGGGTGGACGACGACAGCTCGGTGAACCCGACCTGCACGTTGATGCCCCGCTCGCGGGCCTGCCGTTCGGTGAGCCCGACCGCGCCCACCTCGGGGTCGGTGAAGGTGACCCGGGGCAGCGCCCGGTAGTCGGCCCGGGGCACGGTGCCGGCGGCACCACTCGGGCCGGCCGCGCCCATCGAGCCTCCGACCGCGCTGGCCGCGCCCATCGCGCCACCGACCACGCTGGCGGTGCCGCTGGCGTCGGGGCCGGCCCCGGCCCGCCGGACCCGGTCGAGCACGTCGGCGACCACGATCGACGCCTGGTACATGGCGATGTGGGTGAACGCGCCCTCGCCGGTGACGTCGCCGACCGCCCAGATCCCGTCGGTGACGTGCATCCGGTCGTCCACCGGCAGGTAGCGCTGCCCGGCGTCGATCCCGACGGTGTCCAGCCCCAGCTCGTCCAGGTGGGCCCGGCGGCCGGTGACCACCAGGAGCTGGTCGGCGGCGAACGACCGGTCGCCGGCGTGCACGGTGAACGTGTCGCCGTCGTGGTCGATCCGCTCGGCCTTCACGTCGGTGGCGATCTGCACCCCGTCGGCGCGCAGCGCGGCGGCGGCCACCTCGGACGACTCCGGTTCCTCCAGGGCGAGGATCCGGCCGGACGCCTCCAGCACGGTCACCCGGACCCCGAACCGGGCGAAGACCTGCGCCAGCTCGACCCCGATCGCCCCACCACCGAGGACCAGCAGGCTCGCCGGCAGCTCAGCCACCTCGATCGCCTGGTGGTTGGTCCAGTACGGGGTGTCGGCCAGCCCGTCGATCGGTGCGATCGAGGGGCGGGTGCCGGTGCCGAGGACGATGCCGTGCCGGGCCTGGAACACCTGGTCGCCGACCCGGACCCGGCCGGGGCCGTCCAGCCGGCCGCTGCCGCGCAGGAAGCGGCCGCCCTTGCCGGTGAACCGGTCCACGGCGGCCCGGTCGTTCCAGGTGTCGGTGGCCTCCTCCCGGATGCGTTTCGCCACCGGGGCCCAGTCGGCCCGGACCTGCGCCGAGCCGGCCAGCCCGTCGACCCGACGCGCCTCGGCCAGGGCGTTCGCCGCCCGGATCATCATCTTGCTGGGGATGCAGCCCCAGTACGGGCACTCCCCGCCGACCAGGTCCCGTTCGACGCCGACGACGCTCAGGCCGGCCTCGGCGAGCCGCCCGGCCACCTCCTCGCCGCCCACGCCGAGCCCGACCACGACCACGTCCACGTCCACCAGTTCCGGCTCTGCCATCCCGCCAGCATTCCGCACGGCCCCGCCCCCGGCCACCGCTCCACCCCGGAATTCCCGCCCAAGTGCGCCCGGCCGGGCCAACGCAGCCGGGCCAGGCCAACGCAAGCCGGGCCGGGTCGGCGCAAGCCGGCCGGGTCAGCGCAGCCAGACCGGGTCGGCGCCGGGCACCTCCAGCGGCGGCGGGTAGTCGAGGGTGCGGCGGACCTCGGTGGGAAGCCGCCACGGCTGGTGCACGGCCTTGCCGGCGACCGTCGCCAGCTCGGGCACCCAGCGGCGCACGTACCCGCCGTCGGGGTCGTAGCGTTCGGCCTGGCGGACGGGGTTGAGTCCCCGGTAGGGGCGGCTGTCGTTGCCGGTGCCGGCCACCCACTGCCAGTTGCCGGAGTTGTCGGGCACGTCGCCGTCGAGCAGCCAGCGGGAGAAGACCGCGAGGCCGGGCCGCCAGTCGAGGCCGAGCACCTTGGTCAGGTAGCCGGCGGTGATCAGCCGGGCCCGGTTGTGCATCCAGCCCTCGGCGTGCAGTTGGCGCATGCCGGCGTCCACGATCGGCATGCCGGTGCGGCCGTCGGTCCAGGCGTCCAGTGCCGCCGCGTCGTACCGCCAGTCCTCGGTGGCCCCGCGCCGGTACGCCTTCGCCGCGATCTCCGGGAAGGCGGCGGTGACCTGGTGGTAGAAGTCCCGCCAGCAGAGCTGCCTGACGAACGGGTGCCCCCGGTCGTCGGCCCGGTTCGCCACCGTCAGCGGGGACAGGCAGCCGAACCGCAGGTACGGGCTGAGTCGGGAGGTCTCGTCGGCGGCCAGGTCGTCGTGGATGTCGTCGTACCGGGAAAGGGTGGGCAACCACTGCGTGAGCCGGCGCCGCCCGACGGACTCGCCGCCGACCGCGGCGTCCGGCGACTCCCCCTGCGGTGCCGCCGGCAGCCGACCGACGGCGATCCCGGCGGGCAGCGTGACCCGCCGGGGCGCGGCCAGCTCCTCCCGCCACCGCGCCCCCGACCAGACCCGGTGGTACGGGGTGAACACCCGGTAGTGGTCGCCGCCGCCGGGCCGCAGCTCCCCCGGTTCGACGACGGTCACCCCGGGGAACAGCCGCAGGAACATCCGGTGCCTGTCGCACTCGGCGCGCAGCCGGCGTTCCCGGCGGTGGGCGTAGCGGCTGACGTCGGCGGACAGCCCGATCCCCTCGGCGTCGACCTCGCGGGCGAGGCGGATCGTCTCGGCCACCGGGTCGCCCCGGCGGATCACCAGGTCACCGCCGAGCGTGCGCAGGGTGTCCCGCAGTTCGGCGAGGCACTGGTGCAGGAAACGGTTGCGGTTGGGCGAGTGGCCGGCCAGCGCCGGGTCGAGGACGTACAGCGGCACCACCCGGTCGAACGCGGCGCAGGCCGTCGCCAGGGCCGGGTGGTCGTGCACCCGCAGGTCGCGGGTGAACAGCACGACCGCCGTACGGCCGCTCACGACACCGCCGGGCCGGGCACCACGACCGGGGTGCCGGTACGGGTGAGCAGCGCCTTCGCCGCCACCGCGAGCCGTCGCCGCTGGGGCACCACGGCCCGCTGGGCGAACACGTCGTAGTCCTGGGCGGCAACCTCGTCGAGGATTCCGCCGTAGAGGGCGTAGGCGGTGCGCATGCACGCCTGGGAGGCGGGGGCGAGCAGGGTGATGCCCGGCGCGGCGGCGGCGTAGTGGGCCTGGGCGCGGGTCACCTCGTACTCGACGAGGTCGCGGATGCGGTCGGTGCTGCGGCCGGCGGCCCGCGCGGCGAGCAGGTCCTCGCGGGTGACGTTGAACTTGGCCAGGTCCTCGTCGGGCAGGTAGGTGCGGCCCCGGTCGAGGTCCTCGGCGACGTCCCGGATGAAGTTGGTGAGCTGGAAGGCGAATCCGAGCTGCCGGGCCGGCTCGCGGGCGGCGACCGGGTCGGAGCTGCCGAGGATGGGCAGCATCATGGTGCCGATGACCGCCGCCGAGCCTTCCATGTAGTCGAGCAGGTCGTCGTAGGTCGGGTAGGCCATGACGGTCAGGTCCATCGCCATGCTGCGCAGGAACGACGCGAAGTCGGCGCGGTCCAGGTCGAACACGGCGATGGTGTGCAGCACCGCCGGCAGCAGCGGGTCGTCGACCGGTTCGCCGTGCAGTCCGGCGACGAAGCGGGCACCCCAGGCGTCCAGGCGGGCGGCACGTTCGGCGGGTGGCAGGTCCTCGGTGCGGTCGACGATCTCGTCGGCGTAGCGGGTGAATCCGTACAGGGCGTGCACGTGCCGCCGTTTCCATGCGGGCAGCAGCCGGGTGGCGAGATAGTAGGTGCGGCCGTGGTGTTTGTGCAGCTCCTGGGAGCGGGCGTAGGCAGCGGTGAGATCGGTGTCCACCCGGGCCTCCTCGGATTCGACGCAGCAATCGACGCAACTCGTAACCCTAGGGTACGCTCCCCCACATGGCCAACGACGCAGTTGCGGGTAATGCGCTCCGCGTCGCACCGGAACAGCCGGGAGCGACGGACGATCCGGTCCGCGGCGTACTGGCCGCTTACGCCCGTGACCTGGTCAACGGGGTCGACGAGACGTTGTCGGCGTTCCTCGCCCGGGAGGTCGACGCACTGACCGAGATCGACGCAGCGATGGGCGGTTTCGCCGCGACGGCACGCGACTGTGTGCTGGCCGGCGGCAAGCGGGTCCGCCCGACCTTCGCCTACTGGGGCTGGCGGGGGGTGGTGGGCGGCGACGAGCCGTTGCCCACGGTGCTGCCCGCGCTCGCCGCACTGGAACTCCTGCACACCTTCGCCCTGGTGCACGACGACGTGATGGACGCCTCCGACACCCGGCGCGGCCTGCCCACCGCGCACCGGGCCGCCGCCGAGCGGCACGTCACCGCCGGCCACACCGGTGACCCGCACCGGTTCGGCGAGTCGGTCGCCGTCCTCATCGGCGACCTCTGCCTGGTCTGGGCCGACCGGCTGCTCGCCCACGCCGCCCTGCCGCCGTCCCGGCTCATGGAGGTGCGGCGCTGCTACGACCAGATGCGGGTCGAGACCATCGCCGGGCAGTACCTCGACGTGCTCGGCGAGAACGACGCGGCGAACTGGTCGGTGGACCGGGCGCTGCGGGTGGCCCGCTACAAGACCGCCAGCTACACGGTGCAGCGTCCGCTGCTCTTCGGCGCCTGCCTGGCCGGCACCGACGCCGACGCGCCGCTGATCGCCGCGTACACCCGGTACGGGCTGGCGGTCGGTGAGGCGTTCCAGCTCCGCGACGACCTGCTCGGCGTCTACGGCGACCCGGCCACCACCGGCAAGCCGGCCGGCGACGACCTGCGTACCGGCAAGCCGACCACGCTGCTGATGCTCGCCCGGCAGCTCGCCACCGGCGGCCAGCGGCGGGCGTTGGAGCGGTCCGGCAACCCCACCTCCGTCCGGGAGCTGGCCCGGCTGGCCGACCTCGTCGCCGACACCGGGGCGGTCGCCCGGGTGGAACACATGATCTCCGACCGGGTCGCCGACGCGCTGGCCGCGCTGGAGACCGCGTCGATCGACGAGACCGCGCGCACCGCGCTGACCGGTCTCGCCACCGCCGCCACCACGCGGCGGGCTTGATGGGCAACTTCGTGAAGGAGGTGGTCGCGTGCGGACCGTGACGGGACGTACGGACCGGGTGGTGGTCGTGGGCGCTGGCCTGGGCGGGCTGGCGTGCGCGCTGCACCTGGCCGGCAGCGGCCGGCAGGTGACCGTGCTGGAACGCGAACCGGTGCCGGGTGGCCGGGCCGGCCGGCTCAGCGTCGACGGGTACGAGTTCGACACCGGTCCCACCGTGCTCACCATGCCCGACCTGATCGCCGAGGCGCTGGGTGCGGTCGGCGAGGAGCTGCACGACTGGCTCGACCTGACCCCGCTGGACCCCGCCTACCGGGCCTACTACCCGGACGGCTCCACGCTGGACGTGATCACCGACACCGCCCGGATGGCGGCCGAGATCTCCCGGGTCTGCGGCCCGCGCGAGGCCGACGGCTACCTGCGGTTCGTCGACTACGCCCGCAACCTGTGGAACTGGGAGCGGGCCGACTTCATCGACCGCAACCTGGACGCCCCGACCGACCTGCTCACCGGCAACCTGCTGAAACTGCTGGCGAACGGGGCGTTCCGCCGCCTCCAAACCAAGATCAACCAGTTCTTCTCCGACCCGCGCACCCAGCGGATCTTCTCCTTCCAGGCGATGTACGCCGGGCTCGCGCCGCACGACGCGCTGGCCATCTACAGCGTCATCGCGTACCTCGACTCGGTGGCCGGGGTCTACTTCCCGCGCGGCGGCATCCACGCGGTCTCCAAGGGGATGGCCGGCGCGGCCGAGAAGCACGGCGTCCAGATCCGGTACGACACCACGGTCGCCCGGGTGGAGACCGCCAACGGCCGGGCCACCGGCGTGGTCACCGCCGACGGCGAGCTGATCGGAGCCGACGTGGTGGTGCTCAACCCGGACCTGCCGGTCGCCTACCGCGACCTGCTGCCCGAGGGCCGGCAGCGGAAGCTGACCTACTCGCCGTCCTGCGTCGTCCTGCACGTCGGATCGACGCAGGGGTATGGGAAGATCGCTCATCACAACATCCACTTCGGACGGTCCTGGAAGGGCACCTTCGACGAGGTGATCGGGCGCGGTGAGCTGATGACCGACCCGTCGCTGCTGGTCACCAACCCGAGCCGGACCGACCCGTCGGTCGCCCCGGCCGGCCGGCACACCTACTACGTGCTGGCCCCGGTGCCCAACCTCGACCGGGCCCCGTTCGACTGGCGGGGTGACCTGAGCCGGCGCTACGCCGACCAGCTCGTCACCACGCTGGAGGAACGCGGGTACGTCGGGTTCGGCGCCGGCATCGAGGTGTTGCGTACGATCACCCCCGCCGAGTGGGAGGAGCAGGGAATGGCCGCCGGTACGCCGTTCGCCGCCGCGCACAGCCTCTTCCAGACCGGGCCGTTCCGCCCGTCCAACCTGCACCGCAGCCTGCCCAACGTCGTCTTCACCGGTTCCGGCACCCAGCCCGGCGTGGGCGTGCCGATGGTGCTGATCTCCGGCAAGCTGGCCGCCAACCGCATCACCGGCGCGGGTCGGTGACCGCGTGAAATCCCGGGAGGGCCACCTCGTCGAGCTGGTCGACGACACCGGCCAGGTGCTCGGCGAGGCCACCGTCGCCGCCGCCCACCAGGCGCCCGGGCGGCTGCACCGGGCCTTCTCGGTGCTGCTGGTCGACCCGGACGGCCGGGTGCTCCTGCAACAACGGGCCGCGGTCAAGACCCGGTTCCCGCTGCGCTGGGCCAACTCCTGCTGCGGGCACCCGCTGCCGGGCGAGTCCCTGGCCGAGGCGGCGAACCGCCGGCTCGCCGAGGAGTTGGGCACCGGGCCGGTGTCGTTGACCGAGGTCGGTGTCTACCTCTACTACGCCGAGGACCCGGCCACCGGTCGGGTCGAGTTCGAGTACGACCACGTGCTCCGGGCCGACGTGCCGGCCGACCTCCCCCTCGGGCCCGACCCGGACGAGGTGGCCGAGCTGCGCTGGGCCGACCCGACCCGGTTGATGGCCCAGATCGACGCCGACCCGCGCACGTACTCCCCCTGGCTCGGCGGGGTGGTGAGCCGGCTGCTCCACCCGACCCCGACCGGTTCCGACGCCCCCACCGGTGGTCCCCGTGCCGCCCCCACCACCCCGTCCGGCCACCGGGTGGACCACGCGTCGGAGCGGTCGGGTGGTCGATGAGCCGCTGAGCGCGGGGGCCGTGGCACGCCGGCTGGGTGTGGCGGTCACCACGCTGCGCACCTGGCACCAGCGCTACGGCCTCGGCCCCAGCGAGCACGTCCCCGGCCACCACCGGCGCTACACGCCCGCCGATCTGGCCCGCCTGGAGATCATGCGCAAGCTCACCGCCGAAGGGGTCACCCCGGCGGAGGCGGCCCGCTGGGCGAAGCAGAGTCCGGTCGTCCCCGGTCCCGGGGTCGCCTCCCGGCTGCGGGCGGGCACCGGCCGCGACGGCGGCGGGCAGACCATCCCGGTCGGCCGGGCCGGTCCGGCCGCCCGGGGACTGGCCCGCGCCGCCATGCGGCTGGACTCGGCGGTGATCAGCGACACGATCTCGGACGCCCTGGCCACCGACGGGGTCGTCGCCACCTGGGAGGGGCTGCTCCGGCCGGTGCTGGCCGGCATCGGGGAACGGCACGTCGCCACCGCCGGCCTGATCGACGTGGAACACCTGGTGTCCCGGTGCGTCTCCGAGGCGTTCGCGGCGGTCGCCCGGGCCGGCCGGCCCACCGGGCCGGCCCGCATCCTGCTCTCCTGCGCCGACGAGGAGCAGCACACCCTGCCGCTGGAGGCGCTCGCCGCGGCGCTGGCCGAGGCGGGGGTGAGCTACCGGATGCTCGGGGCCCGGGTGCCGGCGGCGGCGCTCGTCGAGGCGGTCAACCGGACCGGGCCGGCGGCCGTGGTGGTCTGGTCGCACACCCGGCCGACCGCCGACCCGGCGCAGCTGTCCGCACTGCTCGCGGTGCCCCGCCGGCCGCTGCTGGTGCTCGCCGCCGGACCGGGCTGGCGGGCCGACACGCTGCCCGCCGGGGTGGTCCGCCCGGTCGACCTGGCCGAGGCGGTCTCGCTCGCGCTGGCCGTACAGGACTCGCTGGACCAGTCGACGGGGGCCGACCGGACCTGACACATTTCGCTTTCGTGAACTACCGTCGGGGCCGTCCGCGTACCCCATCCCCCGGAGTGACGATGCGTTCACGCCCCGTTCTGGCGGTCGCCCTCGGCCTGCTCCTGCTGGTCGCCGGCTGCGGCGACCAGCACCGGAACGTCCGGCCGGCAGCGGCGCCCGCCCCGACCACCACCGCACCGGAGCCGGCCCACACCCCGTCGCCGAGGCCGGTGCCCACCACCAAGCCGAAGCCCCGGCTCCGGCCGAAGCCCAAGACGCTGCCCGCCGGGCTGCGCAAGGCGACCGGGGTACGCGCCGTGGCGTTGACCTTCGACGACGGCCCCGACCCGACCTGGACGCCCCGGGTGCTCAACCAGCTCCGGGCGAACAAGGTCAAGGCGACGTTCTGCGTGGTCGGCACCCAGGTGCGCAAGCACCCGGAGCTGGTGGCCCGGATCGTCCGGGAGGGGCACCAGCTCTGCAACCACAGCTGGCACCACGACGTCGATCTGGGCCGCCGGCCGGTCGCCGACATCCGGGCCGACCTGGTGCGCACCAACCAGGCCATCACCAAGGCGGTCCCGGGCGCGAAGGTGCCGTTCTACCGGCAGCCCGGTGGCCGGTGGACGCCGGAGGTGGTGCAGGTCGCCAAGGAACTCGGCATGCGGTCGCTGCACTGGACCGTCGACCCCCAGGACTGGGCGAAGCCCACGTCCGGGGTGATCTCCGGACGGATCAAGAGTGCCTCCCGCCCCGGTGCGGTGGTGCTGATGCACGACGGCGGGGGTGACCGGAGCCGCACCCTGAGCGCCGTTCCGCAGGTCATCGGCGACCTCAAGCGCCGTTTCGGCATCGCTCCACCTCGCTGACCTGCTATTTTGCCGGGCCGCAACCCGGTGGGCATACCGGTTTGGTCGACCGCCGGGGCATGGCATATGCTTCTCATGCCTCCGGCGGGGCCGGATGGGAGCAAGTCCGCTTGAAGTTGCGAGTGTGCAATGATGGCGGGGCCGCCCTCATCGTCTAGCGGCCCAGGACGCCGCCCTTTCAAGGCGGTAGCACGGGTTCGAATCCCGTTGGGGGCACGATCCGGCCCAGCCGGAGGCAACAGAGCAAGGTCCTGTGGAGCAGTTGGAGTGCTCGCCGCCCTGTCAAGGCGGAGGTCGCGGGTTCAAGTCCCGTCAGGACCGCCAGCGCCGACGCCGCGTGTACCAATGCGCGGCGTTCTGCGTATCGGGACGCGGCACCCTGTCGGCGGAGACCCCGCCCTCCGGGTACCATGTCCCGAAGCACCAGGCCAGGTAGCTCAGTTGGTACGAGCGTCCGACTGAAAATCGGAAGGTCGGCGGTTCGACCCCGCCCCTGGCCACATAGCCTTTCGCCGGGCTACAGAGAGCGGTGACCTGCGGAAACGCGGTCACCGTTTTCGTGTATCCGGGCCTGCCCGGCATCGATCACCGCCGTGGACCGCCCATCCCGGGACATCCAGGAGCCTCGCTGCCCACTGACCGGAATGAGCCGGTAGATGGCGCTGCGCAGCGCACCCCCAGCCGGTATGGTCCGGGCCTATGGGACAGCAGAAGCCAGATCCGGAGGGCGTCCATCAGGACGTCGACCGGTACTCGCTGCGCTGCACCCTCCTCGTCCCCGCCCCGGCGGAGCAGGCGTTCGCGGTCTTCACCGGTTCGCTGGCCGACTGGTGGGTCCGTGAGTACACCTGGTCCGGGCCGGCGGCGCTGGCCGAGTTGGGGATGGAACCCCGGGCCGGCGGCATGCTCTACGAGATCGGCCCGTACGGCTTCCGGGGCGACTGGGGGCGGGTGCTCACCTGGGACCCGCCGCGTCGGCTCGTGTTCACCTGGCAGCTCGGCCCCGACCGGGTGCCGGTGCCCGATCCGGCGCGGGCCAGCGAGGTGGAGGTGCTGTTCCTGCCGGACGAGTCCGGGCGGACCCGCGTCGAGCTGGAGCACCGCCACTTCGACAGGCACGGTGAGGCCGCCGAGGGCTACCGGGCGGCGTTGACCGCCGGCTGGTACGAACTGCTCGGCCGCTACCAGGACACCGTCATCCGGACCGCCCCCGACCCGCTCTGAGGGGCGGGCGCGCCACGCGGAAGGACCGGGCCGGTCAGCGGGGAGGACCGCGCAGCGGCGTCCGGCCGGTCGGGCGACCGACCGGATCGGGGCCGCCGAGGTCGGCCCGGTGGCCGGCCGCCGCGCCCGCGCCGAAGCCGGAGCCGGCGAGCCGGCGGGTCGGCGCGGTACGCAGCCGGGGGTAGACCTCGGCGACCCGGCGGGCCACCCGGTCCGAGCGGTCGGCCAGCACCAGCGCCACCGACGGGGCGTCGCGTTCCGCCGCCGCGCCCGCCTCGGCGGCCCGTAACCGTTCGGCGACCACCCGGGCGAAGCCGGCCAGCCAGGAGCGGCGGAAGGCGGCCGGCTGCTCACCGGGCGGCACGGCGGTGCCGGCGAGACCGTGTGCGGCCTGCACGAGCAGCGAGGTGAACAGCAGGTCGACCCGTTCCAGGTCGCTGGCGAAGCCGAACAGGTGCAGCGCGAACCCGCTGCCGTCCGGTCGGCGTACGCAGCGGCAGCGCAGCGGGTCGGCCACCGCCGCGAGCAGCCCGGCCTTGTCCCGGGCGTACGGGGCGACGACGTCGACCACCCGGTCGCCGACCGGGTCGGTGGTGGGGTCGCGGGCGGCCAGCAGGGCCCGGTCGACGCCGTACCGGGCGATCAGCTCGGTGGCCTTGGCGGTGAACGCGGCCGACTCGGCGGGGGTGCAGGCCGGGTCCTCGGCCTGTGCCAAGAGCTTGCGCACCTTGCTGAGCATCGCCTCGGACATGCGTCACTGGTACCACAGCGGGTTCACGGTTCTGTCACAGCGGGATCAGAGATCGACAGATATCATCGCCACTCACCGCACCCTGTCCACGACTCAGGGTCCGCCCTCTTCCCTGGAGGCACCACCATGGCATCCCGGACCGCCCGCCTGACCGCGCTCACCGCCACCCTGCCCCTGCTCTGGTTCGGCACACCCGCCCAGGCCGCCGGGGAGGCGAACCTCTCCGCGTCGGCCGCCACCTGCTACGGCGGGGCGGTCCGGTCGTACTTCCAGGTCGGCGGGTGGGGCGGGGACGCCGGGCCGTACAAGGCGAGCACCAGGTGCAAGGACGTCAACGTCAAGAACAGCAGTGAGTTCGGCACCGAGGCGTGCGTGGTCTTCATCGACAAGACCAACAAGTGCAACTACCTCACCTATCTGCCGGCGAAGTCGGACTGGATCACCGTCGCCACCAACGTGCGCGACGGCGCGAACTTCAAGGTCCGCTTCACCAACCTGCGCTACGAGTACGAGCCGCTGGTGGCGTACCACGCGTACTGAGCCGCGCCGCCGGCCCTGCCGCCGACGGGCGGTGGGGCCGGGCGGGTCAGCCGGCCCGGCTGCGCAGCGTCGCCACCGCCGAGCCGGCGAGGGTGAGCAGGCAGTCCGGCAGTTGCCCGTCGGCGACCGCCGCTCCGAACAGCGCCTCGCCGGTGTCGGCGTCGTGGTTGGCGTACGCGCTGACGAACCGGGCCACCCAGCGGGTGTCGTACCCCGCCTCGTCGATGCCGGGGAAGTCCAGCGCGCACGCGCCGGGCGGCGGCGGGTCACCGACCATCGTCGCGGCCAGGGTCCAGGCGACCGTGTACGCACCGGCGAGCCCCGACCGGTCCACCACGGCGTCGAATGTGCCGACCACGGCGGCGCCGTCCCCGGTCAGCGCCGAATGGAGTACGGCGGTAGCGTCGGCGAGCGTCTGATCCGGTACGTCGGTCACCTGCGGCACAGTAGGACGCCAGGTCAAGCGGTCGGCCACCGGAAACGGTGACCACCTGGCGGGACGACGTGACGGAGCGTGCGTTGCACTGTCGGGCCGGCGACGAGGGCCGCCTCCCTGGTCCCACGGCCCCCGCCGGCACGCTATGGTGCGCACCGGACCTGCGCCGGAGGAAGGACCACCATGCTCGTAACCCGCGGCCCGCGCGCGGCCGTCCTGGCGGCCTGTGCGTCGTTGCTGCTCGCCGTCAGCGCGTGCGGGACGACCGACGACAAGCCCGAGGAAGCGGACACCCCGCAGGTGCGCCTGTACGGCACCGACGGCAACATGCTCAACTCCTTCGCCGCCGAGCTGAAGGACCGGGCCGACCTCGTCGACGGCATGAAGGGCACCACCCCCCTCACACCGCTCAGCGACGACTTCAAGCAGCGGCTGCGCTCCATCGACCCGAAGTTGACCGACTACCTCTATGCGGCGGAGTCGTACGACGCGGTCATGATCAGCGCGCTCGCCGCCCAGCTCGCGGGCAGCACCGACCCGGCGGACATCGCCAAGCAGATCGTCGGGGTGACCACCAACGGTCAGCGCTGCACGGACGCGGCGAGCTGCCTGACCCTGGCCCGGGACGGTCAGGACATCGAGTACCGTGGCCCGTCGCTGAACCGGGCCGGGTTCACCGATCTCGGTGAACCGGCCACCGCCAGCTACGCGACCCTGCACTTCGACAACCAGAAGATCAACGACGCGAAGACCGAGTTCGTCGGTGCGGGCGACGAGTCCGGGGTGAGCACCAAGGCCGCGCCGAAGCCGAAGAAGCAGCGGGGCGGGCGCAACGACCGCAGCGACGGCTCCCCGCTGATCCTCGGTGGCCTGCTGCCCAAGACCGGTGACCTGGCCCTGGCGAATCCACCGCTGGCGGCCGGCGTGGCGCTGGCGATCAAGGAGATCAACGCCGCGGGTGGGGTGCTCGGCGACCCGGTGACCTGGTTCGACGGTGACGACGGCACCAACCCGGCCGTCGCCAAGGCCACCGTGGCCTCGCACGTCAGGAACAAGGTCCAGGTCATCATCGGGGCCGCCGCGTCCGGAATCTCCGCCGCCGTGCTGCCGGACGTGGTGGCGGCCGGCAAGATCCTGTTCTCGCCGTCCAACACCGACGCGGGGTTGAGCCAGGCCGACGACAAGGGCCTCTACTTCCGGACCGCCCCGCCGGACAGCCTCCAGGGCCGGGCGCTGGCCGACGTGATCCTCCGCGACGGCCCGCACAAGATCGTGGTGGTGGCCCGCAAGGACTCCTACGGCGAGGGCCTGCAGGAGACGGTCCGCGCCGAGCTGGAACGGGCCGGCTTCGGCACCGACCGGGTGCGGCTGCTCACCTACGAGCCGCCGGCCGACGCCAAGGCCCCGCCCGTCGACTTCGGCAGCCTGGCCGGCGAGATCAAGGACTACAAGCCGGAGGCGGTGCTGGTCATCGGCTTCGGTGAGTCCGCCGGACTGATCAGGGCGCTGGCCGACGCGGGCGTGCCGATCCGGCACTGACGCGACACCGGCGGGGGCGGCACCGGGTGCGGTGCCGCCCCCGCCGACGTTCAGCGGGGGCGGCGACGTTCCAGGAAGTCGGTCATCCGGCGGTGCTTCTCCTCGTCCTCGAAGAGCACCGCCTGGCTGACCAGGTCGAGCTGCGGGTGGGCACCGGGCGGGGCGTCCACCGCGAGCTTGGTCAGCCGCAACGCCAGTGCGGAACCCTTGGCCATCTCGTCGAGCAGCCCGTGCGCGGTGGGCAGCAGCTCGGCCGGCTCGGCCACCACCCGGTTGACCAGGCCGATCCGCAGCGCCTCGTCGGCGTCGACCCGCCGGCCGGTGAAGAGCAGTTCCTTGGCCCGGCCCTCGCCGACCAGGGCCGGCAACCGGTGGGTCGCCCCCGCGCCGGCCAGGATGCCCAACCGCACCTCCGGCTGACCGAAGACCGCCCGCGCCGTGCACACCCGCAGATCGCAGGCGTACGCCAGCTCAGCGCCACCGCCCAACGCGGGGCCGTCCACGGCGGCCACGCTCGGCATGGGCAGGGCCCGGAGCCGGGCGAAGGCCGCCGAGTTGATCGCGGCGAGGGCGTCCAGCCGACCCCGCTCACGCAGCTGACCGATGTCGGCCCCACCGGCGAAGAGCCCGTCCGTGCCGCCGGTGAGCAGCAGCAGCCGGGGCCGGGCCTCCAGCCCGGCGCAGACGTCGTGCAGCGCGCCGATCAGGTCGGCGTCGATGGCGTTACGTTTCTCCGGCCGGTCCAGCGTCACCACCACCCGGTCGGGCAGCTCCTGCACCCGTAGCCCGCTCACTGCCGGCGACCGTCCTTCCACGTGTAGAAGCCCTGGCCGGACTTCTTGCCGAGTTTCCCGGCGGCGACCATCTCGACCAGCAGCGGCGGCGGGGCGAACCGGTCACCGTAGGCGGCCTGGAGGGTACGGGCGATGTCCAGCCGCACGTCCAGCCCGACGAGGTCGGTCAGCTCCAACGGGCCGACCGGGTGCCGGTAGCCGAGCACCATCGCCTTGTCCACGTCGGCCGGTGCGGCCACCCCGTCGGCGACCATCCGGATCGCCTCCAGGCCGAGGGTCACCCCGAGCCGGGAGGTGGCGAAGCCGGGCAGGTCGCGTACGACGACGGGGTCCTTGCCCAGCCGGCCGGCGAGCGCGACGGCCGCCGCGGTGGTCTCGGGTGCGGTGGCCGCGCCGACCACCACTTCCAGCAGGGTCATCGCCCAGACCGGGTTGAAGAAGTGCAGCCCGAGGAAGGACTCCGGCCGGGCCAGCCCCTCGGCCAGCTCGCCGATGGGGATGCTGGAGGTGTTGCTGCCCAGCAGCGCCGGGCGCAGCCGTTCCGCCTCGGCGAGCACCGACCGCTTCAGGTCTGGCCGCTCGGGCACCGCCTCGACGATCACCTCCGGTGCCGGGGCGACCTCGGCGAGCGCCCCCCGCAGGGTGATCCGGTCCCGCTGCGCGGCGGCGGCGTCGGCGTCGAGCTTCCCGCGCTGCACCGCCCGTGCGCACAGCTCGTCGAGGCGGGTGGCGGCGGCCTCGGCACGCCCCCGGTCCACCTCGACCAGTTCGACCGCGTAGCCCGCGCCGGCCGCCACGTAGGCGATGCCGAGCCCCATCGTGCCGGCCCCGACGACGACAAGACGACTCATGGACGCTCCCTCACTGCGTACGGCGGCGTGCGGGGTCTCCGGCACGCCCTGCCGCTCGCTCCGCTGGCTCATGGGTGCGACCCTATGCAGCACCGTTCCCGGCGGCATGCGTGGGGGACCGCCGCACCGGGTACTGACGGCCCAACGTCAAGGGAAGGAACCAGTCGACATGAGCCAGGCACCGGAGACCGTGGACAGCGGCACCACCGACGGCACGGCGGTCGTGGAGACGCGCGGCGACGAGCGCGTCGACCTGCTCCGCGCCGACACCAACAACGACGGCAAGACCGACGTGTGGGTGGTGGACACCGACGGCGACGGCCGGGCGGACCTGTTCCAGTTCGACACCGACGGTGACGGCAAGGTCGACATCACCATGGTCGACATCGACGAGGACGGCACCCCGGACGAGGTGGTCGACGGCGACGGCGGCCTCCCCCCGGAGCCGCTCCCGCCGACCGTCCAGGTCTGACGCGGACGCGGGGGCCCGACCGGGCCCCCGCTCACCGCCCGGTCAACCGCAGGGTGGCCAGGTAGTACGGGGCGTCGCGGTCGTCCACGTCGGTCAACCGCCACGAGGTGCCCCGGACCAGTTCGGCCAGCTCCTCGGCGGAGCAGACCAGGTAGTCGAACCACTGCGTGCCGAGTTCGCGGTAGCGCAGCCGCAGCCGCAGCTGCCCGCCGAGCCGCCCCCGCTGCCGGTTACGCTCGTGGTAGCCGGTGTGCACCGGGTCGGTGGTGCCGTACGGGTCGGTGCCGTGCGCGATGACCTGCGCGCCGGGCCGGGCCAGGGCGGCCAGCGCGGCGAGGAACGCCGGAGCCCGCTCCCGCCCCTCGAACAGCCCCAGGTTGTTGCCGAGCAGCAGGAACGTGTCGTAACGCCGGCCGTCGGCGACGTGCTCGTCGACGGTGCCGAGGACGAGGTCCCGCACGCCCCGGTGCCGGCTGACCCGCAGCGCCCCCGGCGAGGTGTCCAGCCCGGTGACGGGGATGCCGCGCTCCTGGAGCACCAGCGCGATCCGCCCGCCCCCGACGCCGACGTCCAGGGTGGCGCCCCGGGCCCGGTCCACGGCCCGGTGGTCGTACGGCTGCCAGTGTTCGGGCCCGTCCAGGTAGTGCGCGGCGGGGGCCCCATTGACCAGTCCGTCGTCCCGTTCGATGATCTCGATGACCGGTCGGGGCAGCCGTCCGCCGACCAGCGGCCGGGGGCCGACTCCGGTGTGCACCGCGTACGCGTCGCGCAGCAGTTCTCCGAACACGTCGCCGAGTCGAGGTTCTCCGGTCACGACCTGCACGGTATCCGCCTCCGTCCGCCGTATCCTGGGCGGCGTGACCGACCTGGACCGCCTGGCGGCGGAGAAGTACGTCCTGTTGACGACGTTCCGCAAGGACGGCCGTGCGGTGTCCACCCCGGTCTGGGCGGTCCGTGACGACGACACGCTGGCGGTCTGGACGGTCGCCGACTCGGGCAAGGTCAAGCGGATCAGGCGGGACGGCACGGTGACGGTGGCCCCGTGCGACGTGCGCGGCCGTCCGCTGGGTGAGGCGGTGCCGGGTCACGCGGTGCTCTGCGGCCCGCAGGAGAGCAGCCGGATTCGCGACCTGCTCAAGCGCAAGTACCGGCTGCTGGGGCGGTTGACCCTGCTCGGCAGCCGGCTACGCCGGGGTGAAGCGGGCACCATCGGCATCCGGGTCAGCCTGACCGGCCCGCCGGGGTGACCGGCCCGGCCGGTGGCCTGCCGGAAGGGTGGCCCATGGGTGGAGACGACTCAGGGGCGGTGGTACGTCGCTGCTGCGACGTCCGCCCGCCCCTGAGGTCCGTAACGTTCTGACCGGGTCAGTCCCCCTGGCGCTGCTGGGGGATCTGGCCCTGTAGCAACGCCCGCACCTCCGACTCACGGTACCGACGGTGTCCGCCCAGGGTTCGGATCGCGCTGAGCTTCCCCGCCTTGGCCCACCGGGTCACCGTCTTCGGGTCGACACGGAACATCGACGCCACCTCGGCCGGCGTGAGTAGCGGCTCTGGTTCGTGCGTTCGCGATGCCATCGGTCACTCCTCCACATGGATAGACATCGGCCGGGGTCCCGCCGGCCGACGCGTCTCCCATGGTCCGGCTAGTCCCCGATGTCCGACATGGGCCGAACGGCCGAAGGTCCCTAGACGGACGGATGAACCATGCCCGATTTATCTGACTTTTACACGGCAGAAAGTACCTTATTCGGACTCATGATCACGGTTCGTGATGCGTCAACTACGAGTGTGACTCATAATTGACAGTGCGAATGGGCGATATGCGGTTAATTGCACCGCTCCAGCAACTGGATCGCGCGCCACCGCGCCACCAGCCGGTCGTACGCCGCCGACGCCTCGTCCGTCTCGCCCCGGGAGAGCCCGGCCAGGCCGCCCGCCACCAGCTCCGGCGAATCGTCCGCGGTCAACGTCTCGTCGGAGAGCAGTTGCACCAGGCCGCCGTAGTCCAACTCGACCACCGACCGGGGGTGGAACTCCTCCAGCCAGCGGGCGGCCTCCTCGACCGCCTCGGTGATCGGCGCGGCACCTATCGACTTCCTGAGCACCGCCAGCGCCCGCGAGGCCCGCCGACGGGCCTTGGAGATCTCCGTGCGGTAGCGCAGCGCCCGCCGGTCCGGTCGGGTGACCAGCTCCCGCTCGCCCGCCTCGACCAGCACGAACCACCGCAGTGGCACGCCCCAGGTGGCGATCTGCTCGTGCAGCCGGGGCACCCCGTGCTCCAGCACCCGGGCACCGCTGCGCCAGTCCTCCACCACGGTCTTGGCCTGCCCGGCCAGGACCGGCGGGACGAACGCGTCGGCGATCACCGACGGCACCCCTTCCCGGGCGCTCAGGGCCGCCTCGGCCACCCGGACCCGCAGGTTCCACGGGCAGACCAGCAGCGCGTCGTCGACCTCCAGCACGTACGCCTCGTCGGGCAGGTCGGGCAGTCGCGTCCAGCCCGCGCCGAGCGCCGCGATGACCGCGCTCCGTTGCCGACCCGGCCCCTCCAGCGGGGCCACCGCCCGCCCCTCCCGCACGTAACGCCGCCAGTACGACTGACGGTCCCGGTCGAAGGCGGTCAGCGGCTCGTACACGCGCAGGTAAGAAGCGAAGAGCGACGGCACCGCGCGATCCTCCCACGAAACCTCCTACCGGTGCCGCCGCCGTCGGACGCGACCGGGGAGCCGCTGGCGGACGTGACCGGACGGACCGGCGGGCGACGCCCGGAACGCCGCCGGCGGACGCCGCCCGGACGACCGGGTCGCACGCGACGTGGACGACGGCACGGTTCCCGACCGATATTAGGCTGACCAGCGCCGGCAGCACCCCCGCCGGCCGAGAAGGTCCGTGCCCCACAAGGGCGCACACCGACACCAGGAGCGAGCCATGGGCGTATTCGTGAGCACCGACGACCCCGGACCGGCCGGTCACGAACAGGTCGTCTTCTGCCAGGACAGGCAGAGCGGCCTCAAGGCGATCATCGGGATCTACTCGACCGCGCTGGGTCCCGCGCTGGGCGGCACCCGGTTCTACCCGTACGCCAGCGAGGAGGCGGCGCTGGCCGACGTGCTGGACCTCTCGCGCGGGATGGCGTACAAGAACGCGCTGGCGGGGCTGGACCTGGGCGGCGGCAAGGCGGTCATCTGGGGAGATCCGGACCAGGTCAAGAGCGAGGCGCTGCTGCGCGCGTACGGGCGGTTCGTGCAGTCCCTGGGCGGGCGCTACTACACCGCCTGCGACGTGGGCACCTACGTGGCCGACATGGACGTGATCGCGCGGGAGACCCGGTATGTCACCGGCCGCAGCGTGGAACACGGCGGAGCGGGGGACTCCTCGGTCCTCACCGCCTGGGGCGTATTCCAGGGGATGCGGGCCGCCGCCGAGCACGTCTGGGGCAGCCCCAGCCTGCGCGGACGACGGGTCGGGGTGGCCGGGCTGGGCAAGGTCGGCAGGCACCTGACCGGGCACCTGGTCGACGACGGGGCCGAGGTGGTGGCGACCGACGTCGACCCGCGGGCGCTGGAGTGGGCGCGGACCAACCACCCCGGGGTCGCCCTGGTCGCCGACACCGCCGCGCTGGTCGCCGCCGACATCGACGTGTACGCCCCGTGCGCGCTGGGCGGCGCCCTGAACGACGACACCGTGCCGGCCCTGCGGGCCCGGGTGGTCGCCGGCGCGGCCAACAACCAACTCGCCCATTCCGGCATCGAGAAGCTCCTCGCCGACCGGGGCATCCTCTACGCCCCCGACTACGTGGTCAACGCCGGCGGGGTCATCCAGGTCGCGGACGAGATCGAGGGCTTCAACTTCGACCGGGCCAAGCTGCGGGCCACCCGGATCTTCGACACCACCCGGCAGATCCTCCGGCTGGCCGACGAGGAGGGGGTGCCCCCGGCGGTGGCCGCCGACCGGCTGGCCGAGCGCCGGATGGCCGACGTGGGTCGGCTGCGCGCCATCCACCTGGGCTGAGCGCGTGTCCCGGGCGTGGCGACGGTCCGCGCCCGGGACGCCCCGGCCGGACCGGTCCGGTTCGGTGCGGCTGCCGGCCACCGGCGGGCGGGGCACGCGGTAGCATGGCTTTTCGCGGCTTTTTCAGTAGTTTGACCGGCGTCACGGGCGGTCCAGCGCTTACCCCTTACCGGGTACACTCGGTGACTGCCGGGTGACTGCGACGCGCAGGGCCGGCAGACGGTAACCCGAGGTGCCGAACGGTGGCATCCCCATGTACCGTAAGAGCCACGAGAGATGCCTGACGTCATCGGGGCCCGCCTTCGGGCTGCCCCGCATTCTGTGCGAGGGGGTCGAGCCATGGGGCGCGGCCGTGCTAAGGCCAAGCAGACGAAGGTGGCGCGGGAGTTGAAGTACCACTCCCCGAACACCGACCTCACCGCCTTGCAGCGCGAACTGGCGGGTGCTGGTGGGAAGTCTGAGCAGCACTTCGACGACGACTACAAAGAGTATGTCGACGACGACGATGAGGATCATGCGGACGACGACCCGGACCCCTGGGCTCCTCCGACCCGCTGACCTCCGGTCACACTGAGCACGCGGCAACTCTCCGCGTGCTCACGCATGTGCCCGACCAGAGCAGCATCATCACCTCGATCAGGGACCCCGCCAGCCCGGAGCACACTCCGGCCGGTCGGCGCGGTCCCTGATCGAGGTGGCCATGACCCGTCCTCGTACGGCGAGGCCGGGCGTCCCTGCTCAGCGCGGCCGGTTGTTCCAGTTGTAGAACGTCGGGATGTTCTCGAAGTGGTTCCAGGCGCAGACCGCGCCGGCACCCTCCGCGCCCGACACCTCGGCGCGGGAACGACGGGCGGCCTCGGCCTCGTGGAGCAGGGCGGAGAGCCCCCCAGCGGCCTCCCTCACCCGGTCGGCGACCTGGTCCGGGCCGGTGCCGACCCGCTCAGCGGGCCGGTGACTCGTGGTCTCGGGCATGCTCCAACACTCCCTCCAATAGGCGGATCTTGCTGTTGCGGCAGTGCTCGGTTTCCGTGCCGTCGAACCGTCCCTGCTCGAAGTAGCGGTTGGCCGCGTGCCCTCCGCCGCAGAAGCCGAAGTACGGGCAGGACGACCGGCACGCCTCGACGCCGGTGAGGAACTCACCCACCCAGTCCGTGCCCGCCGCCCCGGCCAGGATCTCGGCCAGCGGGGTGGCCAGCACGTTGCCACTGCTGAAGTCGCCGTAGCGGGCGTCGGAGAAGCCGGCCAGCTCGGGGGAGAGCACTGTCACCGAACCGTCGTACCCGATCGTCGGGATCGGGTCGAGCTGCCGGGGCAGCAGGTCGCCCTCCGCACCGTCCAGCACCGCCGCCGCGTACCGCAGCGACCACTCGACCTCCCGCAGGTGCACCCGGGGCGCCCGCCGCCAGGCCGCCACCAGCTCCGCCCAGAACGCGGTCACCGCCGCCGCGTCGTGTGCGTTGCTGCGGGTGTTGACCCCCTCGGTCTCCTCGATGTTCAGCCCGAGCACGTCACAGCCCAGGTCGAGGAAGTAGTCGTACAGCTCGGTGGCGAGCCCCGGCGTCGGCCGGCTCACCACCGCCAGCGCCGAGAACGGCAGGCCGTGCCGGCGCAGCGCCGCGACCCCCCGGACGATCCGGTCGTACGCCGGCCGACCGGCCCGGGTCACCCGCTCACCGTTACGGGCGGCCGGGCCGTCCACGCTCACGCTCACCCGCACCCCGTGCGCGGCGAAGAACGCGCACCAGGCGTCGTCGATCAGGGTGGCGTTGGTCTGCACGTGGTGTTCCACCCCGGCGGGGAACGCGGCGATCAGCGCCGCCAGGTGCTCCCGGCCGGCGGCGAGCGGCTCGCCGCCGTGCCAGACCACCGAGAACCGGCCCCGCGCCGCCCAGGGGGTGACAGCGGCGGCGACCGCCTCGGCAACCGCCACCGGCATCCGCCGGTCGGCCGCCCGGTGCGGCAGGTAGCAGTACGCGCAGTCCAGGTTGCACAGCGTCGTCGGCTGCATCACCACGTACGACGGGACCGCCGCGATCCCCCGCATGCCCGTCACGGACCGGCACCGAGCAGCCATCGACCCTCCTCCCCCGTGCCCGAAGTGTCCTTCAGGCTAGGCGGCGACGGCCGCTCGGGTGAACCCCCGACCAGGCAGCCGGCCGAGCGGCCACGCCGCTCAGCCCCGGGTGTGCTGGCCGATCATCTGCACGTTGCCGGTGCCCTCGATGATCTCGCCGGCCTGCCAGGCGTCCACGCCACGGCCGGCGAGGGTGGCCAGCGCGCGGTCGGCGTCCTCGGCGGAGACGATGGCGAACATGCCGATGCCCATGTTGAACGTCGACTCCATCTCCGAGTCCTCGATCCGGCCCTTGGACTGGATCAGGTCGAAGATCGGCTGCGGCTTCCAGGTGGCCCGGTTGACCACCGCGTCGACGTGCTCGGGCAGCACCCGGACCAGGTTGCCGGGGATGCCGCCGCCGGTGACGTGGGCGATCGAGCGCACCTCCGCCTCGGTGATCAGCTTCAGGCAGTCCTGCGCGTAGATCTTGGTCGGGGTGAGCAGCTCCTCGCCGAGCGTGCGCTGCCGGCCGAAGTCGTCGATCACCACGTCCAGCCGCATCCGGCCGGCACCGAGCAGCACGTGCCGGACCAGCGAGTAGCCGTTGGAGTGCAGGCCGGACGAGCGCATCGCGATCACCACGTCGCCCACCTCGACCCGGTCCGGGCTGAGGATCTCGCTCTCCTCGACCACGCCGACCCCGGTGGCGGAGACGTCGTACTCGTCGGGACGCAGCACGCCCGGGTGCTCGGCGGTCTCGCCACCGAGCAGCGCGCAGCCGGCGTACCGGCAGCCGTCGGCGATGCCCGCGCCGATCTCGGCGACCCGGTCCGGCACGACCTCGCCGGTGGCGATGTAGTCGAGCAGGAACAGCGGCTCGGCCCCGCACGCCACCAGGTCGTCGACGACCATCGCGACCAGGTCGATGCCGATCGTGTCGTGGATGTCGAGCTGCTGGGCGATGACCAGCTTGGTGCCCACCCCGTCGGTGGAGGACGCCAGGATCGGGTTCTTGTACTTCTTGGTGTCCAGCCGGAACAGGCCGGCGAAGCCGCCCAGGTCACCCATGACCTCAGGCCGCCGGGTCTCCTTCACCTTGGACTTGAGCAGCTCGACCGCCCGGTCGCCCGCCTCGATCGACACCCCGGCGTCGGCGTACGAGACCGAGCGTTTGCGGGTGGTGCGGCCGGTCCCCGCCGTCCAGGGCTGGCGGTCGCCACCGGCACCGCTCGGGCTGCTTCCTGCGCCGCTGCGCTCGGACACGTAGGTCACGGTTCTCCCCTTTGTGGTTCTCGGTGCCGCGCCGACGGTGGCCGGGCGACCCCGGTGTGCTACGGGCGGTGGGCGGTCGCGCCGCCCGGAGTGGCGACGAGCGGTGTGTGGTGCTCGGAGGAGGTGTCCGGGGCGTCGGCGACCCGCCGGCCCACCCCTTCGAGCACGTGCTTGCCGATCAGGTTCCCGGCCGGCAGGTCGATCGGGTACTCCCCGTCGAAACAGGCCCGGCAGAGCCTGCTCCTGGGCTGTTCGGTCGCGGCGATGAGACCGGGGAGCGAGACGTAACCGAGGGTGTCGGCGCCGATCGAGCGCCGGATGCCCTCGTTGTCCAGCCCGTTGGCCAGCAGTTCGGCCCGGGTGGCGAAGTCGATGCCGTAGAAGCACGGCCAGTTCACCGGCGGGGAGGAGATCCGGACGTGGACCTCCAGCGCGCCCGCCTCGCGGAGCATCCGGACGATCGCCCGCTGGGTGTTGCCGCGCACGATCGAGTCGTCGACCACGACCAGCCGCTTGCCCCGCACGTTCTCCCGCAGCGGGTTGAGCTTGAGTCGCACGCCGAGCTGGCGAAGGGTCTGCGACGGCTGGATGAAGGTCCGCCCCACGTACGGGTTCTTCATCAGGCCGGCGCCGTAGGTGATGCCGGACGCCTCGGCGTAACCGATGGCGGCCGGCGTGCCCGACTCGGGCACCGGGATCACCAGGTCGGCCTCGACCGGGTGCTCCTTGGCGAGTTGCCGGCCGATCTGCACCCGGGCGGCGTGCACGTTGCGGCCGGCGATGGTGGCGTCCGGGCGGGCGATGTAGACGTACTCGAAGAGGCAGCCCTTGGGCTCCGGCGCGGCGAACCGGCTGGAGCGCAGGCCCTCCTCGTCGATCGCGATCAGCTCGCCCGGCTCGACCTCCCGGACCACGCTCGCGCCGACGATGTCCAGCGCGGCGGTCTCGCTGGCCACCACCCAGCCGCGTTCCAGCCGGCCGAGCACCAGCGGGCGGACGCCGTGCGGGTCGCGGGCGGCGTAGAGGGTCGACTCGTCCATGAAGACGAAGCTGAACGCGCCACGTAGCTGCGGCAGCACCTCCAGCGCGGCGGCCTCCACCGACAGATCGGGGCGGCTGGCCAGCAGCATGGTCACCAGTGAGGTGTCGTTGGTGGCCCCGTCGTCGAGCAGGCCGCGCTCGGCGACCTCCTTCTGCAACTCGGCGGTGTTGACCAGGTTGCCGTTGTGCGCCAGGGCGATCGTGGTGCCGGAGGTGGTCGACCGGATGGTCGGCTGGGCATTTTCCCAGGTCGAGCCGCCGGTGGTGGAGTAACGCGCGTGCCCGATGGCCAGGTGGCCGCGCAGGCTCTTCAGGGTCGGCTCGTCGAACACCTGGGCCACCAGGCCGAGGTCCTTGTAGACCACCACTCCCGAGCCGTCGCTCACGGCGATGCCGGCGGCCTCCTGGCCCCGGTGCTGGAGTGCGTAGAGTCCGAAATAGGTGAGATTGGCGACCTCTTCACCCGGGGCCCAGACGCCGAAGACGCCACACGCGTCCTGGGGGCCGGGTCGCTGGGGGTCAAGGTCGTGGCTCAGCCGGCCATCGCCTCGGGGCACTGCCGCTCCCTCATGCTGGTCTGGACTGGCCTGGCGGAGCCGGGGGGCTGCTCCGCACCTTTCGGCCCTGGACCACTGTCGTCGCCTGACAGTGTACGCGAACACGAGTCAATACAGAAAGTCACGATCTGCCTCCACCCCGTCACCCCGTCGAGCGGAACGGTGCAGCTAGAGCGGCAGATGGTCAGCGAGATCCGCCCGGTTTCCGCTCACCTGTACGCGACCGTCCGTGACCGCCTGCGCCCACGACAACCGTCCGGTGGCAAGCGCCAGCCAGGTGTCCGGCGCCATCTCCACCACGTTCGGCGGGGTACCCCGGGTGTGTCGGGGCCCGGGCACGCATTGAACTGCACCGTAAGGTGGGACACGCACCTCCACCGATCGGCCGGGGGCACGCTCCGCGAGGGCGGTCAGAAGGGCACGGACCGCCTCGCGGTACACCTGTCGTTCGGGGATACGCCCCTCATCGAGCGCCGTCAGCGCCGCCAGCACCGCGGCGGACTTAATGTGCGGAGAGGACACGACGGGACGATACGACCCCTGGCCGCGGAGTGCCACGCTGGCCCCTGGGTCGCGCCGATCCGGTCAGACAAGGCATAGTTGCCGACGGCGTATTCGTACCGTGATGATCCCCGGCCCCCGCCGGGGAGGTCAGACCGGAAGGCGGTGGACGTGTCAACACACCGACGTGCCTGGACGCAGCGGGCCGGTGTGGTCGTAGCGCTGGTGGCCGGCGCCCTGCTCACCGTCCCCGCCACACCCGCTTTCGCCGCTCCGAGCGTCAACAACGTGTCGGCGTCCCCGAGTTCCGTCGAGGCCGGGAAGACTACCCGGGTCAACTACTCGCTCACCGTGGGTGACGGCTCCCCGGTCGACGTCTCCGTCACCTCCAGCAACGGCAAGCTCCGCTGCGTCGACGGCTGCAGTCGCAACAGGGTCGACCAGAGCGGCGGCTCCAGCGCCAGCTTCGCCCTCGCCGACGACGCGTCGAGCGGGTCCGCCACGATCACCGTGAAGGCCGTCGACGCCAACGGCGCCGAGAACTCGGCCAGCACGACCGTGACCCTGGTGGCCAAGGCCGCGCCGCAGACCACCCCGCCGCAGGACAAGCCGACCGTCAAGTCGATCTCCGGCAAGGTGGTCGTGGCGGCCACCGGCGACGCGGTGCCCAACGCGGTGGTGGGGCTGGAGGACTCGACCGGCAAGCAGTTCAACACCACCAGCGACGGCAGCGGCAACTTCCGGATCACCGGGTCGAGCTCCAACCCGATCGCGCCCGGCTCGATGGTGCTCGGGGCCAGCAAGGACGGCGTCGTCGCCACCAAGCCGATCAGCGCGGGGGCCGGGCAGAGCCTGAGCAACCAGCGGATCAGCCTGGCGTTGAAGGTCGAGGTGAGCCCGAGCGCCACCCCGTCGACCTCCGCCGAGCCGACCCCCTCGGACGAGACGACCGCGGAGACCACCGAGGAGAGCACCGAACCGACCGGCGGGCAGCAGCAGGCCGCGTCGCAGGACGACGACAGCGGGTTCGGCTCCTTCCTGATCATCCTGCTCGGCGGTCTGCTGGTGGCGGCCGGCGTCGGCACCATCGTGCTGCTCTGGATCCGCCGTAGGAACGCCGACGACGACGGGAACGGACCGGCCGGCGCCGCTGCGGCCGGTGACGTCCCCGGCCCCCGGAGCCCACGCGGCACCGACGACCAGACCCGGGTGGTCAACCGGGTCGGTGCCGGCCCCGACCCGACGATGGTCGGCAGTTCCGCGCTGAGCGACGCGCCGACGATGTTGCAGCGACCGGTCGTCGACGACGTCCCGCCGGACCCGTACGCCGCGCCACCGCAGCCCTACGGCGCACCGCAGGACAGCTGGGCCGGTGCCGGCGGCTACGGCGACGAGCCCGGTGGCCCGGGCGGCTACGGCGGCCAGCCGGGCGGCTACGGCGCCGCACCCGCCTCCGGCGGCGGCTACGGCGCGGCCGGAGCGGCGGGTGCCGCCGCAGGCGCGTACGGCGCGGCGAACCCGGCCGGCGGCGGCTACGGCAACGCACCGTCCTCCGGGAGTGGCTACGGCAACGCCCCCGCATCGGGCGGCGGCTACGACAACGCGCCCGCCTCCGGTGGTGGCTACGGCAACGCCCCCGCGTCGGGTGGCGGTTACGGAAACGCGCCCGCCTCCGGTGGCGGTTACGGCGGCCGGGACTACGGCGCGACCGCCGGTGCCGGCTACCCGGCGCAGGAGCAGGCCGGCGGCTTCGGCGGCGAGCAGCGCTACGACGAGCCCACCGGCCGGTACACCGGCGACAGCACCTCGTACGCGCCGGCTGCCGACCCGTACCCGACGAGCACCTACCAGCCGGAGCCGGACGCGTACGGCCAGCCGGGCGCGGGCGGCTACGGCCAGTCCGAGCGGGGTGGCTACGGTCGGGGTGCCGAGCCGACCGGTGGTTACGCCGGTGGCGGATACGGCCAGCAGGCCGGGTACGACGCCGGCCCGGACCAGGGTTACGGCGGCGGCCAGCGTGGCGGCTACGACCAGCAGCCCGGTGCCCACCAGGGTGGCCAGCACGGCGGCTACGACCAGCCGACGGGTGCCCACCAGGGCGGCTACGACCAGCGCGGCGGCGGGTACGACCAGCGGGGTGGCGCCCACCAGGGCGGCTACGACCAGCCCACGGGTGCCCACCAGGGCGGCTACGACCAGCGCGGCGGCGGGTACGACCAGCAGCCCGGCTACGGTGCCCCGCAGGGCGGCTACGGTCAGGCCGGTGGCTACGGTGCCGAGCAGCAGCAGGGCGGCTACGGCCAGGAACCCCCGCAGCAGCGCGGCGGCGGCTACGACCAGCAGGGCTACGACCAGCAGCAGGGTGGCTACTACGGCGAGCAGGGCCAGCCCGGTCGCGACCAGCAGCCCCCGTCCGGTCGGGCCCGGCCCGACGGCCCGCCCCCGGAGCGTGGCGGACGCCGCCTCGACTGGCTGGACGACTGATCCGGACCGACGACAGCGAACGACGGTGGCCGCCCCGATGCGCATCGGGGCGGCCACCGTCGTTCGCGGGCCGGGTCAGCCGGCCGAGAAGACACCCTGGCGGAGCACCGGCACCACGGTCGAGACGTCCCGCTGCACGGCCGCCTCGACGTCCCCGGCGAAGCCGCTCTCGATCAACTCCCGGCCGGAGACGCAGCCGCGTACCGCCGCCGGCACGTCCGGGGTGCTGGCCAGGGCGGCCAGCGCCATCGCCGCCTCCACGGACAGCCCACCGGGCACCCCGGAGACGGCATCCAGCACACTGGCCGCGCCCAGCAGGTCCTCCACCGAGGGACGCAGGGTGCCGTCCGGCCAGCGTTCACCGGCGGCGATCACCCCGACCGGGGCGTCCGTCGTGCCGTACCCCTGGTGGTGCAGCCACCGCCCGACGGCGCTGGCGTTGCGCAGGCAGGCCGCGACCACCGGCCGGCCGGTGGCGCTGGCGGCGGCGCTGATCGCGGAGCCGTTCGGCGACGGCAGCACCAGATCGCCGACGACGGGTGCGCCGGCCAGGGCCGCCGGGGACAGCGACCACGGGTGGGCGGTGGTGGTCTGCCGACGGCCCACCGCCGCCACCGCACCGACCCGTCGCGCGTAGTCGGCCGCCTGCTCACCCCAGGGGAACGGGTGGACCCGCACCCCCCGGGCGACCGCGACCTCGACGGCGGTGGTGAACGACAGGACGTCCACCACCACCAGTACGGCACAGACCCGGCCGAGTTCCGCCGCCCCGGTCAGCCCCCAGTCGAAGCGGGCACCCGACCCGGGCTGGACGTGGACGGCCGAGGCCACCGCCTCAGCGCTGCTCGGGCGTCGGGCGCTGCCCGTCACCGTCACCGGCGTCGGAGGTCGCCGCGTCGACCTGCGGGGTGGACCCGGTCGCCGGGCCCGCGGGAGCGTCCGACGTCGGCGCGGAGCCCGCCGGGGCGTCCGGTGCCGGCGCGGAGCCTGCGGCGTCGTCCGACGAGGCGGCGCGGGCCGCCGGGTCGTCCGACACCGGGCCGGTCGACGTCGACCCGTCCGACACCGGGGCGTCGGTCGTCGGAGCGGCCACCGCCTCGGCTGCCGGGTCGTCCGCGTCCGCCGGCTGCTGCCGTTGCGGCACGTCCACCGGCTGCGTGGCGGTGGCCGGCGCGATCGTGGTGGTACCCGTCCGGACCGCCTCGACCTGCACCTGGGCCGCCTCCGGGCCGCCGAAGAGCCGGGGCAGGGTCGCGGTGTGCGCGGCCCGCAGCTCGTCCAGGCCGATCCGGAACTGGCCGTGCACGTCCAGGGCACCGCTCGCCGGGTCGGTCACGCCGATCTGCTCCCACGGCACGCCCCGCTCGTCGCAGAGCGCGGTGAACGCCTTCTCGTGCCCCCGGGGCACGGTCACCAGCGCCCGGCCGGCCGACTCGCTGAACAGGAAGACGAACGGCAGCGAACCGTCGGCGAACCGCTCCGGCACACCGATCCGGACCCCGACACCCCGACGCAGGCTCGACTCGACCAGGCTCTGGGCCAGGCCGCCGTCGGACAGGTCGTGCGCGGAGCTGAGGTGACCCACCCGGGCCGCCTCGGCCATCAGCTCGGCGAGCTGGCGCTCCCGGCCCAGGTCGACCTGCGGCGGCATACCACCGAGGTGCTCGTGCGTCACCCAGGCCCACTCCGAGCCGGACAGCTCCACGTGCGTGTCGCCGAGCAGGTAGACCTGGTCGTGGTCGCCGTTGGCCCGGGGGACGAAGCCCATCGGCACCCGGTCGGCCACGTTGTCCAGCACACCCAGCACACCGACCACCGGGGTCGGGTGGATGGCGGCGGCACCGGTCTGGTTGTAGAAGCTGACGTTGCCGCCGGTCACCGGGATGCCCAGCTCCAGGCAGCCGTCCGCCAGGCCGCGGACGGCCTCGGCGAACTGCCACATCACTCCCGGGTCCTCAGGCGAACCGAAGTTGAGGCAGTTGGTCACGGCGATCGGCTTCGCGCCGGTCACCGCCACGTTCCGGTACGCCTCGGCGAGCGCCAGCTTCGTCCCCTGGTAGGGGTCGAGGCGCGCGTACCGGCCGTTGCCGTCGACGGAGAGGGCGACACCCAGGCCGCTCTGCTCGTCGATCCGGATCACACCGGAGTCCTCCGGCTGGGCCAGCACGGTGTTACCCAGCACATACCTGTCGTACTGCTCGGTGACCCAGGTCTTGTCGGCCAGGTTCGGCGAGGCGATCATGCGCAGCAGGGTCTCCCGCAGCGCCTCCGGGTTGCTCGGCCGGGGCAGCGTCTCGGCCCGGTCGGCCTGGAGCAGGATCAGGTCGGCCGGCTCCCGCATCGGGCGGGCGTAGACCGGGCCGTCGTCGACAAGCGAGCCCGGCGGCACGTCGACGACCACGTGGTCGTTCCAGGTGACCAGCAGCCGGCCCGGCCGGCCGTCGGGCGCGGGCGGGGTGACCTCGCCGATCGCGGTCGCGAGCACGCCCCACTTCTCGGCGGTCTTGAGCACCGCCTCCAGCTTGTCCGGGGTGACGACCAGCAGCATCCGCTCCTGGGACTCGCTGGCCAGGATCTCGTGCGGCTCCATCGACGGCTCGCGCAGCGGGACCCGCTCCAACCAGACCCGCATCCCGGTGCCGGCGGACGCGGCGGTCTCGGTGAGCGCGCAGGTCAGGCCCGCGCCGCCGAGATCCTGGATGCCGACGACCAGCTCGGCGTCGTACAGCTCCAGGCACGCCTCGATCAACAGCTTCTCGATGAACGGGTCACCGACCTGCACCGACGGACGGCGCTGCTCGCTGCCCTCGTCGAAGGTGGCGCTGGCCAGCACCGACACGCCGCCGATGCCGTCCCGGCCGGTCTTCGCGCCGAGCAGCACCACGACGTTGCCGGGGCCGGCGGCGTCCTTCTTCTGCAACCGGTCGACCGGCAGCACGCCGAGGCAGAGCGCGTTGAGCAGCGGGTTACCCTGGTAGCAGGGGTCGAAGACCAGCTCACCGCCGATGTTGGGCAGACCGAGGCAGTTGCCGTAGCCGCCGACGCCGGCCACCACGCCGGGCAGCACCCGGGCGGTGTCCGGGTGGTCGGCCGCACCGAACCGCAGCGGGTCCATCACCGCGACCGGGCGGGCGCCCATCGCGAGGATGTCCCGGACGATGCCACCGACACCGGTCGCCGCGCCCTGGTAGGGCTCGACGAAGCTCGGGTGGTTGTGCGACTCGACCTTGAAGGTGACGGCCAGCGTGTCGGAGACCCGGACGACGCCCGCGTTCTCCCCGATGCCGGCGAGCAGCCGGTCGCTGGGCGGGGCCTTCTCGCCGAACTGGCGCAGGTGCACCTTGCTCGACTTGTACGAGCAGTGCTCGCTCCACATGATCGAGTACATGGCCAGCTCGGCCTGGGTGGGGCGGCGGCCGAGGATGTGCCGGATCCGGTCGTACTCGTCGTCGCGCAGGCCCAGCTCGGCGTACGGCTGGAGTTCGTCGCCGGTGCCGGCGGCCCGCTGCACGGTGTCCACGCCGTCGGCCCAGTCGGTGGCCGGCGTCGGACCACTGGGCCGACCGGCGTCGGCCGGCGGCGCGACGGCCGCGTGCGGTTCCGCCGGGGCGACGCCCGCGACTGCCCGAACCGCCGGGTCCTGGTGGGTGGTCATGACCTCTCCTCGCTGCGCTCGTACCCGCCGGTGGGGCGGTGGAGCCGACCGATGTTGCCGCCGAGCACCGTCACGCCGGCGTCCCCACCAGGTGCTTGAGCACCGAGGTGAAGAAGCCGAGGCCGTCCAGGGAGGGGCCGGTGAGCGCCTCGACCGCGTGCTCGGGGTGGGGCATGATGCCGACCACGTTGCCGGCGGCGTTGGTGATCGCGGCGATGTCCCGCTGCGAGCCGTTCGGGTTGCCGCCGACGTAGCGGGCGACGACCCGCCCCTCGGCCTCCAGCGCGTCGAGGGTGGCGGTGTCGGCCACGTAGCAGCCCTCGCCGTTCTTGACCGGGATGAGGATCTCCTGGCCGGGCTGGAAGGTGTTCGTCCAGGCGGTGCCGACCGACTCGATGCGCAGGACCTGGTCGCGGTTGCGGAAGTGCAGGTGCTGGTTGCGGGTGAGCGCGCCGGGCAGCAGGTGGGCCTCGCAGAGGATCTGGAAGCCGTTGCAGATGCCGAGCACCGGCAGGCCGCCCCGGGCGGCGTCGACCAGGGTCTCCATCACCGGGGCGAACCGGGCGATGGCCCCGCAGCGCAGGTAGTCGCCGTAGGAGAAGCCACCGGGGAGGACGACGGCGTCCACCCCGTGCAGCTCCGGGTCACCGTGCCAGAGCCGGACCGGCTCCGCGCCGGCGATCCGCACGGCGCGGGCGGCGTCCCCGTCGTCCAGCGAGCCGGGGAAGGTCACCACTCCGACGCGGGCGGTCACGAGTTCGCGTCCGCGGTCTCGTCGGCCTCGACCCGGACCGTGAAGTCCTCGATGACGGGGTTGGCGAGCAGCTTGTCGGCGATCTCCCGGGCCCGGTCCAGGTCCGGTTCGCCGGTGAACTCGATCTCGATCCGCCTGCCGATGCGGACGGAGGCGACGTCACCGACGCCGAGCCGCGGCAGCGCGTTTGCGACGGCCTGGCCCTGAGGATCGAGGATCTCGGGCTTGAGCATGACGTCGACGACGACGCGAGGCACTGGGCACTCCTGACTGTGTACGCAGTTGGGTGCCGGCCCACTACGGGCGAGCGCAGCCAGCGTACCTGGCAGATTCCGGTCCGGACGCACCGGCCGGGCGCAGTTCAGGCAGTGACCGACGTTACCGGTCGCCGGGACGTGTGGTCGAGATCCGTTCGTTGCCGCTCTGATACGGATTTGTTGCCGATTGTCGTCGCGTCGCTCCGACACACCCTATCTGAGCAGGCAATACACGGCTCAACGCCAGATTTGCGACCGGTATCCGACAAACAGGGACGAGCAGATCCCGGTCATTCCTGTCACATTGGTTGATCTCGATGGCACCCTTGTGAAGCCGCTCACCACCCCCTAGCCTCATCGAGACACATCGATGTCTGGCCGGCGTCCCCGAGGGGCCACCCCCACCCCGACGCCGGCCCCCGCCCGGCCACCCCGGGCCCGACCCGAAGGAGTCCCCCCGATGCGTCTCCGCTCCACGCTCGCGGTGCTCACCACCGCCCTCGCCGGTGTCCTCGTCGCCGCCTCCGGGGCCACCGCCGCCCCGGCCGGCCCACAACCGATCATCGGCGGCAGCACCGTCTCCTCCGCCCCCTGGGCCGCTGCGGTCTTCAGCAACGGGTCGTTCACCTGCTCCGGCAGCGTCATCTCCGCCCAGTGGGTGCTCACCGCCCGGCACTGCGTCAGCGGCACCATGTCCGTCCGGGTCGGCAGCGTCTACTACGCCTCGGGCGGCACCACCCGCACCGTGAGCGCCTCCTACACCCGCAACGACCTCGCCCTGCTGCGGCTGTCCAGCACGGTCAGCACCACCGCGGTCAGCCTGGCCAGCAGCAACCCGCCGGTCGGCTCCACCAACACCATCTACGGCTGGGGCATGACCTGCTACAGCGGCTGCGGGGCGTCCAGCCAGCTCAAGACCGCCTCGGTGCAGGTGACCAGCACCAACGCCACCGACGCGTACGGCGGCCAGGCGATCCGCAGCACCCGGATCAACGGCAACGCGTGGCGCGGCGACTCGGGCGGCCCGCAGTTCTACAACGGCCGGCAGGTCGGGGTCGCCTCCACCGCCGACGGGTCGAGCATCCAGAACTACGGCAGCGTCGCGTACAACCGGGCCTGGATCACCTCGACGGCCGGTGTCTGACGGTTACCACCGCAGGCGGTGCGGATGGCCGGTCGCGTGCCGGCCGTCCGCGCCGCCTGGTTTTGCAGCATCCGACCAGGTGCGTACGGCACGCTTCGACGCCGTAGCGCTACTGACAGCATCGGAACCGTGCTGGTCGTGACGACGGATCAACTGCCCGGCTACGAGATCCGCCAGATCCTCGGCGAAGTGGTGTCGTCGATGGCGCGGACCCGGAACCCGTACCGCGAGGGGGTCAAGAACCTGCGCGGCGGTGCGTACGACCCGATGGCCCCGGACAACCTCACCCGCTGGCGCACCGACTCGGTGGCCCGGCTCGGCGAGGAGGCCCTGCGCATCGGCGCCAACGCCGTGGTGGGGATGCGCTTCGACAGTCGGGACTGCGGCGAGATGTGGATGGAGATCTGCGCCTACGGCACGGCGGTGATCGTGGTGCCCAAGGTCCCCGACGTCATGCCGCACGACCAACCCCTGGTCGCTGCCGAGACCGCACACGACCCCGGGTTCGCCGAGGCCCCCGGCGGTATCGCCGAACCGGCGAGCGCCCCCAACCTCTCCTCCGCCGCCGAAACCCCCACCCGGGACTCCTGACCCACGTCCCTGCCGCCCACCGCCCCTTGTGACCTCGGTGATCAAGAGGTTTACGCCAATTCGATCTTCATTGGTGACGCAAACCTCTTGATCACCGGGGCAAGGGTGGGCGTGGCGGGCGGGGGAACGCGCGGGGCGCACGGGGGGTTAGAGGATGGGGGGTGGGGAGTAGGTGGCGGCTTCGGGGTGAGCGGTGACGACCGTGGTGATGCGGCGGGTGATCGCGTCCACCTGGGCCTGGGCGGCACCGGTGAAGGTGGCGGGGTCGGCGACCAGGGTGTCGATCTCGCTGCGGGTGAGACCGAGGCGGGAGTCGGCGGCCAGCCGGTCGAACAGGTCGTTGTCGGGGGCGCCCTTCTCGCGCATCGCGAGGGCCACGGCGACCGCGTGCTCCTTGATCACCTCGTGCGCGACCTCCCGGCCGACGCCCCGGCGTACCGCCGCGACCAGGATCCTGGTGGTGGCCAGGAAGGGCAGGAAGCGCTCCAGCTCCCGGCTGATCACCGCCGGGTACGCCCCGAACTCGTCGAGCACGGTGAGGAAGGTCTGGAACAGCCCGTCGGCGGCGAAGAAGGCGTCCGGCAGGGCCACCCGGCGGACCACCGAGCAGGAGACGTCCCCCTCGTTCCACTGGTCGCCGGCCAGCTCGCCGACCATCGACAGGTAACCCCGGATGATCACCGCGAAGCCGTTCACCCGCTCCGACGAGCGGGTGTTCATCTTGTGCGGCATCGCGCTGGAGCCGACCTGGCCCGGCTTGAAGCCCTCGGTCGCCAGCTCCTGACCGACCATCAGCCGGATCGTGGTGGCCAGCGACGACGGCGCGGCGGCCACCTGCACCAGCGCGGCGAGCACCGCCATGTCGATCGACCGCGGATAGACCTGGCCCACGCTGTCCAGCACCCGGGAGAAGCCCAGATGCTCGGCCACCCGACGCTCCAGCTCGGCGACCTTCGCGGCGTCGCCGTCGAAGAGGTCGAGCTGATCGGCGGCCGTGCCCACCGGACCCTTGATCCCGCGCAGCGGGTACCAGTTGATCAGGTCTTCCAGCCGCTCGTACGCGATGAGCAGTTCCTCCGCCGCCGAGGCGAAGCGCTTGCCCAGCGTGGTGGCCTGCGCGGCGACGTTGTGCGAGCGGCCGGTCAGCACCAGGCCGGAGTGCTCGTGGGCGAGCCAGGCCAGCCGGGCCAGCGCGGCGACCACCCGGTCGCGGATCAGCTCCAGCGAGGCGCGGACCTGGAGCTGCTCGACGTTCTCGGTGAGGTCGCGGGAGGTCATCCCCTTGTGCACGTGCTCGTGCCCGGCGAGCGCGCTGAACTCCTCGATCCGGGCCTTCACGTCGTGCCGGGTGACCCGCTCCCGCTCGGCGATCGAGGCCAGGTCGACCTGGTCGACCACCCGCTCGTACGCCTCGACCACGCCGTCGGGCACCGCCACGCCGAGGTCCCGCTGGGCGCGGAGCACGGCGAGCCAGAGCCGCCGCTCCATCCGGACCTTCTCCTCCGGGGACCAGAGGGCGACCAGTTCGGGTGAGGCGTACCGGTGGGCGAGCACGTTCGGGATCGTCGTCACGTACCTCATTCTCTCCTACCCGACGACCGCCGCCCTGGTCGGGCCGCCGGGGGTGGGGTGATCGACTCCCGAGAGGCGAAACTGCGGTGTCCCGGCCCGCGCGACCCGCAGTTTCGCCTCCGATGAGTGGATCACCCTGGTCGGGCTGAGCCTCAGCCCGCGTCCTCGGACCGACCGGTCAGTGCCCGCCACAACCCCGCGCACGCCTCCTGCTCGGTGTCGTAGGTCAGGCGGACGTCGTACACCCCGCGTTCGTACGCCCCGATCTCCCACCGCCCGTCGGCGCAGCGGCGGAGGAACCAGAAGTCGGGTGGCAGGGGGACGTGCTCGTGCACCCCTTCCAGTTCGAAGGCGTCCGGGGAGATCCCGGTCGCGAAGAGGGCGTTACGCAGCTCGTGCCGGTCCACGGTGACCTCCAGGGTGCGTCAACAGGCCGGGCGGCCCGGCGGTCGCCCGAACGGCCGGGCCGGGCACGGCAGGAGCCGACCGGGTCGGGGCGGCGGATCAGCACACCGGGGCGGTACGCGGTCCGCCGCCCCGCCCACCCTGACGCGGCACGGCGTCGGCCGCGCACGGCGGGGTGCTCCCCCCGAGATACTCCTCGACGATGACGTGGTGGTCGAGGAGCCACTGCACGGTGAGCAGGTTGCCGGCCTCCGGCACGTACGCCGGGTTGAGCTGGAACTGGGTGCCCATGCCGGGCTGGGCGAACCAGGGGGCGATCGGGCCGGAGTCCACGTCGAAGGGCATCAGCACGCAGTAGGTGTGGTAGTTCGCCAGCGGCGCGGCGGGCGTGGTGGCCGGCGGCGTGGGCGGGGTGTTCAGGCTCTGCGGGGCGAGGGAGCGGGAGTTGAACGGGGTGCCGAGCGGGGCCAGGAAGCTGCCACCGGTGAAGCCGAACCGGTCGAGCCGGTAGCCGGGCAGCATGGTCTGCCGTTGCTTCACCGGTTTGCCGTCGGGGCCGAGGAAGAAGCCGTTCTCGGGCGGGAAGACCAGCGTCGTGCCGGCCCCGTTCACGGTGTAGTTGCCGACCCACTGCGCTTCGGTCTGCGCACCGAACCGCCGGTAGCCGGCGAGCAGCGGGCCGACCGGGCTCTCCGTCGGCAGCACGGCCGGCCCGAGCAGCCGGTTGTCGTCGTAGAACCGGGTGGTCTGCGGGGCGTCCGGCGGCAGGCCGGGCCGGCACAGGCTCGGTGTGTCGGGCGGCGGCTGCGGGGTGCGGCTGTGCGCGGCGCGGGCGGTGGGCTGCCCGCCGTGGCCGGAGCGGTTGCCGTCCGCCCCCGGGGAGCCGGAACGGTCGCCGTCCGACCCTCGGGAGGCGTCGTCGACAAGCGTGGCGGTCCGGGCCGTGCTGCCCGGCGTACCGGCCGACGGGGCGGCCCCGGGCAGGAGGGCCAGGGCCGCGCTGGAGAGCACGGCGAGAAGCCAACGGCTGCGTTTCACCATAAACCTCCTGGAACGGGACGAGTATCGCCCTCATCCTGTGGAGGTCAGCACGTGAAAGTGAGCCTTTGGGTGGTTCGTCCCCCGATGGGGGGGCGATCCCGCCGCCCGGCGGCGATGCCGAGGCCCGGCCGCCGGGTGGTGGAGCCCGGGGTCAGCGCTCCAGGATGGCGGTCACGCCCTGCCCGCCGGCCGCGCAGATCGAGATCAGTCCCCGACCGCTGCCCTTCTGGGCGAGCAGCTTGGCCAGCGTGGCCACGATCCGGCCACCGGTGGCGGCGAACGGGTGCCCGGCGGCCAGCGACGAGCCGGTGACGTTGAGCCGGTCCCGGTCGATCGCGCCCAGCGGGGCGTCCCGCCCCAACCGGTCCTTGCCGAACTCCGGCGACTCCCAGGCCGCCAGGGTGGCCAGCACCTGCGACGCGAACGCCTCGTGGATCTCGTAGAAGTCGAAGTCCTGGAGGGTCAGCCCGGCCCGGTCCAGCATCCGGGGCACCGCGTACGCCGGGGCCATCAGCAGCCCCTCGTCGCCGTGCACGAAGTCCACCGCCGCCGTCTCCGACCAGGAGAACCAGGCCAGCACGGGGAGCTGGTGCTCGCGCGCCCACTGCTCGGAGGCGAGCAGCACGGTGGACGCGCCGTCGGTCAGCGGGGACGAGTTGCCGGCGGTCATGGTGGCCTGATCGGCGTCCGGGCCCCGGGTGCCGAAGACCGGCCGGAGCGCGCCGAGCTTGTCCAGGCTGGTGTCGGGGCGGAGGTTCTGGTCCCGGGTCAGCCCCAGGTACGGCGTCATCAGGTCGTCGAAGAACCCCCGCTCGTACGCGGCGGCGAGGCGCTGGTGCGAACGCAGCGCCAGCTCGTCCTGGGACTGCCTGTCGATCTGCCAGCGCAGCGCCGTCCGGGCGGCGTGCTCGCCCATCGACAGCCCGGTGCGGGGCTCGGCGTTACGCGGCAACTCGGGCCGGAACGGCTGGTGCGGGCGGAGCTTCGCGGCGATCCTCAGCCGCTCGCCGAGGGTCCGGGCGCTGTTGAGCTTCAGCAGGGTGCGGCGCATGTCCTCGTTGATCGCCAGCGGCGCGTCGGAGGTGGTGTCGACCCCACCGGCGATGCCCACGTCGAGCTGCCCGAGAGCGATCTTGTTGGCGACCAGGATCGCCGCCTCCAGGCCGGTGCCGCACGCCTGCTGGATGTCGTACGCGGGGGTGTGCGGGTCCAGCTTCGAGCCGAGCACCACCTCCCGGGTCAGGTTGAAGTCCTTCGAGTGCTTGAGCACCGCCCCGGCCACCACCTCGCCGACCCGCTGCCCGGCCAGCCCGAACCGGGCGACCAGCCCGTCCAGCGCGGCGCCGAGCAGGTCGGCGTTGGACGCGCTGGCGTACCGGGAGTTGGACCGGGCGAAGGGGATGCGGTTGCCGCCGATGACCGCGACCCGCCGGATGCTCTGCACGATCCCGCCTCCGTTTCAGGACTTGCCCACAACCTACTGGCCAGTAGGCTACGCCTATGACCGACAGGTACGCGAGCTTCGTCCAATCGGGGGCCGGCCGCGCGCTGGTCAAGCGCCTCGGGCTGCCCGACCCACCGCGACTGCGCCGGTACGCCGTCGGCGATCCGCTGCTGCCCGGCCCGGTCCTGCTCGGCGCGGCCAGCGGATCGAGGCTGGCGGTGCAGGTGGGCCGGATGCTCCTGGACGCCGGGGTCGAGTTGCGCGACACCCCGGCGAGCAGTACCCCGGACCCGGCCACGGGCCGGCTGCCGGGGAACGGCGCCTTGGTCTACGACGCCACCGGCATCACCGACTCCACCGGTCTGCGCCAGCTCTACGACTTCTTCCACCCGCAGGCCCGATCGGTGCTGCCCAGCGGCCGGGTGATCGTGCTGGGCACCCCGCCGGCCGAGTGCGGCCCGGCCCGGGAGGCCACCGCCCAGCGGGCCCTGGAGGGGCTGACCCGCAGCATCGGCAAGGAGTTCGGCCGGGGTGTCACCGCCCAACTGGTGTACGTCACCCCGGACGGGGACGCCGGCACCGCGACCAGCCTGGAGGCGACCCTGCGGTTCCTGCTCTCCGGCCGTTCCGCGTACGTCTCGGGGCAGGTGGTCCGGGTCGGCACCGGGCCGGCCGCCGTCCCGGCGGACTGGGACCGGCCGCTGGCCGGGCAGGTGGTGCTGGTCACCGGCGCGGCCCGGGGCATCGGCGCGGCGGTGGCCCGGGTGCTCGCCCGCGACGGCGCGCAGGTCGTCGCGCTGGACGTCCCGGCGGCCGGCGACGCCCTCGCGGCGGTCGCCAACGAGATCGGCGGCACCGCCGTACAGCTCGACCTGACCGGCGCGGATGCCCCCACCCGGCTCGCCGACCACCTGGCCGACCGGCACGGCCGGGTCGACGTGGTGGTGCACAACGCCGGCATCACCCGGGACCGGACGCTGGGTCGGATGGACGCCGACCGGTGGGACGCGGTGCTCGACGTCAACCTCTCCAGCCAGGAGCGGATCAACGACGTGCTGCTGGAGCGGGGGTTGATCCCCGAGGGGGGCCGGCTGGTCGCCGTCTCGTCGATCGCCGGGATCGCCGGCAACCGGGGGCAGACCAACTACGCGACCAGTAAGGCCGGGGTGATCGGCCTGGTCGACGCGCTCGCCCCGGCGCTGGCCGGGCGGGGGATCAGCGTCAACGCGGTCGCACCCGGGTTCATCGAGACCCGGCTGACCGCCCGCATCCCGCTGGTCATCCGGGAGGCGGGTCGCCGGATGAACAGCCTGGCCCAGGGCGGCCTGCCGGTGGATGTCGCCGAGACGATCGGCTGGTTGGCGTGGCCGGCCTCGGCGGCGGTCAGCGGTAACGTGGTCCGGGTCTGCGGCCAGAGTCTGCTGGGGGCGTGATGGCACGGCGCAGGAACCGACCCGAGGAGTCCGGCGACGGCGAGCTGTCGGTCGGCGACCTGATCGAGGGGCCGACCGAGGTCATCTCACCTGCCGCGCTGGCCGCCGCCCGCGCCGCCGGCCCGGACCGCAGCGTCGACGAGACCCACGACCTGTCGGCGTACGCCACCCGGGACCTGACACCCCCGGCCGGCACGGACCGCACCGAGGATCTGACGGGCCGGTCGGGCGGCCACGACGGCGGGCCGGCGGCGCGGCCCCGGGTGGTGCTGCCGGGGCTCCCCCGACCGGGCGCGCTCCGCCGGCGGGCGCTGCGCGACGCGCTGCCCGGGATCGGCCGCTCCCGCCGCCCGGACGCCGCGCCCCCGGTCGAGCTGGCCGTCGCCGGGGTTACCGTGGACCGGGCCCACCTGGCCGGGTACGACCGGGTGTGCGGTTTCCGGTTGGCCGACACGCTGCCGGCGACCTACCCGCACGTGCTGGGGTTCCCGCTGGCACTGCGGTTGATGACCCTGCCGGAGTTCCCGTTCCCGCTGGCCGGGGTGGTGCACGTGGGCAACCGGATCACCGTCCACCGGCCGGTTCCGGCCGACGTGCCGTGGGACTTCGTCGCGTACGCCGAGAATCTGCGGCCGCACGCCCGGGGTCGGCAGGTCGACGTCGTCCTCGTCGGCTCGGTCGACGGTGCGGAGGTGTGGCGCGGGGTGTCGACGTACCTGGGCCGGGAGCGCGGGGCCGGCGGGGGCGTCGGGCGCGACCCGGGTGAGCGGCCCGCGCCGCCGGCCGCCACCGCGCACTGGCGGGTCACCCCCCGGGTGGGTACGGACTATGCCCGGGTCTCCGGGGACCACAACCCGATCCACACCTCCCGGCTGGGGGCGCGGCTGTTCGGTTTCCCCCGGCCGATCGCGCACGGCATGTGGAGCAAGGCCCGCTGCCTGGCCGCGCTGGAGAGCCGGCTGCCGGAGGCGTACACGGTGGAGGTGGCGTTCAAGCTGCCGGTGCCATTGCCCTCGACGGTGGCGTTCAGCGCCGTCCCGGGCTGGGACTTCGCCCTGCACGACGCCCGGACCGGCCGCCCGCACCTGGTGGGCACCGTCCGCTGAGGCCGGACGCCGCCCGGCACCGCCCGGTGCCGGGCGGCCGGCGTGACAGGACGCACAGCACCGGTCGGGTGCCGGGCCGGATCAACCGGTTGCGGAGCACTTTTTCGTGAGCTAGGTTGTTCTCAGATCGAGTAATTCTCAACCTGAGAGGGACGCCGTGAACGAGCAGGACTTCCTCGCCGGGTACGACCCCAGCGCCTACCCCGCGACCGCGATCACCGTGGACGTGGTGGCGCTGACCATCCGCGAGGGCGCGCTGCACCTGCTGCTGATCCGGCGTGGCCAGCCCCCCTACCAGGGGCACTGGGCGCTGCCCGGCGGATTCGTCCAGCCCGACGAGGACCTCGCCACCGGGGCCCGCCGCGAACTCGCCGAGGAGACCGGCCTCGGCGGCGACCGGCTGCGCCGCGTCCACCTCGAACAGCTCGCCAGCTACGGCGCACCGGACCGGGACCCCCGGATGCGGATCGTCTCCGTCGCCCACCTCGCCTTCGCCCCCGACCTGCCCGACCCGGTCGCCGACAGCGACGCCGACGAGGCCGGGTGGCTGCCGGTCACCGCCCTGCCCAGCCGGGAGCTCGCCTTCGACCACGCCCGGATCGTCGACGACGGGTTGGAACGGGCCCGCTCCAAGCTGGAGTACACCCCGCTGGCCGCCCGCTTCCTCGGCCCCGAGTTCACCATCGCCGAGCTGCGCGGCGTCTACGAGACGGTCTGGGGGCACCCGCTGCACGCCGGCAACTTCCACCGCAAGGTGCTCTCCGTCCCCGGCTTCGTCGAGAGCACCGGCGGCAACACCGAACGCGGCGGCGCCCGGGGCGGCCCCCGGGCCCGGCTCTACCGGGCAGGCGACGCCCGACTTCTGCACCCGGCGCTGCTGCGCCCCGCCCGGGAGGAGACCATCCGGTGAGGACCGACGAGGCGATCCGGCTGGTCGCGGCGGCCCGCACCGACGCCGACCTGTTCGGCGTCGACAGCCCGGCCCGGCGCTACCGCGAGCTGGTCGCGGCCCTGCACCCCGACCGGCTGGGCACGCTCGACGCCCGGGTACGCGCCGCGGCCACCGACGCCTTCGTCCAGGTCACCACCCGCTGGCAGGCGACCGGCACAGCCGACCCGGCGACGGTCGTGCTCGGCGGATACCGGCTCGGGGCGCTCGCCCACGCCGGTGACCTCGCCGACCTCTACGACGTCGGCGCGGACCGACTGCTCAAGCTGCCCCGCGACCCGGCCGACAACGACCTGATGGCCCGCGAGGCGTACGCGCTGCGGCAGATCGAGGACCGCGGCGACCCGCGCCACCTGCCGTACGTGCCCCGGCTCGTGGACAGCTTCCGGCACCGCGACGCCGCCAGCGGGGCGGAACGCCGGATCAGCGTGCTCGCCGCCGTACCCGGGCTGCACGACCTCGACGCGGTACGCCGGGCGTACCCCGACGGGTTGGACGCCCGGGACGCGGCCTGGATGTGGCGGCGGCTGCTGGTCGCCCTCGGCCTGGCCCACCGGGCCGGCGTGGTGCACGGCGCGGTGCTCCCCCGGCACGTGCTGATCGAGCCGGACGCGCACGGCGTGGTGCTCGTCGACTGGTGCTTCTCCGCAGTCGACGGCGGCAGTGTCCCGGCGCTGGTCCCCGGTCACGAGGACTGGTACCCGCCGGAGGTCACCGCGCGGCGGCCCGCCGGCCCCGGCACCGACCTGGCGATGGCCGCGACGTGCATGAGCTGGCTGATGGGCGACCGCGCCCCCCGTGAACTGCGCGCCTTCGCCGACGGCTGCCGCCGCCCGGCGCTGGCCGCCCGACCCGACGACGCCTGGCGACTGCTCGGCGAACTCGACGAGGTGCTGGACCGGCTCTACGGGCCGCGCACCTTCCGACCGTTCACCCTCAACCCCTAGGGAGGCTGCCATGGGCAGCGGAATCTGGTCCACCGACGTGTACGACGCCGCCGACCGCTACCGGAAGAAGAAGGGCAAGAGCGCCTTCTCCTACAGCGACGGCGGGGCCCGGACCGTGCACCCGGCGCTCGACCCGCGCGGCGCGGTGCGGGAGAGCCGGGACTCGGCCGAGCACCCGCAGTCGACACCCATCGCGGTGCTGTTCGACGTGACCGGCTCGATGGGGCACGTGCCCCGCACCCTCCAGGCCAAGCTGCCGCAACTGCTCGGGCTGCTGCTGCGCCAGGGCTACGCCCGCGACCCGCAGGTGCTGTTCGGCGCGATCGGCGACGCCACCTGCGACCGGGTGCCGTTGCAGGTGGGGCAGTTCGAGTCGGACAACCGGATGGACGACGACCTCGGCCGGATCGTGCTGGAGGGCGGCGGCGGCGGTCAGATGACCGAGTCGTACGAGCTGGCGATGTACTTCATGGCCCGGCACACGGTCACCGACAGTTGGGAGAAGCGCGGGCGGCGCGGCTACCTGTTCATCATCGGCGACGAGCTGGCGTACCCCCGGGTGAGCCGGCGGGAGGTGAGCCGGCTGATCGGCGACGACCTCGGCGAGGACGTGCCGCTGCGGCAGATCGTCGACGAGGTGACCCGCCGCTGGGACACCTACTACCTGCTCCCCGCCGGCAGCCACTACGCCGGCAACGCCACGGTGCTCGACTTCTGGCGGGACCTGCTCGGACAGCGTGCCGTCGTCCTCGACGACCTGGACGCGGTCTGCGAGACCATCGCGCTCACCGTCGGCCTCGGCGAGCAGGCCATCGACCTGGACGAGGGGCTGCGCGACCTGGACCGGGCCGGCTCCACCGCCGGCCGTACCGTGTCCAAGGCGCTGGCCCCGCTGGGCGGCGGCCGGCGGGCCGAGGTCTCCACGCTGCCTGCCACGTCGCGCCGGGCCGGTGGGGTGACCCGGCTGTGACCGCGCTCCCCGACCCCGGACAACCCGGCCGGCACGTGATCGTGGTCGACCTCGGTTACGGCGACGCCGGCAAGGGCACCGTCGTGGACTGGCTCTGCGCGACCCGCCACGTGCACACCGTGGTGCGGTTCAACGGGGGTGCGCAGGCCGCCCACAACGTGGTGCTGCCCGACGGCAGGCACCACACGTTCGCCCAGTTCGGGGCGGGGACGTTCCGCCCGGGGGTGCGTACCCACCTGGCCCGGCAGCAGGTGGTGGACCCGCTGGCGCTGGCCGCCGAGGCCGACCACCTGGCCTCGGTCGGGGTGCCCGACGCCCTCGACCGGCTGACCGTCGACGGGGAGGCGCTGCTGGCCACGCCGTACCACCGGGCCGCCAACCGGCTCCGGGAGATCGCCCGGGGGGCCGCCCGGCACGGCTCCTGCGGGCTGGGGGTGGGCGAGTCCGTCCGGTACGGGCTCGCCCACCCCGACGAGGCGCCCCGGGTGGCCGACTGCCGGGACCGGGAGCTGCTGCGCCGCCGGCTCACCGTGCTGCGGGACCGGTTGACCGCCGAACTCGGCCCGCTGGACGCCCCGCCGGTGGCGGACTGCCTGCCGGCGTTCACCGCCTTCGCCGACCGGGTGGCGATCGCCGACCGGTCGTACCTGGCCGGGGTGTTGCGGGCGGGGACGGTGGTGTTCGAGGGGGCGCAGGGGGTGCTGCTGGACGAGTGGCACGGCTTCCACCCGTACACCACGTGGAGCACCACCACCTTCGCCAACGCCGAGGACCTGCTCGCCGAGGCGGGGGCGGCCGGGTCGGCGTACCGGCTGGGGGTGGTGCGGACGGTGACCACCCGGCACGGGCCCGGTCCGCTGGTCACCGAGGACCGGACGCTGCCGCTGACCGACCCGCGCAACCCGACCAACCCGTGGCAGGGCCGGTTCCGGTTCGGTCACTTCGACGCCGTCGCCCACCGGTACGCCCTGGACGTGGCCGGCGGGGTGGACGGCCTCGCCCTCACCCACCTCGACCTGACCCGCCCCGACCCGGCCCGCCCGGCGCTGAAGCTGTGCCGCCGCTACGACGGGACCGACCGGTTGCGCCCCGGCCCACCCGGTGACCTGGAGCGGCAGGCGGCCCTCACCGCCCGCCTGCTGACCACCCGCCCGGTGTACGACGCCCCACCGACCGACTGGCCGGCGGCGGTGTCCGAGGCGCTGGCCGCCCCGGTGGTGCTCACCTCGCACGGCCCCACCGCCGCCGACAAGCGGGAGCACGGCAGGTCAGCCGCCGGTCCGCTGCCGGTTCCCCGGGTGGCCTGATCCGGCGACTGGGCCCCCGGCCGGGGGCCCAGCGTCGAGCATGAGGGCATGCAGTCGGTGCTCGACCTGCTCCACCACACCGTCACCTCGCCCTGGGTGTACCTGGTGATCTTCGTGGTGACCGCGGTCGACGCGTTCTTCCCGGCGGTGCCCGGCGAAACCGTCCTGATCACCGCCGGGGTGTTCGCGGCCAGCGGCCACCCGAACCTGGTGGCCGTGATCGCGGTGGCGGCCCTCGGCGCGCTCGCCGGCGACCACGTGTCGTACGGCATAGGCCGGGGCGGCGGCGCGGAGCGGCTGGCCCGGCTGCCCGACGGCAGCCGCCGCCGCAGTGGCTCGGACTGGGCCCGCCGGGCGGTGGACCGGCGGGGCGGTTCGATCCTCACCACCTCCCGCTTCGTGCCGGGCGGCCGGACGGCCGTCACCCTGACCATGGGGGCCGTCCGGTATCCGCTCCTGCGCTTCCTGGTGTTCGACGCCGTCGCCGCCGCGATCTGGAGCCTGTACTGCGGGCTGCTCGGCTACTTCGGTGGGCTGGCCTTCGAACGCGATCCGCTCCGGGGACTGCTCGTCGGCGTCGGGCTCTCGCTGGCCGTCACCGGGGTGTTGGAGCTGGTCCGCTGGATGCGCCTGCGGGCCCGCCGTCGCGCCGCCGCCAACCGCTGACCACTCCGCGCCGGGACCGGTGAGCCGCGCCGGGAGAGTGGGGGCAGTCAGTCCGCCGGGGGTCGCCAGGTGACGCCGTCGAGGAGTTGGGCCGCGCCGAGCCAGCCGACGTTCATCATCCGGGTGGCGGTCTTCTCCGGTTCGGCCTCCGGGTGGTCGGCGAGCCAGTCGGCAAGCGACTCGCTCGCGCCGACCAGGGCGTACGCGACGACCTCCAGCTCGGTCGCGGCGACCTCCCGGTCCCGGGCGCGCAGCGCGTGGTCGAGCATCCCGGCGACCACGTCGACCAGCCGGGCGCGCATCGCGGCCAGCTCGGCGGCGAACGGTTGGGAGCCCCGGGCCTGCCGGTAGAGCACCGCCCAGCCGTCGCGGTGCGCCCCGACGAAGCCGAAGAAGGCCCGCAGGCCGCGCCAGAGCCGCTGGTCGGGCGGGAGGTCGGGGGCGGCGGCCCCGGCGATCGCCAACATCATCCGGGCGGTCTCCCGGTGCAGGCAGGCGATGAAGAGTTCCTCCTTGGTGCCGAGGTAGGCGTAGACCATCGGCTTGGAGATGCCCGCGTCCTCGGCGATCTCGTCCATGCTGGCGGCGTGGAACCCCCGCCGGGAGAAGACCTTGACGGCCGCGTCGAGCATCTGCTGCTCGCGTACGGCGCGGGGGAGGCGCTTGAAGCTCGGCGTGCTGGACACCCTTGCGAGCATACCTACTCGTGCGTAGGGTTACGCGAGAGTAACCAGAACCGGTCCGCCCCGAGAGGTGCAACTTCCATGACTGACTTCGACCCGGCCAACTTCGCCAACTTCGGCCCGAAGGAGTTCGCCCAGCTGGTCAAGTCCACCCCGGACGACAAGATCGCCGAGGTGATGTCCGGCGACCTGCGCGGCAAGGTGCTCAGCGAGGTCTTCAGCCGGATGCCGCAGATCTTCCGCGCCGACCGCGCCGGCGCCACCAACGCGGTCATCCACTGGAACATCACCGGCCGCCCCGACGGTGGCGCCGACACCTACGAGATCGTCATCGAGAACGGCACCTGCACCGTCTCGGAGACCCCCACCCGCGACCCGAAGCTCAGCCTCACCATGGGCCCGGTCGAGTTCCTGAGGATCGTCTCCGGCGGGGCCAACCCGGTGATGATGTTCATGACCGGCAAGCTCAAGGCCAAGGGTGACCTGGGCCTGGCCGCCAACATCGCCAACCTGTTCGACATCCCCAAGGCCTGACGATGGCCGAGTTCTCGCTCGACCTGAACGAGGAACAGCGGGATCTGCGGGACTGGGTGCACGGCTTCGCCGCCGAGGTCGTGCGCCCGGCCGCCGCCGAGTGGGACGCCCGGGAGGAGACCCCCTGGCCGATCATCCAGGAGGCGGCGAAGATCGGCCTGTACGGCTTCGAGTTCCTCGCCACCTGCTGGGCCGACCCCACCGGGCTGTCCCTGCCGATCGCCAGTGAGGAACTCTTCTGGGGCGACGCCGGCATCGGGCTGAGCATCTTCGGCAGCTCGCTCGCCGTCGCCGCCATCTACGGCACCGGCACCCCCGACCAGATGGTCGAATGGGTGCCGCAGTGCTTCGGCACCGTCGACGCCCCCGCCGTCGCCGCGTTCTGCACCACCGAACCGGAGGCCGGCTCCGACGTCTCGGCCATGCGTACCCGCGCCGTCCACGACGAGGCCACCGACGAGTGGGTGCTGAGCGGGCAGAAGGCGTACGCCACCAACGGCGGGATCGCCGGGGTGCACGTGGTCACCGCCTCCGTCGCGCCCGAGCTGGGCTCGCGCGGGCAGGCCGCGTTCGTCGTACCGCCGGGGACAGCCGGGCTGCACGCGACCCGGAAACTGAAGAAACTGGGACTGCGCGCCTCGCACACCGCCGACGTCTTCCTCGACGACGTCCGGGTGCCCGGACGCTGCCTGCTCGGCGGCAAGGACGCGCTGGACGAGCGGCTGGCCCGCGCCCGGTCCGGGCAACGGGCCAGCGGCCAGGCCGCGATGCGCACCTTCGAGCTGTCCCGGCCGACCGTCGGCGCGCAGGCGCTCGGCGTCGCCCGCGCCGCCTACGAGTACGCCCTCGACTACGCCAGGGACCGGGTCCAGTTCGGCCGGCCGATCATTGAGAACCAGGCCGTCGCGTTCGCCCTGGCCGACATGAAGATGGAGATCGACGCCGCCCGGCTGCTGGTCTGGCGGGCGGCCTGGATGGGCCGCAACAACCGGCCGTTCACCGCCGGCGAGGGCTCGATGTCCAAGCTCAAGGCGGGCGAGGTGGCCGTCGCGGTGACCGACCGGGCCGTGCAGCTCCTCGGCGGGGCCGGCTTCCTGCGCGACCACCCGGTCGAACGCTGGTACCGGGACTCCAAGATCTACACCATCTTCGAGGGCACCTCCGAGATCCAACGGCTGGTCATCTCCCGCGCCATCTCCGGCGTCCAGATCCGCTGACCGTCGCCACCGGGCGACCGCCCGGTCACCGCCCGTCCACCGCGGGCGACACCGACTGGGCGGTCGGCCGGCGACGACGCATGATCGGAAAGGAATCCCTGGTGAGGGCCCCGGCCGGCCCCACGTCACACCCCGAAGGAGGTCGCCGGATGGACCTGCCGTTCATCGTGGCCACACTGACCAGGCGGGGACTGCTCACCCCCGGGCACCCCGTCCGGGTCGCCTCGCAACTCGCCGCACTGCGCCAGTGGGGCTGGGGCATGGCCGGCGAACTACGGCAGGCCGCCGCCCGCGACCCCGGCCGGGTCGCCGTCGTCGACGAGCACGGCCACGAACTCACCTACCGGGAACTGCTCGACCGGGCCGAACGGCTCGCCCGGTCGATGCGCAGCGTGCTCGGCGTACAGGCCGGGGACCGGGTAGGGCTGCTGTGCCGCAACCACCACGGGCTGATCGAGGGCATCGTCGCCGCCACCCTGCTCGGCGCCGACGCGGTGCTGGTCAACACCGGACTGTCCGCCGCGCAGCTCGCCACCGTCGCCGAGGAACAACGGCTGCGGGTGCTGGTGCACGACACCGAGTTCGCCGAGCGGGTCCTCGGTGTCCCCGCCGAGGTGCACCGGGTCGACGAACCCGGCCTCGACGCCCTGATCGCCGCCGCGCTCCCCGCCGACCGGCTCACCCCGCCCGCCCACGACGGCCGGACCATCGTGCTGACCTCCGGCACCACCGGCACACCCAAGGGCGCCCGCCGGCCCGTCCCGAACGGCTTCGGCCCGCTGGTGTCCATCATCGACCGCATCCCGCTGCACACCCACGACACCGTGCTGATCGCCGCCCCGATCTTCCACACCTGGGGGTACGCGGCACTCCAGGTCGCCTTCGCGCTGCGCGCCACCATCGTGCTGCACCGCCGGTTCGACCCCGCCGCCACGCTGGACGCGCTCGTGGCGCACCGCTGCCAGGCACTGTTCGCCGTACCGGTGATGGTGCAGCGTCTGCTCGACGTGCCGCCGCCGGACCCGCGACCGGCGCTGACGGTGGTCGCGGTCAGCGGCTCGGCGCTGCCCGGCGGCCTCACCACCCGGTTCATGGACACCTACGGCGACGTCCTCTACAACCTGTACGGCTCGACGGAGGTCTCCTGGGCCGCCATCGCCGGCCCCGCCGAGCTGCGCCAGGCCCCCACCACCGCCGGTCGCCCCCCGCACGGCACCCGCCTGGAGATCGTCGACGACGACGGGAAGCCGGTGCCGGTCGGGCGGGTCGGCCGGATCCTCGTCGGCAACGAGATGCTGTTCGAGGGTTACACCTCGGGGGCCCGTCGGGAGACCCACGACGGGCTGCTCGACACCGGCGACCTCGGCCGGGTCAACGCCGACGGACTGCTCTTCGTCGACGGCCGCGCCGACGACATGATCGTCTCCGGCGGGGAGAACGTGTTCCCGTCCGAGCTGGAGGATCTGCTCACCCGGCTGCCGCAGGTCCGCGAGGCGGCCGTGCTCGGCGTGCCGGACCCGCAGTACGGGCAACGGCTGGCCGCGTTCCTCGCCCTGCACCCCGGCGAGACCCTGGACCCGGAGGCGGTACGCGAGTACGTCCGGCGCTACCTGGCCCGGTTCTCCGTCCCCCGGGACGTGATCTTCGTGAAGTACCTGCCCCGCAACGCCACCGGCAAGGTGCTCACCCGGGAACTGCGCCGCTACTACGGCTGATCTTCCCCGGGGTGGTCTCCCCGAGCCGACGATCGGGGTGTGGCGGGGGACTCTCCCCGATGTCGTCGCGCCCCGTCACCGGCAGGCTCGACGCCATGAAGATCATGAATCGACCGGTCGTGCTCGTCGCCACGGCACTCGGTGCCCTGCTCGCCGTCGCCGCCCCCGGGACGCTCGCCGTCGCCGCCCCCTCTCCCGCCTCCGCCGGTGACCGGCGCGGGGCTGCGGGCTGCCGGCCCGGCACCCTCGACCCGACCCCCGTCGCGCAGGCGATAGCCGGGTTACCCGACGCCGACGCCACCAGCGCCCAGGTCCGGATCACCACGCCCGACGGCTGCTGGACCGGCACCACCGGCGTACGGGACCTGCGCAGCCAGGCACCCGTACCGCCACACGCCCGGTTCCGGGTCGGCAGCGTCACCAAGGCCTTCACCGCGGCCATGGTGCTGCAACTCATGGCCGAGGGCCGGATCGACCTCGACGCGTCGGTGCAGCGGCTCCTGCCGGGGCTGCTCCCCGCCGGTTACCCGACGGTCAGCGTCCGGCAACTGCTCGACCACACCAGCGGCCTGCCCAGCCCACGAATGCCGGACGGCATCGAGTGGCAGCTCGCCCACCGGTACGACAGGTGGACCCCGCAACAGCTGGTCCGGCTCGGCCTGGACAACCCCCGCGAGTTCGAACCCGGCACGAAGCAGCACTACACCAACATGGGCTACATCGTCGCCGGGATGATCATCGAGAAGGTCACCGGCCACCCGTACGCGACGGAACTGGACCGGCGCATCGCCCAACCGCTCGGCCTCAAGGACACCTACGCACCGGGCGACGACCCGCGCATCCGCGGCCCGCACGCCCACGGCTACCAGGCCGTCGACCGGGACGGCCGGACCGAACTCGTCGACGCCACCACCTGGAGCCAGACCTTCACCCCGGCCTCCGGCAACATCATCTCCAGTCTCACCGACCTGGACACCTTCCTCACCGCGCTGTTCGCCGGCCGGGTGGTGCCACCGGCCCAGCTCGGCACGATGTTCACCCTGCCGGGCGTGCCGGACATCGGCGGCGGGCCGGCCCGCTACAGCGCCGGGCTCACCGCGTTCCCGCTGCCCGACGGCGAAACCCTGTGGATCAAGACCGGTTCCCGGTACGGCTACCTCGCCGGGGTCGCCTCCACCCGGGACGGCCGGTTCCGGGTGGAATACTCGATCACCAGCACCGACGCCAAGGGCGAGGACCTCAGCGCCACCGCCCAACGGGTGATCGCCGCCGCCCTGTCCCTGCTCTGACCGCCGACCCGACGGGGCACGACCCGACCGGGGCCGGCACTGCGGGCCGTTGATCGCGGTGGTGGTCGGGCCGGGAGGGTGGCCGTCCGCTCCCGTGTCGTGCCGCGCCCGGCGTCGGGCGGGCGCTGCGGCAGTCGCCCCGGCTGTGGTCAGTCCGGGACGGTGATCCGGCCGTCGATCGCGGTGGCGGCGATGTCGGTGCGGTGGTGCGAGCCGGCCAGCTCGATGCCGCGTACCAGGGCGTAGGCGGCGTCCCGGGCGGCGGTCAGGTCCGGGCCGGTGGCCGTACCGCAGAGGACCCGGCCGCCGGCGGAGAGCAACGCGCCGTCGGCGGCCCGGCGGGCGGTGCCGGCGTGGATGACGCCCGGGTGGTCGGCGCCGGTGATCACGTCACCGGTACGTGGGGTCGCCGGGTAGCCCTCGGCGGCCACCACCACGGTGACGGCCGCACCGTCCCGCCACCGCAGCGGCGGATGCGCGGCCAGCGTGCCCGTCGCGGCGGCGTGCAGCAGCCCGCCGAGCGGGGTCTCCAGCAGCGCCAGCACGACCTGGGTCTCCGGGTCACCGAAGCGGGCGTTGAACTCGATCACCCGGGGGCCGGCGGCGGTGAGCGCCAGCCCGACGTAGAGCAGCCCGGCGAACGGGGTGCCCCGGCGGCGCATCTCGGCGAGCGTCGGGTGGACCACGTCGGCCAGCACCTCGTCGACCAGACCCGGCGGCGCCCACGGCAGCGGCGCGTACGCCCCCATGCCGCCGGTGTTCGGGCCGGCGTCGCCGTCGCCGGCCCGCTTGAAGTCCTGCGCCGGCAGCAGCGGCAGGGCCGCCTCACCGTCGGTCACCACGAACAGGGAGACCTCGGGGCCGGACAGGTACTCCTCGATCACCACCCGACCGCACTCCTGCGCGTGCCGCAGCGCGACGTCCCGGTCATCGGTGACCACCACGCCCTTGCCGGCGGCCAGCCCGTCGTTCTTCACCACGTACGGCGTGCCGAACTCGTCGAGCGCCCGCCCGACGCTCTCCGCGTCCGTGCAGGTGTACGCGCGGGCGGTCGGCACCCCGGCCGCCGTCATGATCTCCTTGGCGAAGGTCTTGGAGCCCTCCAACCGGGCCGCCGCGGCCGACGGGCCGAAGACGGGGACGCCCTTGGCGCGTACCGCGTCGGCGACCCCCGCGACCAGCGGGGCCTCCGGCCCGATCACCACCAGGTCGGCACCGACCTCCACCGCCAACCCGGCCACCGCGGCGGGATCGGCCGGATCGACCTGCCGCAGCTCCGCCACACCCGCGATCCCCGGGTTACCGGGCGCCGCCAGCAGGGCCTCGACCGCCGGGTCCTCGACCAACCCGAGCGCGAGCGCATGCTCCCGCCCGCCACCACCCAGAAGAAGTACGCGCACGGCGACGAATCCTACCCACCACCCCCACCACCCCCCTGCCCTCGCCCCCGCCCCATCCCATCCCACCCTGCCCGTCTCGCCCCGCCCTCGCCCCACCCTCGCCCCGTGCCGCCCCGCCCTGCCCCGCTGATCAAGAGGTTTGCGTCACGTTGAAGATCGACTTTGACGCAAACCTCTTGGTCAGCTGACGCAAACCTCTTGATCACCGTCCGAGGGGTCAGGGGTCAGGGGTGAGGCGAGGTGGAGTCGGGTTGAGCTGGGGCGGGGCGGTATGCCGGGGCGGGGCCGGGCCGGGCTGTGCCGAGACTGGGCAGAGCGGGATGGGATGGGGCAATGCCGAGACGGAGCGGTGCCGAGACACAGGGCGGTGCCGGGACGGGGCAGCCGAGGGCCTAGGGGCGGGAGTGGCCGAAGGCCATGGCCTGGCGGACGGTGTGCGGGATGTAGTCCGGGCGCAGCGCGTCGGACCAGGTGAACCGGAGCACCCGCCAACCGGCGTTGACCAGGCGGTTCTGCCGGCGGCGGTCGGCGAACAGGGCTTCCGGGGTGCCGTGTGGGCCCGCCCCGTCGGCCTCGGCGATCAACCGCGCCGCCCGCCACCCGAGGTCACCAATGCCGAGCAGGTGACCGTCCCCGTCCCGGACCTCCTGTTGCAGCACGTCGGGCGGGACTCCGCCGTCGACGCAGCGCAGCCGCGACCAGGTCTCCAGCGGTGACTGGGCGCGACCGTCCACCTCGGCGAGGTGGCTGCGGGCCGCCGGGGCACCCCGGCGGCCCCGGACGAGCGCCGGAGCGGTGGCCAGGTCCTCCGGGGTGACGAGCCCCCGGTTCAGTGCCGAGTCGAGCACGGACACCGCCGGGTACCGGTCGAGCCGGAGAATCATGTCCGTCACCGTGCGCAACGGCGAGGTCGTGGGAATGCCGGCCACGTCGACGACGTCGCCCGGGGCCACGGTGAACTGGTGGACGACGAGCATCGGGTCGGTGTGCCGTTGCGGCCGGGGCCGGTCCACCGGCACCGACACGTGGACGGCGGATCGGCGTGGCCCGGCGATGTCGTGCAGCGCGAGGGCGCTGTCGAGGACCGCGAAGGCTCCGGGGCCGAGGCTCGTCACCGCCGCCCGGATGCGGGCCCGCCGGGCGATCGCGTCCGGTGGCTGCCCGGCGGGGGCGTAGCAACCACGGGACAGTCGCCTCCACCGCCCGGAGCGGCAGAGTTGCCGGACATGGTGCCGGGTCAGCCCGGCCGCGAGGGCCTGCGACATGGTGACCATGCCGTCCTGCCCGAGGGCGACCCGACGGAGAATTTCGAGCGGCATCACCCCGCCACCCTCACGCCCCGCCCACCCCCACTTCCACCCCTGTGGATAACCCTGTGGACAACCTCCGGATTTCCACAGGTGATCAAGAGGTTCGCGTCATCGGACGGCGAATCCGTGACGCAAACCTCTTGATCACCGGGGCACGGCGGGAGCGGGAAGCGGGGGAGGGAGGCGGGGGGGGTTAGGGGAGGAGGGGGTGGCGGACGACGTTCTCCTCGCGGCCGGGGCCCACGCCCACCACGCTGACCCGGGTGCCGGTGATCTCCTCGATGCGGGCGATGTAGCGGCGGGCGTTCTCCGGCAGCTCGTCCTCGGTGCGCGCCTTGCTGATGTCCTCCCACCAACCGTCGTGCTCTTCGTAGATCGGGGTGGCGTGGTGGAAGTCGGTCTGCGTCATCGGCATGTCGTCGAACCGCTCACCGTTGATCTCGTACCCGACGCAGAGCGGGACCTTGGACAGGCCGGTGAGCACGTCCAGCTTCGTGACGACCAGGTCGGTGACGCCGTTGAGGCGGCACGCGTACCGGGCCACGACGGCGTCGAACCAGCCGCACCGGCGTTCCCGGCCGGTGGTGGTGCCGTACTCGTGGCCGACCTTGCGCAGGTGCTGGCCGTTGTCGTCGAACAGCTCGGTCGGGAACGGGCCCGAACCCACCCGCGTGGTGTACGCCTTGCTCACCGCGATCACCCTGTTGATCGCGGTGGGCGGGATGCCGGCACCCACGCACGCCCCGCCGGCCGTCGGGTTCGACGAGGTCACGAAGGGGTACGTGCCGTGGTCCATGTCGAGCATGGTGGCCTGGGCACCCTCCAGCAGCACCGTCTCGCCCCGGTCCAGGGCGTCCCAGAGCATCACCCGGGTCTCGGCGATGTACGGCCGCAGCCGCTCCGCGTACCGCAGGTACTCCTCGACGGTCTCCTCGACGTCGATCGCCTTGCGGTTGTAGACCTTGAACAGCAGCTGGTTCTTCTCACGCAGCGCGAGTTCCAGCTTCTTGCGCAGGATGCCCGGGTCGAGCAGATCCTGGAGCCGGATGCCCATCCGGGCGACCTTGTCGCCGTACGCCGGGCCGATGCCGCGCCCGGTGGTGCCGATCCGGGCCGAGCCGAGGTAGCGCTCCACCACCCGGTCCAGCGCCCGGTGGTGCGGCATGATCAGGTGCGCGTCGCCGGAGATCCGCAGCCGGGACACGTCCACCCCCCGCTCGGCGAGCCCATCGATCTCGGCGAGCAGCACCTTCGGGTCGACCACCACCCCGTTGCCGATGACAATCATCGCGCTCGGGGAGAGCGCGCCTGACGGCATCAGGTGCAGCGCGTACTTCTGCCCGTCCGGCGTGATCACCGTGTGGCCGGCGTTGTTGCCGCCGGAGTAGCGCACGACGTAGTCGACCCGCTCACCCAGCAGGTCGGTAACCTTGCCCTTGCCCTCGTCGCCCCACTGAGCACCGATGAGCACGATCGCTGGCATCTTTTCCGCCTCCAGAAGGCTCGGGTGCCAGGTGGCGACCGGTTGGCGAGCCCGGGGTGTCAGGCTAACAAGTAGAAACGGCGTGGCCGGCAGGGGTTCACGTCGCGAGGCAGGAGGCCCGGAGTGTACGACGTGGTGCTGCTCACCCTCGGCTCCGAGCGGGACGCTCCCGGTGGGGGCTGCGGCAGCGGCGACGCCTGCTGCGGCGGTGCTCCCGAGGCCACCGGCAAACCGGCCGCGCCGCCGGACGGACAGCGCTGCGAGACGCCGCGCGTACCGGTGCTGGCCTGCGCGGACGCGCTGACCGCACGGGGTGCCCGGGTGGAGACCGTCGTCGCCCGCTCCGACGCCGAGGTCGACGAGGTGCTGGCCCGGCTGGACGCCCCGGCCCGCCCCGACGGCCTCGCCTGGCCCGACCCGGACAGCAAGACCAGGCTGGTCGTCGCCGTCGCCAGCGACGCCCAGTTGCGCGCCGTCGTGCGTCGGCTCGTCCGCCGGTACGCCCCACCGCCCAGCCGCCGTCCCGCCGAACTGGCCGGCAACCGTACGGTGCCCGACCTGCCGCCGATCGGCGTACTCCCGCTCGATCCGGCCCGGGGTGGCCCGCACCGGGACCTGGCCGCGCAGCTCGGCCTGCCCCGGGACCCGGCGGCGGTGGCGGCGGCCGTGCTCGACGGCGGCGTACGCCGGCTCGACCTGCTGCGCAACGACGGCGGTTCGGTGACCCTGGACGGGGCGCTGCTCGGTGCCGCCGACGAGGCGGGCCGGCCGCTGCACTGGCGGGGTCGGGTGGAGGTGGACGACGCGGTGCTCTCCGACGGCGCGGACCCGATCCTGGCCTGCGCGATCGGCAACGCCGGCGGCTACGCCACCCTCGACTCGCTGCCGCTGCTCACCGCCGGCGACCCGGCCGACGGTCGGGTGGAGGTCGCGGTGGCCGTTCCCGTGCCGACCCGCCCGACGTTGGGTAGGAAGAAGAAGATCCGGTACGAGGTCCGGCGGGCCCGGGGCCGGGCGGTGGCGGTGATCCCCCGGGACGAGCGGGTGCCCTTCCTCGACGACGGGGTCGAGGGTGAGCTGAGCCGCAAGCGGTCCTGGTGGACCGAGCCCGGGGCCTGGGCGGTCTTCACCGGCTGACCGTTCCCCACATCCGTCACCCGGCGTAACGGGAACGGGACGGCCTATCCTCGGCGGGAGGAGTGGGGAGGATCCGTGGTGGACGACAACGCCGACCGGGCCGGACAGCCCGGCCAGCAGCCGGGGCCGGAGCGGGACATCGAACCACTCTGGCCGCCCGACCCCCCGGTGCCGCACTGGGCCGCCGAGCCCACGCCGGTCTACCCGCCGACGGCGTACCCGTCGCTCGCGGCGGAGGTCGCGCCCCTGCCGCCCGACGGCGGCTGGGCCCCGCCCGGGGACGGCTGGGTGCCCGACCTGCCCGAGCCGACCCCGTCGACCCACCTTCCCCCGAGGTACGACGACTCCCCGAGGTACGACGACTCCCCCGGCTACGACCCGCCACCCGGCTACGCCCCTCCCGGGTACGCCGCGCCGGAGGATCGTGGCGGTGCGGGCCGGGCGACCGCACCGGCCGGTGGAACGCCGGGCCGGACCGGGCGGGTGGATCTCGACCTGCCCTTCACGTTGGACCCGTCGCTCGCCGGGCCACCGGCACCGCCGGCCCCCGTCGCTCCGCCGCCCGGACCTTCCACGGCTGCTGCGCCGGCCGGGCCCGGGCCGCTGACTCCGGCTGCCCCGCCCGCCGGGCCAGGACCGTCGATGTCGGCTGCGCCGACGCCCCCGCCGAACAGTCCGTCCCATCCCGCCCCACCATCCCCTCCGCGTAACGGGAGCGTCGTGGCCCACGGAGATGACCCGACCGAGTTGAATCCTGGAAGGTTCGGGCCCCCGGCGGGGCCGAAATCCTCCAGGATCCAGGAGGTCGAACCGGCGGTCGTGGCGGCGGTGCCGGCACAGTCCACGGGGCGGGGCGAGTCACCCTGGGCGTTGCCGCCCCAGCGGCTCTCCACCGGGATCGACGAGCCCGACCGGGCCACCGGTCCGGCCACCGCACCGCCGCCCGTCGCCGGTTCCGGTGTCCCCGGCGGGTACCGGGCCGCCACCGGGGACGCCGGCCCGGAGCAACCGGCAGCGGGCTGGCCCGAGTCGGGCGAACCGACGCCACCGGGCCGGCCCGAGCCGACCGCAGCCGGAACGGCCGTCCCCGGGTTCGATCCGCCCGGAACCGGGACGGCAGTTCCCGCCCCGCTCCGACCGGAGTCGACGGACCGCGAGGGACCCGGCCTGCCCGACCAGCCGGCACCCGGCCTGCCCGAGGCATCAGGGTCCGGCCTGCCCGAGCCGTCAGGGTCCGGTCCCGCGCTGCCGGAGCCAGCGGTACCCGGGCTGCCGCTGCCCGGCTCGTCGGCACCGGGCCTCTCACGGCCCGATTTGCCGGCAGCGGGGCTGCCGCTACCCGGGCCCCGCGAACCCGGCCTGCCGGTTCACGGGTACCCGGCACCGGGACAGCAACCCGGACCCGGCCAGCCGGTGCCCGGACCGCCGCAGGCAACAGGGCAACAGACCGCACCGCAGCAGGCAGAAGGACAGCAGGCCGGACCGCAGCAGGTGACGGGTCTGCCGGTTCCGGGGCCGCAACCGGCGGCGGAACAGCCCGCACCGGCGCAGCAGGTGACCGGCGGGTGGTACCGGCCGTCCTGGCCGGAGCCGTCGACCTCCGGCGGGACGCCTCCGGCGTCCCCACCCGCGCCGGTCCATCCCGATCCGCTCACCTCGGTCGGCTACCCCGAGATGGGGTGGTCGCCGGAGAGCGGGATCGCCCCGACCGCCGAGGACTTCGCCCGCCGCCGGCAGATCCGGCCGGCCGAGCCGATCGCCACGATGGGCGTCCGGGCCATGGTCAACAGGATCGGCCTGGTGAAGCTCCCCCCGGGGCAGCACGAGCAGGAGGTGAAGCGGGACATCGAGATGGTGCGCCGCAACTTCGGCGGGCTGCGCCAGGTGACAGTGGTCAATCCCAAGGGCGGGGCCGGCAAAACGGTGGCCATCCTGCTGCTCGCGATGACCTTCGGGCAGAAGCGCGGGGGTTACGTGCTGGCCTGGGACAACAACGAGACCCAGGGCACCCTGGGGATGCGGGCGCAGCAGGACTTCCACTCCCGTACGGTGCGCGACATGCTGCGGGACCTCGGGCAGTTCCAGGGACCGCACGGCCGGATCGGCGACCTGTCGCAGTACGTCCGCTCGCAGGGCGAGGGGATGTTCGACGTGCTCGCCTCGGACGAGTCGGCCACCGGGGGCGAGATGCTGACGGCGGCGGCGTTCGCCGAGATCCGCGAGGTGGTGAGCCGGTTCTACAAGTTGATCTTCGTGGACACCGGGAACAACGTCCGGGCGCAGAACTGGCAGGCCGCGATGGACGCCACCGACCAGTTGGTGGTCACCATGTCGGCCCGTAACGACTCGGCGGAGACGGCCGCCCGGATGCTCGACCACCTGGAGCAGAGCGGCCGGCACCGGCTGGTCCGGCAGGCGGTGACGGTGGTGTCGATGCCCCCGTCACGCAAGGAGATCGACCTGCCGGCCATCCAGGAGCACTTCGCCGCCCGGACGAGGGCGGTGCTGCTCGCGCCGTACGAGCGGCTGATCGACACCGGCGAGCCGATCCGGTACGGCGGGCTCTCCTCGGCCACCCGGGACGCCTGGCTGAAGATCGCGGCAGCGGTGGCCGAGGGCCTCTGACCCTGGTCGGCCGGTCCGCCCCGACAACCGTCGGGGCGGACCGGAGACGGGTCGGTCAGGCGCTGGCGAGGGCGTCCCCGGCGGCCGGGTCGCAGTCGCGGAGGAACTGGGCACACCGGGCGGCCTCGTCCGCCTCGCCGATCTCCCCGGCGGCCCGGGACAGGACGTAGAGGCAGCGCAGGAAGCCCTGGTTCGGGGTGTGCGACCAGGGGACCGGGCCGTGCCCCTTCCAGCCGCTGCGCCGCAACTGGTCCAGGCCCCGGTGGTAACCGGTGCGGGCGTACGCGTACGCCGCGACCACCTGGCCGCCGTCCAGGGCCCGGGTGGCCAGCGCCGCCCAGGCCGCACTGTGCGTCGGGAAGCGGGCCGCGACCTCGGCGTACGCCTCGTCGGTGCCCTGCTCTACGGCAGCGGCCAGCGCGGCGTCCGCGTCGTCGTGCGCGGGCAGGAGAGTGGCCGGAGGCTCAGGCAACAGGTTCTGCATCGCCCCATTCAACCCGCTTCGCCCTGCGGGGCGCGAGGGGGTCGGGTGGGTACGCTGGCTGAACGGTGGAGGTCTACGTCACGTCGGGGACCCCACCGGGTGAACCCTCGGCCCCGTCGGGTGAACCCTCGGCCGACCGTACCGGCCCTGCGGCCCATGCCACCCGAAGATATTTTCCACTACAACTATTGGTCCGGAGCCTCCCCAGGACCCGGTTACGCAGGAGCCCGGCGACCTCGGTCGCCGGGCTCCTGTCGTCGGTACCCCTGCCCCGGTGCGCGGTGGCGGGGTGGGGGCAGGATGGCGGGGTGCCCACCCCACCTCCGGCGGACGTCATCGCGCCGCACGACACCAGTCATGACGAGATCGAGACCCGTGCCGAGTTCGACAGGCACCTGGCCGCCGACAGCCTCGCCGGGCTGACCGTGCAGGGGCTCCGCCTCGATCTCGACCCGGTCCCCGACCTGACCGCCACCGACGTGGCCGGCACGCTCTTCGTCGGCTGCCGGTTCGCCGGCCGGGAGGTCGGCGCGGACCTGGTCCGGCGCGGCGCGAACGTGGTACCGCCCTTCTCCGGCCTGCCGTACCCGACCCAGCCGGCCCACCTCTACACCCCGACCGACCTGGCCGAGGGGTTCGCCACCGCCGGGTTCGCCGGGATGTACGACACCCGGGTCTACGACCACTTCCGCGCCCACGGTGGCGCGCTGCCGGACGTGAAGGAGGCGCTCGGCCAGCGGTTGCACGACCACGGCGTGGACAACGCCCTGGCCGACGCGACCCGGACCTGGCTGTCCACCCACGGGCCGCAGTCGGTGGTGGGGGTGATGGGCGGGCACGCGGTGCCGCGCGGCAGTGTGCCGTACCGGATGGCGGCGGTGCTGGGCTGGGAGCTGGCGCGGGCCGACCGGCTGGTGGTGACCGGCGGCGGCCCCGGGGTGATGGAGGCGGCCAACCTGGGCGCGTTCCTGTCGGCCTGGCCGGCGCAGGAGCTGAACACGGCGATCGACCTGCTGGCGGTGGCCCCCGACTTCACCGACCACGACCGCTACACGGCCGCCGCGCTGGCCGTGCGGGACCGCTACGCGGCGACCGTGCCGCAGCAGCGCGGTCCCGGGGTGGACTGGGCCCGTTCCGGCGGGCTGGCCATCCCCACCTGGCTGTACGGGCACGAACCGGCGAACCTGTTCGCCGGGCGGATCGCCAAGTACTTCTCCAACGCCATCCGGGAGGACACCATCCTGCGGCTGGCCCGGGGCGGGATCGTCTTCGCGCCCGGCCGGGCCGGCACCGTGCAGGAGGTGTTCCAGGCGGCCACGAAGACGTACTACGGCACGGACGGGGCGAGCGGGGCGTACGTCTTCCTCGACCAGGCGTACTGGACCCGGGAGCTGCCGATCGAGTCGTTGCTGCGGCCGTTGTTCGCCGGGTCGCCCTTCGGTGACCTGTCCGGCAGCATCCACCTCACCGACGACGTACGGGAGGCCGTCCGGGTGCTCACCGCGACCGCCTGACGTCCGGCCCGGCCGGTCGGGACCCGAGACGGCGACGGCCGGCACCCCGGGTGGGGAGCCGGCCGTCGACGGGGTACGTCAGGGTCACTTCATCCGGGTGCCGGTGGAGCGCAGGTGCTCGCACGCCTCGACGACCCGGGCGGCGAGACCCGCCTCGGCCAGCTTGCCCCAGGCACGCGGGTCGTACTGCTTCTTGTTGCCGACCTCGCCGTCGATCTTGAGGACGCCGTCGTAGTTGCGGAGCATGTGGTCCGCGACGGGCCGGGTGAAGGCGTACTGGGTGTCGGTGTCGATGTTCATCTTCACCACGCCGTAGTCGAGCGCCTCCCGGATCTCCTCCAGCAGCGAGCCGGAGCCGCCGTGGAAGACCAGGCTGAGCGGCTTGTCCTTGCCGTACTTGGCGCCGACCGCCTCCTGGATCTGGTTGAGGATCTCCGGCCGGAGCTTGACGTTGCCCGGCTTGTAGACGCCGTGCACGTTGCCGAAGGTCAGCGCCGCCATGTAGCGGCCCTTCTCGCCCAGGCCGAGCGCCTCGACCATGGCCAGACCGTCCTCGACGGTGGTGTAGAGCTTGTCGTTGATGGCGTTCTCGACGCCGTCCTCCTCGCCACCGACGACGCCGACCTCGATCTCCAGGACGATCTTGCCCTTGGCGGCCTCGTCGAGGAGCTGGGCGGCGATCTGCAGGTTCTCCGCCACCGGCACGGCCGAGCCGTCCCACATGTGCGACTGGAACAGCGGCTCCTGGCCGCCCTTCACCCGCTCCTGGGAGATGGCCATCAGCGGCCGGACGAACCCGTCCAGCTTGTCCTTCGGGCAGTGGTCGGTGTGCAGCGCGATGTTGACCGGGTACTTCTTGGCCACCTCGTGCGCGTACGCGGCGAACGCCACCGCGCCGGTCACCATGTCCTTGACCGACGGGCCGGACAGGTACTCCGCGCCACCGGTGGACACCTGGATGATGCCGTCGCTCTCCGCGTCGGCGAAGCCCTTCAGCGCCGCGTTCAGGGTCTGCGACGAGGTCACGTTGATCGCGGGGTACGCGTACCGGCCGGCCTTGGCCCGGTCCAGCATCTCCGCGTAAGCCTCGGGGGAAGCGATGGGCATGTGAAACGCTCCTTACTTACCGCTCTCGGCCGCGCTGGCCGCTGTCTTCCATCGGTGCGCCGGACCGCGCTGTCCACCGTCGGCAGTATCCCGTAGGAGGCGTCGGCGGACACAACCGCCCCGGTGACCGTCCACCGCCCGGCCTCACCGGGCCTCCCGGCCGTCCGGCACGGCGACGCTGATCAGCCAGGTCACCACGGCCATCACGATGGCCCCCCAGAAGGCCGGCCAGAAACCGTCCACCCGGAACGACAGGTCGACCGCGCGCGCGATCCGGTCGGTCAGCAGGAACAGCAGGGCGTTCACCACCAGCGCGAACAGCCCGAGGGTGAGCAGGTAGAACACGCAACCGACCACCTTGATCACCGGTTTGAGCACCGCGTTGACCACGCCGAAGATCAGCGCCACCAGCAGCAGGGTGAACGCGGTGTTCGCGCCGTTGCGTCCGGAGACGTCGACCCCCGGCACGATCAGCGTGGTGACCCACAGCGCGATCGCCGTGATCACCAACCGGATCAGGAAGCCCACCGATCCATCCTGACACCGCCCGGCGTCGCCGGTGGGACGTTCCCGCGTTCCCGCGCCCACCGGGCGACCTCCGCCCCCAGCCCGTACGGTGGGGTGGACAGGCCGCCGCAACCAGGGAGGGACGATGGGTCAGCCCGACGAGGACTTCACCCCGAGCGACCACCTCGACCCGCAGGAACGCGACCTGGAGGCCGAGCCGGCCGACGCGGTCGAGCAGGCCGCCGTGATCGGCCCGGACGAGACCGACGCCGAGCCGCACCGGGGCCTGGAGGTCGCCGACTGGGACGCCATGGAGCAGGCCCGGGTGGTCACCGCCGACGAGGACGACTACCGCTGACGGTGCGGGTCCGGCCGGCCGGACAGGGCTGAGAGCAGCCCGCGCCCGGGAAGAAGGACGAGCGGTACCGACGACACCGGGTGCCGGGAAATGAGGACGACGCCGGATCGGCCGCGCTGGGATCATGGGCGCGTGCTGCTCACCCTGACCACCACCCACCAGCCGGCGACGGATCTCGGTTTCCTGCTGGTCAAGCACCCCGACCGGGTGCAGGAGTTCGGCCTGCCGGCGGGCACCGCGCACGTCTTCTACCCGGAGGCGACGGAGCAGCGGTGCACGGCCGCCCTGCTGGTCGAGGTCGATCCGCAGCGCCTCGGGGTGGGGCGGCGGCGGGCGGCGTCCACCCCGGAGAGTTTCACCCTCGGGCAGTACGTCAACGACCGTGCCTACGCCGCGTCGAGCCTGCTGTCCTCCGCGCTGTCCACGGTGTTCCGTTCCGCGCTGCGCGGGGTGTCCCGGGACCGTCCGGAGTTGGCCGGCACGGCGATCCCGCTGAGCATCCGGGTGCCGGTGCTGCGCTGCCGGGGCGGTGCGGAGCTGGCGGTACGGCTGTTCGCCCCGCTCGGCTGGGCGGTGGCCGCAGCCCCGCTCCCGCTCGACGAGCAGCACCCCGAATGGGGTGACAGCCGGTACGTCGACCTCTGCCTGACCGGCACGGTCCGGCTCGCCGACGCCCTCAACCACCTGTACGTCCTGCTGCCGGTGCTGGACGACGCCAAGCACTACTGGGTCGCCCCGGACGAGATCGACAAGCTGCTGCGGGCCGGGGCGGGCTGGCTGGCCGACCACCCCGAGCGGGCGTTGATCACCCGTCGTTACCTGACGCACCGGCGGGCGTTGGCCGGGCGGGCGATGGCCCGGCTGGCCGAGTTACGGCTGGCCGACGTACCCGTGCCGGACGACAGTGTCGACGAGGCCACCGGCCCGGCTGTCGCCGACCCCCGGCGGGCGTCCCTGGCGGTGCGGCGACGTGCGGCGGTGCTCGCCGCGCTGGCGGCCAGCGGCGCGAGCCGGGTGGTGGACCTGGGTTGTGGCGGTGGCGCGCTGCTCACCGCGTTGCTCGCCGACCGGCGTTACACCGAGGTGGTAGGCGTGGACGTCTCTGCCCAGGCGCTGACCGTGGCCGCCCGTCGGCTGCGGCTGGACCGGCTGCCCCAGCGGCAGCAGGACCGGGTCCGGCTGTGGCAGTCGGCGTTGACCTACCGGGACGACCGGTTGCGCGGCTATGACGCGGCGGTGCTGATGGAGGTCGTCGAGCACCTGGACCCGGCCCGGCTGCCCGCGTTGGAGGACGCCGTGCTGGGTCACGCCCGGCCGGGCACGCTCGTGGTGACCACCCCGAACGCGGAGTACAACGTGCGGTACGAGGGGCTGCCGGCGGGCCGGTTCCGGCATCCCGACCACCGGTTCGAGTGGACCCGTGCCGAGTTCGCCGCGTGGGTCGACCGGGTGGCCGCCGAGCACGGCTACACGGCCACGATCAGCGGGGTCGGCGACCCCGACCCGGAGCTGGGCCACCCCACCCAGCTCGCCGTCCTCACCGCCGTGGCCAGCCGGGAGGCGACCCGATGAGCATCCTCGACATTCCCGAACTGGCCCTGGTGGCGCTGGTCGGCGTCTCCGGTTCGGGAAAGTCCACCTTCGCGGCGCGGCACTTCGCGCCGAGTCAGGTGCTCGCCTCGGACGCGTTCCGGGCGATGGTCGCCGACGACGAGAACGACCAGTCCGCCTCCGCCGACGCGTTCGGGGCGCTGCACCACGTGGCGGGGGTCCGGCTGCGGCGGGGTCGGCTGACCGTGGTCGACGCGACGAACCTCCAGCCGCACGCCCGCGCCGGGCTGGTCAGGGTGGCCCGCGAGCATGACGTGCTGCCGGTGGCGATCGTGCTGGACGTGCCGGAGGCGGTGGCCTGGGAACGGACCCGGTCCCGCGCCGACCGGACGCTCGGCCGGCAGGTGCTGGCCCGGATGCAGCGTGACCTGCGCCGGTCGTCCGGGCACCTGGAGCGGGAGGGGTTCCGCAGGGTGCACGTGCTGCGCGGGGTCGAGGAGATCGACGCCGCGCAGGTCCGGCTGGAGAAGCTGTACAACGACCGGCGGGAGCTGACCGGGCCGTTCGACATCGTCGGTGACGTGCACGGGTGCCGGGCGGAGTTGGAGGCGCTGCTGACGCGGCTGGGCTTCGTACTGCACCGCGACGACGCGGGTCGCCCGGTGGACGCGGTGCACCCGGCTGGTCGTACCGCCGTCTTCGTGGGTGACCTGGTGGACCGCGGCCCGGACTCCCCCGGCGTGCTGCGCCTGGTGATGGGCATGGTGGCGGCCGGGCACGCGATCTGCGTGCCGGGCAACCACGAGCACAAGCTGTTGCGCAAGCTGCGGGGCCAGGACGTCAGGCTCACCCACGGCCTGGCCGAGACGATGGACCAGCTCGCCGCCGAGGACCCGACGTTCGTGGCCGGGGTGGCGACCTTCATCGACGGCCTGGTCAGCCACTTCGTGCTGGACGGCGGCCGGCTGGTGGTGGCGCACGCCGGCCTGAAGGAGGCGTACCACGGCCGCGCGTCGGGCCGGGTCCGCTCGTTCGCGCTCTGGGGCGAGACCACCGGCGAGACCGACGAGTACGGCCTGCCGGTGCGCTACCCGTGGGCGCGCGACTACCGGGGGGCGGCGACTGTCGTGTACGGGCACACCCCGACCCCGACCCCGGAATGGGTCAACAACACGATCTGCGTCGACACCGGTTGCGTCTTCGGCGGGAGGCTCACCGCGTTGCGCTACCCCGAGCGGGAGCTGGTGGCGGTCGACGCCCAGCGGGAGTGGTACGCCCCGGCGCGACCGCTGTTCGCCCCGACCCGCCCGGACACGGTGCTCGACCTGGCCGACGTGACCGGGCGGCGGCACCTGGAGCACGCCTACGGGACGCTGACCGTGCCGGCGGAGAACGCCGCCGCCGCGCTGGAGGTGATGAGCCGGTTCGCGGTGGACCCGGCCCGGCTGGTCTGGTTGCCGCCGACGATGGCGCCCTGCTCGACGTCGACCGTGCCGGGGTTCCTGGAGCACCCGACGCAGGCGTTCGAGGATTACCGGTCGGCCGGCGTGCAGCGGGTGGTGTGCGAGGAGAAGCACATGGGTTCCCGGGCGGTGGTGCTGGTCGAGCGGGAACCCGGCCGGTTCGGCGGTGGGGTGGTGCACACCCGTACCGGTCGGCCGTTCTTCGGCCCGCCGCTGGACGGGGAGCTGCTGGACCGGGTCCGGGCGGCGGTCGGCGCGGCCGGCTTGTGGGACGAGCTGGGCACCGACCGGCTGCTGCTGGACTGTGAGCTGCTGCCCTGGTCGGCGAAGGCGACCGGGCTGATCCGCGAGCAGTACGCCGGGGTCGGGGCGGCCGGGCGGGCGGCGCTGCCGGCGGCTCTCGCCGCGCTGGACTCGGCGGCGGCTCGGGGACTGCCGGTGGCCGCGCTGCGGGACCGGATGGCGGCCCGGCAGGCGGAGGTCGACGGCTACTCGGCGGCCTACCGCGCGTACGTGGCACCCACCGAGGGGTTGCGCGGGGTGACCCTGGCGCCGTTCGCGGTGCTCGCCGGGGCGACGGTGACCTTCACCGACCGGGACCACGGGTGGCACCTGTCGTTGGCCGACCGGCTCTGCGCGGCCGACCCGGAGTTCTTCACGCCGACCCGACGGCAGGTGGTGGAGCTGGACGACGAGGCGGCGGTGGCGGCGGCCATCGGGTGGTGGTCGACGCTGACCGCAGCCGGTGGCGAGGGGATGGTGGTCAAGCCGTACGCCGGTCCGGCCGCCCGGTCGGCGCGCGGTTCGCTGCTCCAGCCGGGGATCAAGTGCCGGGGCCGGGAGTACCTGCGGATCATCTACGGTCCGGGTTACACCGATCCGGCGCAGCTCACCGCGCTGCGTCGCCGTTCCCTGGGGCGCAAGCGTGGCCTGGCGCTGCGCGAGCACGCGCTCGGTCTGGCCGCCCTGGACGCCTACGTCGCCGATGCGCCGCTGTGGCGTCGGCACGAGCTGGTCTTCGCGATCCTCGCCTGCGAGTCGGAGCCGGTCGACCCCCGGCTCTGACCGCCCCTCCCCTGGCGGGACGGGCGGGCGGGGTGGGCCTTCGGGGTGGATCCGTCGGCTGTTCGGCCCATTCTGCCGCCACCCGTCGGCGTGGGACACCCGGCCGGGGACGAACTCCTTAGGCTGCGGCGACCGCCGTAGCACTTCCTCAGGACAGGATCCGCTGATGCGCAAGCACGAGACGCGTCGTTGGCTGGCCGGACTTGCTGTGGTGGGCGCGTGTGTCGTCGCCTCCGCCGCTCCCGCCCCGGCCGCCCCCGCGAGCCCCGACGCCTCCCCCGACGTGGCCGCGGTGGCGGGCTTCACCACGTCTGCCAACGACGTCACCCTGGCCCCGGGTGGGCCCGGCAAGACGGTGGTCCTGCGGTTGGTGGGCGAGAAACTCCAGGACAGTTACGTCATCACCGTCGACGTCAGCGCGATCGACGCCTTCGCGGAGGTGCGCGGTCCCCTCGAACCGTTCTGCACCCGCGCCGGCACCGTCCTGACCTGCAAGGCCTTCCAGGAGGACGCACCAGACCTGGTGTCGTTGTCGATTCACCCACGTGCGGGCGCCCAGGTGGGTCGGGAGGGCCGGATCCGGTTCACCGCGACCACCACCGGATCGGGTACGAGCACCGCCGCTTCGACCGTCCTCGTCGGCGAGGCGGTCGACCTCGTGGCGGGTCCGGCGGTGAAAGTGACAGGTGGTCCGGGTGCCACGGTGCCGGTGGGGCTTTCGGTCGGCAACCAGGGGCGGGAGACCGCCCGGGGCGCGGTGCTGCTCGTGTCGGCCATGTACGGTCTCACCCCCTCGCAGCGCTACCGGAACTGCCGGTACGGCAGCAAGGGCGGCCTGAGCAACTGGACGCCGAACCTGTTCGTGTGCACCTTCGACGACGAGATCGCGCCGGGCCGGGTGTTCCGGGTCGGCGGCGGTTTCGGTGTCGCCGTGCCCCGCGACGTCTCGGCACCGAACACCCAGACCGGCACCGCCACCTGGTTCACCCCGCAGGACTGGGCGGACCAGCAGCCCAGGTACACCCTCGACCAGCAGGGCACGGGTGAGGTGCTGCGGCTGGAGCAGGTCGGTACCCGACTGCCCGTCGGCGCGTCCCGGGCACCGCAGACCGACGTCAAGCCGGCCGACAACGAAACGCCCGTCGAGTTGACCGTCACCGGCAACCAGCGGGCCGACCTGGCCGCCGACGAGGTGCGCATCACCGCCAAGGTGGGCGAGACCGTGCCGGTCACGATCGGTTACACCAACCGGGGGCCGGCCTCGTCGTCCAACGGCGGTCGCGACTTCTACACGATCGTCAAGATGACCGTGCCGAAGGGCGTCACCGCCGTCAAGGCCCCCAGGAACTGCCTCGACGCCGACATCCAGGACGAGGAGGGCGGCCGGCCGGGTGCCCGCGCCTACCTCTGCTACCAGTACGACGTCATCCGCAAGGGCGGGAAGGTGGCCCTGCCGTTCTCGTTCCGGATCGACCGGGCGGGCACCCTGACCGGCCGGACCGAGCTGCTCTACGGCCCGACCACCACGACGGACCTCGACCCGCGCAACGACACCGCGAAGATCCTGGTGAACGCCGGCTCGGGTGGGCAGGGCGCGGACGACGGCACGCTGCCGATCACCGGTTCCCCGACCGTCCTGGTCGCCGGTGTCGGCGGGTCGCTGCTGCTGGCGGGGGTCGGCAGCTACCTGGTGGCGCGGCGTCGCCGGTCGCGCTTCGTGGCCTGACCGGACCCGCCCGGCCGGGTGTTTCATGGCCCGGCCGGGCGGGCCCGGTGGGGTGGGTCGCCGGTCGGAGGGACGCGTGCCGCAACCGTGGGTTCGTGGGCTCGGTATGGTGTGTGGCCGTGGACACAGGTGAGAAGACGCGGGTGGTCGCGGAGACGGTCGCGCTGAACCCGCTCGACCCCAAGGATCTGCTCCAGACCTTCGGGCTGGTCGGCGTGTGGGTGATCCTCTTCGCCGAGACCGGCCTGCTGGTGGGGTTCTTCTTCCCCGGCGACTCGCTGCTGTTCCTGGCCGGGGTCGCCGCGTCGCCGGTGGCCGACGCGATCTTCGGCAGCGGCACCCGGCTCTCCCTGGCCGGGCTGCTGATCGGTGGGCCGCTCTGCGCCATCGTCGGCGCCCAGCTCGGGCACTGGCTCGGTGCCCGCTACGGCCGGCGGATGTTCGAGCGCCCCAACTCCCGGCTCTTCAAGAAGGAGTACGTGGAGAAGGCGGAGTTCTACTTCCAGAAGTTCGGCCCGGCCAAGGCCGTTGTGCTGGCCCGGTTCATTCCGATCGTGCGGACGTTCCTCAACCCGGTGGCGGGTGCGCTCGGCATGCCGGCGAAGCAGTTCCTCCTGTGGAACGTCGTCGGCGCGATCCTCTGGGTGGACGGCATCCTGCTGATCGGCTACCTGCTCGCCGACCAGATCTACAGCGCCATCGGCGACAAGATCGACAGGTACATCCTGCCGGTGGTCGCGCTGATCATCCTGATCTCGGTACTGCCGATCTTCTTCGAGTTCCTGCGCGACCGCAGGGCGCGTCGGCGCGGAGAGGCCGTGGCCGTGATCGCCGCAGCGAGCGCGGTCGGGGCGGTCGAGGCCGTCCGGGACGCCGTCGAGCACCACCACCACGACCAGCCCTCACAGCCGCACCCCGGGCAGCCGGCAGGAGACGCGCAGCCGTACGGCCAGCAGCCCGGCCCCGACCAGCGGTTCCCCCCGCAGACGTACGGGCAGCGCCCGCCACGCGACGGCGGGCGGTACCCGGACCACGGGCAGGGCCACTGACCGGCGGACGACCAACGGCCGGCCCTCGGGGAGAGGACCGGCCGTTGCGTACGCGTACGCCACCGCGGGCACGGTGGTGGATCAGCGAACTGACCGGTGACGGACAGCCGTCACCACCCGATGGCGCCACCCCTGGTCCGCCATCGGACGTCGCCCCTGGACGGGACGAACGGGTTCAGTCAGCGGGCCTTCTTGGTGGCCCGCTTGCGCGGCGGCGTGAGGAGGTCGGCGATCGTGGCGATCGCCGACGGCACCAGCCGGTAGTAGGCCCACACACCACGCTTCTCCCGCTCCAGCAAGCCGGCCTCGGTGAGGATGCGGAGGTGGTGGCTGACCGTCGGCTGCGAGAGGCCGAGCGGCGCGGTGAGGTCACACACGCACGCTTCGCCCTCGGGCGCCGACTGGATCAGGCTGAGCAGCCGCAGCCGGGCGGGGTCGGCGAGGGCCTTGAGGACCCCCGCCAGCCGCTCGGCGTCGGCGCGTTCGATCGGCTCGCCGGCAAGCGGCGAGATCTGAGGCATGGTCATTTCAGCCAACGCAGTTCCCACGTATTCCATCCTTCCACCAGCAGCATCGATCCGCCTGCATATCAGCAGATCCGAATCGGCAAATTTTTACGCCACAAGGCCGAGGTCAGCCAACGTATAGGCCGCCCGATACGGCAGTCCGGCGGCACGTACGACGTCGCTGGCGCCACGGTCGACGATCACCGCCACGCCCACGACCTCCGCCCCGGCCTCGCGTAGAGCTTCGACGGCCGTCAACACGCTGCCGCCCGTCGTCGAGGTGTCCTCCACCGCCAGTACCCGCCGGCCGGCCACCTCAGGACCCTCGATCCGCCGTTGGAGACCATGCGCCTTGCCGGCCTTGCGGACGACGAAGGCGTCCAGGGGTCGATCGGTCTCTGCGGCGGCGTGCAACATCGAGATGCCGATCGGATCGGCACCCAGGGTCAACCCACCGACCGCGTCGTAATTCCAGTCGGCGGTCAGCTCCCGCATCACCCGACCGACCAGGGGAGCGGCCCGGTGATGGAGAGTCACGCGACGCAGATCGACGTACCACTCCGCCTCCCGCCCCGAGGAGAGCACGACCCGGCCATGGACCACAGCCAGGTCAGTGATGAATTTACGCAGGTCGTCGTGGTCCCCCATGGCGATAGAGGGTACTGCTCAAGTCTGTGGGTCGTGTGTGCGGCCCACCCGGACCGACCATGCGGGCCCTCGATGACTGGCGATGGACGGCTACGCTGCGCGATCGCACCGGCAGAGTTGCGCAGCCACGCCGGAGGCACCGGCGCGTCGACCGGCACCGCCTGCCGCTCACTGCCCGGCCGGGTCGACCTGCCCACGCCGGTCCCGGAAGGCACCGCGCAGCAGCCGGCGCGGCACGTGCCGCAGGCTCGCCACGGCCAGCTTGTACTTCCAGTCGGGAACGCTCAAGGTTTTGCCTTTTCGCAGGTCACGCAGGGCTTCGGCGACCACGTCGTCGGCCTTGAGCCAGATCCACCGCGGCATGCCGGACATGTCGATGCCGGTGCGTTCGTGGTAGCCGGTGCGGGTGTAGCCGGGGCAGAGCGCCATCACGTGCACCCCCGCCGCGCGGGCCGACTGCCCGATCGATTCGCTGAAGCTGGTGACCCATGCCTTGCTGGCCGGATAGGTGGAGCCGGGCATCACCGGGCCGAAGCCGGCAACCGAAGAGACATTTATCACTGTCCCATTACCGCGCCTCGTCATGGGCCCGAGCGCAGCGTGGGTCAGTCGCAATACCGCGTGCACGTTCAACCGGAGCAGCCGCGTCTCGTCGGCGACGGTGGACCGCAGAAACGGTTGGTTCAGGCTCAATCCGGCATTGTTGACCAGCAGGTCCACCGGGTCGCCGGTGGCCAGTCGCCGTTCCACCCGGGCGCATCCGTCGTCGGTGGACAGATCGGCGGAGATGACCTCCACCCGGTTGCCGTACCGGCCGGTCAGCTCGGCGGCGGTGGCGTCGAGCCGGGTGGTGTCCCGGGCCACCAGGACCAGGTCCCAGCCCTCGGCGGCGAGCTGCCCGGCGAACGCCGCGCCGATCCCTGCGGTGGCGCCCGTGATCAGTGCGCACCGGCCGGGCACGGTTCGGTCGACGGTCACGGTTGCTCCTCGGCGGGACGGCGGACCACGTCAGGCCCGGACGCGGTCGGTCCGGCACCGGGATCAGGCCCGGACGCCGCCGGCCCGGCACCGGGATCGGGATCGGGTCGCGACGCGGCCGGTACGGCACCCTGGGCGGCTCCGGACCCGGACCAGCTTGGCACCGACGGCAGCGCGGGTCCGGGGGACGGATAGGGCGCGGCGGTGAACGGGGCGGGCCCGTATCCGGGTCGCACCGGCCGCCTGCCGATGAACCAGCTGTTCGCCGGCCGCAGGGCGAGCAGCACGGCCACCGCGAGGTAGCCGAGGGCCTGGGCCACCGAGACGCCCGCGTTCACCGGCACCCACCACGAGGGATAGGCGTCGTCGAGGGTGGTGAAGAGGGCGGCCACCCCCTGGTCACCGCTGCCCAGCCGCAGCGGCCTGACCCGCTGGCCGACCAGCACGGCCAGGGCGCACCCTCCGGCGAGCAGGCCCAGCCCGCAGACCGCCCAGACGCCGACCCGGGCCGCCCGACGCCGGGCGAGCAACCCCCCGGCGAGGCCGACCAGCAGCAGTGCCACCAGCACCGTCAACACCGCCGCAGCGACCGTGCCGAGCCGCAGCAGCCGGACCAGCCCGTCGACGTCGCCCGGGTCGGCGTCGGTACCGGCGGCGGCGCCCCGGAACCGGTCGATCGTGCCACCCAGGGCGAGCAGGCTGGTGACGGCGTAGACCCCGGCGGCGAGCGCCATCAGCCCGAGCAGCGCCGCCGCCACGGTGACCACCGGCGGGCGACGGTCCGGCACCTGATCCGGGTACGACACGACGATTCCCTCCGGTAGGCGTCGGTGTGCAACCTACTCGGAGGGAATCGTCGGTGTCGCTGTTACGCGCCCGTCAACTGCCGGCGGGGCGCTGCGGGTCGTCCGGGCCGCTGCCTCCGGTGGGGCGGTCGGGCTCCCCGCCCGACGGCGGCGACCAGGACGGGCCGTCGGACGACTGCGGCTGGTCCGGCACGCCGGGAGTGGCCGACGACGGGCCGGAGGCACCGGGCTGGCCGGGCGCACCGGGCTGCGGGTAGTCCGGCGTCGCCGGGTAGCCGGGGGTGGACGGGTAACCGGGGGTGGGCGGGTAGCCGGGCGTGGCCGGGTAGGTGGCACCCGGGACCGGCGGCTCCCAGCCCGCCTTGGGCTTGCGGAAGAACTCGTTGGACTGCGGCAGGGCGAGCAGGATCAGCGCCGCCAGCAGGGCGAGCAGGCTGACCACGCCGAGCAGGGTGCTGACCGGGTTGTACCAGGACGGCAGCACGGCGTTCATGCTGCGTTCCAGTTCCTCGGCGCTCGGCGCGTCCCCGGAGGTGGAGCCGGTGGAGCCGCTGAAACCCGCGGCACCGTTGACCAGCCCACCGCCGACGCAGCAGACCATGATGCCGCCGACCACCCAGGTGGCGATCCGGCTGCCGTTCTTGCCCCGGTTGTTGAAGATCGCCAGGACGACGAGGGCGAGCGCGATCAGCAGCAGGACGGCGGACGCGCCGACGGCGAAGACCACGACGGCGGTGCCGAGGCCCTCGACCTCGCTCGCGGTCCCCTCGAAGGCGTCCTCGAACGCCTGGCGCAGCTTCCCGCTGATCGCCAGGGTCAGGATCAGCCCGATCAGTTGGAGCGCCGCGAAGAACATCAGCAGGTAGCTGGAGAGCGTCACCAGACCCGGACGGGTCCGGGCGGGCGTGCTGTGGGAATCGACCATGATTCTCCTTCCTAGATCACCGCACCACGGTAACGTCCGCAGTCCCGTCGCACCGGGTACGACGGAGCCGTACCCGCTGGTGGAGCCGCCGAATCACGGCTGTCGGGCACGGACCGGGACCGGCCGGGGCCGTTGAGGTCACGACTGGCGGACCAGTCGGCGGTGTTCGGCGGTCACCACGGCGAGCAGGAGCAGGTCCACCGCGAGCCCGGTCACCGCGTCGAACTGGTTGACCGTGAAGTTGAAGATCTGCCCGAACAGCAGGTCGACCAGGAGCGCCAGCTTGAACAGCCGGAACGCGGCCCGCCGGTCGTTGCGGAGCAGGAACGCGGCGCGGATGCTCAGCACCCCGGCGACCACGGCCGAGGCGGACACCCCGAGCACCGCGCCCCACTCGCCGAGCTGGTCCAGCTCGCCGGTGACGCCCTCGGTGGCGACCGCCACCACCGTCGCCACCGGCTCGACGACCAGGTAGGCCACCACCAGCAGGACCACCCAACGCTGGGCGGTCAGCCGGACCAGCGCGTCACGCAGCCGGTCCACCCAGGGCTGCCAGAACCGCCGCGGCGGTGGTTCCCGGTGCGGCACCACGTCCAGCAGCGCGGACACCCCCGACTCGACCTCCGGGCCGGCACCCCGGACCAGCCGCAGGGTGGCCGTTCGCTGTCGGTCGGTGAGCCCCCGGCCGACACCGCCGACGATCACGTCCAACGCGTTGGCCACCCGTTCGCCGGGGGTCGGGCGCAGCCGTTCGCGCAACGCCTGGGTGATCACCACCAGCAGGGCGAAGACGGCGTAGATGATCCCGGCGGCCGGCCGGTAGAAGTAGTCGGTGCCGGCGGTGACGAACTTGCCGACCTCGTCGATGAACAGCCCGAAGCCGATCCCGGCGAGCACCGCCCCGGTCATCCGGGCGGGCCCGCCGAGGAAGACCAGCGCGACGCCCAGCCCGACGGTCATCAGCAGGCCGCCCCAGAGCACGTGCGCGATGTGCAGGCCGCCGCCGCCGAGCTGCGGGTAGCCGGTGGCGTGCAGGAACGCCCGGGTGACCAGCACCGTCGCCACCCCGGACAGCACGAACGCCTGGAGGTACGCCGCAGCGTCCACCGCGCGCGGTGGCAGCCGGCGGCGCAGCGACGGTGACATCGCCTCCGAGGCTAGTAGCCGCGCCACTCGCTGCGGGCGTAGTCGAGCACCCTGGGCCTCAACAGGGTGGAGGCGGGCACGTCGAGGCGGCCCCGGTCGGCGGGGAAGGCCGCCGCCGCCCGCAGCACCGCCGGGTCGAGGAAACGCAGCCGGGGCGCGTCGACCGGCAGTTCCAGCGGCGGCGGGGTGCCGCCCGGGGCGGCGAGCACGAACCCCCAGTCACCGAACGACGGCACGTCGACGTGGTACGGCACGGTGGCGAAGCCGGCCTCACGGATCGACGCCTCGATCGACCAGTACGACCGGGGCGCGAAGTACGGCGACCCGGACTGCACCACCAGCCGGGCGCCCTCGGCGAGCACCGAACGGATCAACGCGTAGAACTCGACGGTGTAGAGCTTGGCGGTGGCCGTCTCGTCCGGGTCGGGCAGGTCGGCGACGACCACGTCGAAGCGCTCACCGGCGGTACGCAGCCAGCCGAACGCGTCGGTGTTGAGCACCCGGACCCGGGGGTCGTCGAGGGAGCCGCCGTTGAGCGCGCGTAACTGCGGCTCGGAACGGGCCAGCGCCACCACCGCCGGGTCGAGGTCGACGACGGTCACCCGGCGCACGTCCGGGTACCGCAGGATCTCGCGTACGGCGAGACCGTCGCCGGCACCGAGGACCAGCACCTCGCCGTGCGGGCCGCGCATCGCCGGGTGCACCAACGCCTCGTGGTAGCGGTACTCGTCGATCGAGCTGAACTGGAGGTCGCCGTTGAGAAACAGCCGCAGGTCGGTGTCGGGGTGGCCGACCTCGCGTACCGACCGGGTCAGCACGATCTCCTGGTAACGGGAGCGTTCGGCGTGCACCACCGGGTCGCGGTAGAGCTGCTGGCGGCTGGTCACCTCGAAGTCGGCGGCGGTGACCCAGGCGTACCCCAGGCAGAGGGCGACCACGACGGAGCCGGCGCCCAGCACGAGCCGGGCCCGGCGGCTCAGCTCGGCGCGGAACACCGTGCAGACCAGGGCCAGGCCGGCCACCGCGTTCACCGCGCCGACCACCAGGGCACCCTTGAGCTGGCCGAAGACCGGGATCAGCAGGAACGGGAAGGCGAGCCCGCCGAGCAGCGCGCCGACGTAGTCGGCGGCGAACAGGTCGGCGACCGCGCTGCCGGCGGCCTGCTCCCGGATGCGTTGCAGCATCACCATCAGCAGCGGGATCTCCGCGCCGATCAGCAGACCCAGCACGAACGCGGTGCCGACCAGCGCCGGGCCGTACAGGTCGAGCCAGGCGAACGCGGCGTAGAGGCCGAGCACCGACAGGCCGCCGAGCAGGGCCAGGGTCAGCTCGATCACCGCGAACGCGGCGGCGGCCCGGGGCTGCAACGGCTTGGCGACCAGCGCCCCGATCCCCATCGCGAAGACCATCACGCCGAGCACGATCGACGCCTGCCCGACCGTGTCGCCGATCAGGTAACTGCCGAGCGCGACCAGGGCCAGCTCGTACACCAGGCCGCAGGCGGCGCAGACGAAGACGGCGAGCAACACCGACGCGCGGGCCAGCCGCCAGCGCGGCCGGACCGCCGGGGTGTCGTCGACGGTGGTCACGGTGTCCCCCGGGTGCGTCCGGCCGGCGTCGCGCGCTGCCGGCCGCGCTGGACGAACCCGACGGTGATCAGCAGCGCGGCGACCAGCAGCAGGCCGACGGTGGCGAGCAGCCAGCCCCAGCGGTCCCGCAGGAAGTCGTTCCCGGCGTCCGGCAGCGCGCCGGCCGGCGTGGCCGGGTCGGCGGTCGGGGTGGCGGCGGGCGGGGCGACACCGGCCTCGGCGACCAGCAGCGGCAGGGTCACCGCGGCCCGGCAGATCGCCCAGCCGGGATCGTCGATGAACGTGTCGGTGTCCAACCCGAACCGGTCCAGCCCGTTGTCGACCGCCCACAGGTCGGCCCGGTCGAGGTCGTCGGAGCCGGAGACGGTGACCGTCGCCCAGTCGTTGCTCTCGCTGCTGGACGAGGTGTACATGATCCGGGCCCGGACCTCCACCCAGCGCGGGCAGCGGGCGTCCCCGGTCACCGGCACCCCGTCGCCGAGGTTGGAGCCGACGCTGACCTCCGCGCCGGACGACCTCTCCAGCCGCCAGCCGTAGCAGATGCCCTGGCTGTCGGCCGCCTGCACGAGCAGCGGCACGGTGTCGGCGCGCTCGTCGGCCGCCGGACCGGGCACGGTGGTGCCCCCGGAGTCCCGGTTGAGGATGCTGCTGCCCACGCAGACCAGCGCCATCACGCCGATGAAGAGCCAGACGACCCAGGCGCCCGAGTTCTGCTTCGCCTTCGCCGGCTGCTTCGCCGTGGTCATCAGCTGATGGCGGCGGCGATGATCGCGCCGGTGGCGAGGTGCACCATCGCCGACACCCAGACCGCCGGGTGCGGCTGCTGGTCGACCAGCAGCGTGCCCAGCTTGCCCGGGGTCAACGCGTCGAGCAGCACGAACGCCAGGGCCATGATGACCAGCCCGACGATCCCGTACGCGGCGGCACCGACCAGGCCGAGCAGGAAGTCGTCCTCACTGGCGGCGATCGCGGCGACCACGATGATGCCGACGCCGGCCAGGTTCGAGGTGAGCAGCAGCGCGGCGTTACGGTTGCGTTCGGTCCAGATCAGCTCGTGGAGCTTCCCCGGGGTGGCCACGTCGACCAGCACGTAGCCGACGGCCATCAGGACGACACCGACCACCCCGTAGGCGAGGGTGACCAGCAGGTCGGTGACCAGGTTCTGCACAGCGTGCTCCAGGGGTTCGTTCGGTCGGGGTCGGTACGCGTCACTTGCCGGAGCCGGGACCGCCGCCGCGCACGGTGCTGCCCCGACCCCAGCCCCAGTGGCTGCCCACCGTCGAGTGGTAACGCGGGTAGGCGGTGCGCATCCGCTCCAGCAGGATCAGCGAGCCGGCGGCGATCGGCAGGATCACCAGCGAGTCGTCGTCGTAGCGCAGGTAGACGCCGCTGCCGTCGACGTACTGGTCGGCCGGCTTCCAGGCGTCGGTGACGTCCTTGGCCACCTGGCTCGGGGTGCGGTTCGAGGTGTACGCGATGGCGTCCCGCCCGATGTCCCGGCTCGCCGCCCGGGTGTAGCGGTCCTCGATGTAGCCCCGGGGCGAGAAGTTGCCGTAGAAGATCGCGAAGGCGGCGACCAGCGCGCCGACGACCGCGAAGGCCACCCCCACCACGAACCAGCGTCGGTACGTCACGGTGTTACCTCCGTTCGCGACTGCGGGGCTCGCCGATCGTGCGGGAGCGTCACCGCCGTCTCGGTCAGGACCAGTTCGTTGGTCTGGGGGTACGCGTGCCAGGTGCGCCAGGCCACCGTCCCGGCCGGCGCGTCGGGGCGTACGGCCAGCGCGGTCACCGCGTCCGGGTCCCCGGGAAAGACCCCGACCAGGGCGTACGGGTCGTCGGCCAGGTCGGCGCGGAGCGCGGCGATCCGGGTGTGCAGCTCCCCCTCGGCGGGGCGCAGCACGGTGGCGGTGAACCGGTAACCGCTCGCCTCGTCGTGCAGGTCGCCAGGCAGGTGCGGGGGCCGACCGGGCAGGCAGGCGACCGTCTCGACCAGCCCACCGGGCCGATCGGGGGCGGTCGCGTCGGCACCAGCGGCCGGCGCGGCGAGGACGACCTGGTGGGAGGCACCGAGCAGGCGCAGCCGCAGCCGGACGTCGCCGGGCAGGGTCAGGTCACGGACGTGCAGGGCGGGGCGTTCCGGGCCACCGAGCGCCAGGCTCAGGTCGGCCGCGCACGTGTCGACGTACGGGGTGTCCAGGCTGACCAGCACGATCAGGACCCCACCGGGCCGGACTGCGGGTACACCATCACGTCGGCGCGGTGCAGCCGCTCACCCCGACCCACCTCCCAACCGGCCTCCCCGTACGCCTCGAAGGAGAGCCGCTCGCCGCCCTGGCCCCGGTAGTCCTGGTAGCGGACGGTGCCGTACGGGTCGAGACCGGTGCTGCCGGTGGCCGAGTAGCGGGCCTGGCCGGACTCCTCCCAGGAGTAGCGGCGGCCGGCGAAGTCGAGGGTCGGTGCGCCCGGGGTGATCGTCGCGGCCGGCTCGGCCGTCCAGAGCACCAGCTCCAGGTCCGGGTCCTCCTCGACGGAGAGCCAGCGCTTGTCGCCCTCGACGGTGTCCAGCAGGTGCTCGGCCCAGCTCCAGCCGCCCTCGACCAGGTGCACCGAGCCCCGGACCGCGTAGGACACGCCACGGATCTCGACGATGTCGCCGGGCTTGAGCTTGCGGGGGTCACCGCGCAGCGCGTCGGAGTCGGTGTCGCGGAACGGGTCCTTCGCCGGTGTCGGGCGGGCCGGTTTGCGGCTCCGGCTGAAAGCCACCGCCGCCACCACGATCCCGGCGACCCCGATCAGACATCCCAACGCCGCCACGACGTACGCGACTGAACCGTTCACCCCGACCACCTCCCCAAGTGCATCGGCGGAGACGGTAACAACCCCGCGCACCCCGCGCACCTGGGGAAACTCAGCGAATTCTGAGTGAGAGATCAGCTACTCAGCGTGCCTGTCGGTAGGTGGGCCGGACAGCCGGTCGGCCGCGTACCCACGCAGCGTGGTGGTGCCCATCGTGCAGCCGGCGAACGTGGTGAACTCGGCGTCGTCGTCGCCCAGCGCCGTCCAGGCCGCCCTGGCCGCCGCCGGGTCGACCTGCTCCAGCAGCGTCGCCGCGTACGCCCGCCCGGCTGGCGAACCGTGCCGCAGCAGCCAGTCGACCTGCTCGCGGGCCTGCCGGGGGCGCTGCGCGAACGCCTCCCCGACCCGCCGGTACGCCTCGGTCGCCGGCAGCAGCGTGCCGGCGAACCCCACCCCGCCGAAGGCGACGGTGTCCGCCCCGGCGAGTTCCCGCACGGCGGCGTCCAGCTCCGGATCGCCGCTCTTCTTCCGCATCCCGAACATGTCCCTTTCCTTTCCCCGCCCCGCACCACCCCACCCACCCCCGCCCACCGCGCCCCGCCCACCGCGCCCCGCACTCAGCCCCGCCCAACCGCAGTGATCAAGAGGTTTGCGTCACCGGAGAGCGCTCCCGATGACGCAAACCTCTTGATCGCCGGGGGCGGGAGGGCCGGCGCGGGGCGATCAAGAGGTTGGCGTCAGGGGAAGGCGCTCTCGTGACGCGAATCTCTTGATCACCGGGGGCGGGAGGGCCGGGGCCGGGAGAGCCGCGAGCGGGAGGGCCGGGGCGGGGAGGGGGAGGGGGCAGCGGTGGAGGGGCCGGCCCCGCCGGGGTGGCGGGGCCGGGCCGGTGGGTACGGGGTCAGGAGGCGGTGACGGTGAGGCCGCTCTTGTCGTCGGACAGGTCGACCCGCACGGTGTCGCCGTCCCTGACCACGCCACCCAGCAGGGCCTTGGCGAGCTGGTCGCCGATGGCCGACTGGACCAGGCGGCGCAGCGGCCGGGCACCGTAGATCGGGTCGTACCCGTGCTCGGCGAGCCAGGTCGCTGCGGGTTCGCTGACGTCCAGCGCCAACCGGCGGTCGGCGAGCCGGCGGCGCAGCCGGTCGAGCTGGATGTCGACGATCGACCGCAGGTCGTCCCCGCGCAGCGCGGCGAAGACCACGATGTCGTCGAGCCGGTTGAGGAACTCCGGCTTGAAGTGCGAGCGGACCACCGCCAGCACCCCCTCCCGGCGCTGCTCGTCGGCGAGCGTCAGGTCACTGATCACCGACGATCCCAGGTTGGAGGTGAGGATCAGGATCGCGTTGCGGAAGTCGACCGTACGACCCTGACCGTCGGTGAGCCGGCCGTCGTCGAGCACCTGGAGCAGGATGTCGAAGACGTCCGGGTGTGCCTTCTCCACCTCGTCCAGCAGGATCACCGAGTACGGCCGGCGGCGCACCGCTTCGGTGAGCTGCCCGCCCTCCTCGTAGCCGACGTATCCGGGCGGGGCACCGACCAGACGGGCGACGGAGTGCTTCTCGCCGTACTCGCTCATGTCGATGCGGACCATGGCCCGCTCGTCGTCGAAGAGGAACTCGGCGAGCGCCTTGGCCAGCTCGGTCTTGCCGACGCCGGTGGGGCCGAGGAACAGGAAGCTGCCGGTGGGACGGTCCGGGTCGGCGACGCCGGCCCGCGCCCGGCGTACCGCGTCGGAGACGGCACCGACGGCCTCGGCCTGGCCGACGACCCGGCTGCCCAGCGACTCCTCCATCCGCAGCAGCTTGGCGGTCTCGCCCTCCAGGAGCCGACCGGCCGGGATGCCCGTCCAGGAGGCGACGACGGCGGCGATGTCGTCCGCGCCGACCTCCTCCTTGAGCATCGCGCCGTCGGCCTGGAGCCGGGCCAGTTCCTCCTCGGCCGTCGCCAGGTCCGCCTTGAGCGCCGGGATCCGGCCGTAACGCAGCTCGGCGGCGCGTTCCAGCTCGCCGTCGCGTTCGGCCCGCTCGGCCTCGCCGCCGAGGCGTTCCAGCTCCTCCTTGGCGGTGGAGAGCTTGGTGATGTGGCTCTTCTCGGTCTGCCAGCGCTCGGACAACGCGGTGAGCTGCTCACGCTTGTCGGCCAACTCCTTGCGCAGCCGCTCCAGCCGCTCGGCGGAGGCGGCGTCGGGCTCCTTGGCCAGCGCCATCTCCTCGATCTCCAGCCGGCGGACCGCCCGTTCGATCTCGTCCACCTCGACCGGCCGGGAGTCGATCTCCATGCGGAGCCGGGACGCGGACTCGTCGACCAGGTCGATCGCCTTGTCCGGCAGGAACCGGTCGGTGATGTACCGGTCGGACAGCGACGCGGCGGCGACCAGGGCGGCGTCGGTGATCCGGACGCCGTGGTGCACCTCGTAGCGCTCCTTGAGGCCACGCAGGATGCCGATGGTGTCCTCGATGGTGGGCTCGCCGACCAGCACCGGCTGGAACCGGCGCTCCAGCGCCGGGTCCTTCTCGATGTGCTCGCGGTACTCGTCGAGGGTGGTCGCGCCGACCATCCGCAGCTCACCCCGGGCGAGCATCGGCTTGAGCATGTTGCCGGCGTCCATCGAGCCCTCGCCCTTGCCCGCGCCGACCACGGTGTGCAGCTCGTCGAGGAAGGTGATGACCTGCCCGTTCGAGTTCTTGATCTCCTCCAGGACGGACTTGAGCCGCTCCTCGAACTGGCCCCGGTACTGCGCGCCGGCGACCATCGCGCCGAGGTCGAGCGAGACCAGCTTCTTGTCCCGCAGCGACTCGGGCACGTCGCCGGCCACGATCCGCTGGGCCAGGCCCTCGACGATCGCGGTCTTGCCGACGCCGGGCTCGCCGATCAGCACCGGGTTGTTCTTGGTACGCCGGGAGAGCACCTGGATCACCCGACGGATCTCGGAATCCCGCCCGATCACCGGGTCGATCTTGCCGTCCCGGGCGCTGGCGGTGAGGTCGACGCCGTACTTGGCCAGGGCCTGGTAGGTCTGCTCCGGGTCGGCGGTGGTGACCCGCCGGTCCCCGCCCCGCACGGTCGGGAACGCGGCGACCAGGTTCTCCTCGGTGGCCCCGGCGGTCTTCAGCGCGTTGGACACCGCGCCACCCACCCGGGCCAGGCCGGCAAGCAGGTGCTCGGTGGAGGTGTACTCGTCGCCGAGCGGACGGGCGATCTGCTCGGCGGCGCCGATGGCGTTGACGAACTCGCGGGCGAGGGTGGGTTCGGCGATGCTGGACCCCCGGGCGGCGGGCAGCGCGTCGACCGAGCGCTGCGCGACCCGGCGCAGCCCGGCGGGGTCGGCACCCACGGCGCGCAGCAGGCCGGCGGCGGTGGAGCCGTCGGTGTCGAGCAGGGCCAGCAGCAGGTGCCAGGGTTCCACGGTGGCGTGACCACGCTGGTTGGCCAGCGCGACCGCACCGGTGATGGTTTCGCGGCTCTTGGTGGTGAGTCGTTCCGTGTTCATGGGCTCCCCCGGGATCGGCGTGTCCACTAGTAAGAGACACCATCAGAGTTGAGCCTATTCCGCTCAACTCTGCCAACGTGGCGTGGGTCACACTCCTGACCGGTCGGGGTGGGCTGAGGTGGGATCAACGGGGCAGGCGGGTGGCGTTCGGTGGCCGGCGGGGCAGGCGGGAGGTGCACGGGGTTTCATGGTCGGCCCGGAGCACACACCGGCGACCGGTCCCCAGCCGGTTGTCGCAGAAGACGCGGTGGCGTACCCCCTGATCGTCCTCGGCGGAGACGGTGGTCTCGCCGGGGTCGACGTGAGCGAGGAAGGCCAGCGAGCGGGCCGCCGTCCGGGCCAGCACCTTGGCCCGCGCCAGATCGGTGGCGACGACCGGCAGGTGTACGACGTACCGCCCGGTCACGCCTCCCCACCCGCCCGACCCGGCTCAGTGTCGCTCCAATGGCGGTGTCGCGATGGCTCGGACACCGCAATATCGCCCCAACTGAGTTGACCAAGGTCGAGGTTCGGTGGTGGGTGCGGTGACTCGTACCCCATGGCGCTCCTTCGCTGGACAGTTCGGTGTCGGGGTGCTGGAAGGGCAGCCCGGCCGCGCTGCCGGCTCGGCCGGGCTGCCCGCCCTGCCGTCGCAGCCCACCCCGGCGGTACGACGACAGGGCCGCTGTCGATCTCAGGGCTGGCACGACTGACGCACCTTCTGATCCAGTCGTGCCAGCCCACGGATGCCAACCGAAGGCCGGTTTGCCTACCAGGCTTTCCGCTGAAGGCCCTGCCGAAGCAACATGCAATGCAAACCATTGGAAGACAACTACTCACCATGCAAAGCACGCGAAGTCTTGGCGGGGCATGTGCTGCCGTGGGAGGATCTTGGGGCCTACCAGGAGTTGCCGCCATGCCCCGAGTTTCCGACCGTCAGCGCATCGCTCAGGACATCCGCGACAAGATCGCCTCCGGCGAGTATTCGCCAGGCGACAAGTTGCCGTCCCTGCGCGAGTTGATCGCGCACCACGAGGTCTCCGCCGAACCCGTGCGCTCCGCACTACTGATCCTTCAGGCGGAGGGCCTGATCGAAGGCCACCAGGGCAAGGGCACCTACGTCACACCACGCAAAGCATCCCCTTGATCCCGCAGCGCGGGTCAGGATCACCGGTCGGGTGGTAGGCCGAACACGGGCGGTGTCGAGGGCAAGGGGCTCGCCAGCAGCGCAGACGTCCGTCGGGCCGAGGTGGAGGGCAGGGTATAACCTCTCGTCCGTGCGAGTACGAGTCGAACAGACCGCCCTACCGGGAATCGGCGTCCGTCATGACCTGATGACGGAGTCCGGCCGCCGGCTCGGTGTGGTCTCCCACCGCAATGGCCGCCGCGACCTGGTCCTCTACGACCCGGACGATCCCGACTCCTGTCAGCACGACATCCCGCTGACCGACGACGAGGCCGAGGCGCTTGCCGACATCCTCGGCGCGTCGCTGATGCTGGGTCAGCTCTCCGGCCTGCGCGAGCAGGCGGCCGGGCTGCTCACCGAGCAGATCGCCATCCCGGCCGGGTCGAAGTACGTCAACAAGCGGCTCGGTGACACCAAGGCACGCACCCGCACCAGCGCCTCGATCGTGGCGGTGCTCCGCCAGGGCGAGGTCAACGTCTCGCCCGATCCCACCTTCCGCTTCGCGGCCGGTGACGTGGTGGTCGTGGTCGGTACCCGGCAGGGTCTCGACGGGGTGACCGCCATCCTCGCCGACAGTGACCCGGACGGCTGAGGCGGATGCACGAAACCACAACCCTACTGGTCGAGGTCGGCGCTCTCCTCCTGCTACTCGGGCTGCTCGGTCGGCTCAGCCGCCGGTTCGGCGTCTCCCCCATCCCGCTCTACCTGCTCGCCGGCCTCGCGTTCGGCCACGGCGGTCTGCTGCCGCTGGCCGCCAGCGAGGAGTTCTTCGCCGTCGGCGCCGAGATCGGCGTCATCCTGCTGCTGGTCATGCTCGGCCTGGAATACAGCGCCAACGAGCTGGTCGGCAACCTGCGCTCGGCGGCGCCGGCCGGCCTGATCGACGCGGTCCTCAACGCCCTGCCCGGGTTCGGCTTCGCGCTGCTGCTCGGTTGGGGCTGGGTGGCGGCCGTGGTGCTCGGCGGCATCACCTGGATCTCGTCCTCCGGGGTGATCGCCAAGGTGCTCGGCGACCTCGGCCGGGTCGGTAACCGGGAAACCCCGGTCATCCTGTCCGTGCTGGTCATCGAGGACCTGGCGATGGCGCTCTACCTGCCGCTGGTGACCGCACTGCTGGCCGGCGTGGGCCTGGTCAAGGGCGGCATAGCGTTGGGCATCGCGGTGCTCACCGTGGTGGTCGTGCTGGTCGTCGCCATCCGCTTCGGCCACCTGATCTCCGCCGCCCTGTCGGCGAAGGACCCGGAGGCGCTGCTGCTCGGGGTGCTCGGCCTGACCCTGCTGGTCGCCGGGATCGCCGCCCGGCTCCAGGTCTCCGCCGCCGTCGGGGCGTTCCTGGTCGGCATCGCCCTGTCCGGGCCGGTGGCGCACCACGCCACCGAACTGCTCTCCCCGCTGCGGGACCTCTTCGCCGCCGTCTTCTTCGTCTTCTTCGGCCTGGTCACCGACCCCCGGGACATGCCGCCGGTGCTGCTGCCCGCGATCGCGCTGGCCGTGGTCACCATGGGGACGAAGCTGGTCACCGGCTACCTGGCGGCCCGCCGGGCCGGGATCGCCGAGCCAGGCCGGTGGCGGGCCGGTTTCGCCCTGATGCCCCGCGGTGAGTTCTCCATCGTCATCGCCGGTCTCGCGGTCGCCGCCGGCACCGTCGAACCCAAGCTGGCCGCGCTCGCCACGGCGTACGTGCTGATCACCGTGATCACCGGTCCGATGCTCGCCCGGCTGCCCGACATGCGCTGGTTCAAGCAGCGGGTGCGGCGGAGGATCGCCGCCCGCCAGGCCCGGCCGGTACCGGCCACGGACTGAGTTTCGCCTGGCCAGGTCGACCGCGCGGATCGGCCTGGCCAGGGCATCCGTTGCCGAATTGCTTCCCGGCAGGTCTTCCGCCGGCCGGGTGACGGCGGCTAGCGTTGCGCCCCAGCAGGCCAGGGTCTCGCGGGCGGACGGAGGCATCCCGCGGGCGTGAGCGGGAAGGTTGCCGGGTGAGCGCGCACGGTCCGACGTTCCGCGGCTTCGCCAACCCCGTCGACCCGTCACCGGCGGAGTTGCGGGCCTGGGCGTACCAACCCGACTCGGTGCCGTTGACCTCGCTGCCCCAGGACTGGGACCTGCTGGTGGCGGGTGACCACCTGGTGCTCACCCTCTTCGAGCTGGCCCGGGACCCGGCCTGCCCGGCCCGCCGCTTCGCCCTGCACTGCCTCTACATCTACGCCGCCGACGGCATCCGGACGAAGTTCCGCGCCCACCCCCGGCGTCGGTTCCGCAGGCTGGTGGAGCAGGCCGAGCGCGACGGCGACGAGTTGGTGCGCAACTGGGCGCACAACAGCCGGATGCTGCTGGCCCGGCAGGAACTCTTCACCTACCACGACTGGTGCGAGGGCGGCCTGGTCCGGGACAACCGCCGCCTCGGCTGACGTCGCGGTCGGGCCGGAGCCGCCCCAGCACGTCCGGACGGCGAACGGGCCGGGACCCCCCGTGGGTCCCGGCCCGCACGTCGGCGGATCGTCAGCGTTGCGATCCGCCCTGGTCGCCGCGTTTCGGCTCGGCCTGCCCCCGGTTCGCCCTGCGGGCGTTCCGGTCGGCGAACCTGCCGTCCTTCACGGTGTCGGAGAACGTGCCCCGGGTGACCCGGTCGAACTTCTCCCGGACGTTCTCGGCCACCTGGTCGAGCCGCTCCTCCGCCTGCCGGGCCACCTTCTTCGCCGATTCCGCCACGGTTCCCCCCGCTGTCGGAGTCCGGATTGGTCCGCTTGCGCCTGATTCACAGGTTAACGGGACAGCCCTGCTCCCGGCGGGGGAATGCCTGAACCCCGCCGGTCAGCGTCCCGTCTCGGGGAGATTCACTCCAGATACGCCGAATAGCGGCATCCCGTCGAGGGGATGCCGCTATTCGCGCCCAGAAGTGTTGATCATGCCGGTCGGGTGCGGCGAGGGCACCGGACCACCCGACCAGAGGTGTCGATCATGTGGGGCCGGTGCGGCGGGGACGCCAGACCACCAGCGCCGTCGAGGTGCGGCTGGTCGGCACCAGGTCGCCCCGGGAGAAGCCGCTGGCCAGCGTCTCCAGCTCGGCGATCCGCCGGTACGCGGCGTCCAGCTCCGCCTCCAGCCGGGCCACCCGCTGCTGGGCCTGCTCCACCAGGCGTTCCAGCCCGATGATCCGCTTCACCCCGGCCAGGTTGACGCCCTCGTCCTGGCTGAGCCGCTGCACCTCGCGCAGCAGGACGACGTCCCGCACGCTGTACCGTCGACCGCCACCGGCCGCCCGGCCGGCCTGCACCAGGCCGAGCCGGTCGTACTGGCGCAGCGTCTGCGGGTGCATGCCCGCCATCCGTGCCGCAACCGAGATCATCAGCACCTTGGCCTCGTAGGCAGGGTCACCCGAACCGACGAACCCGTCCGACATCCCACTCACCTCCGCACCCGTCCACCGGTCAACCGACCCGACGCACCCGCGCGTCGAGATGTTCCCGGGCGGCCGGCGGCGTCGCCCCGGCGAACGACTCCAGCGCCGCCCGCGCCTCGTCCGACACCGTCGCCGGCACCACCACATCCAGCGTGACCAGCAGGTCGCCGGCCCGCCCGTCCCGTCGTACGACACCCTTGCCGCGGGCCCGCAGCACCCGCCCGGACGGGGTGCCCGGCGGGACGCGCAGGGTCACCGCGCCGTCCAGCGTGGGTACCCGCAGGTCGGTGCCGAGCACCGCCTCGGCGAAGGTGATCGGCACGGCCAGCGTCAGGTCGTCACCGGTACGCCCGAACAGGTCGTCCGGCCGGACCTTCACCTGCACGAACAGGTCACCCGCCGGCCCACCGCGCTGCCCCGGCTCGCCCCGCCCGGCCAGCCTGATCCGCTGGCCGTCGGCCACCCCGGCGGGGAACCGGACGTTGAGCGTGCGGGCCTTGGTGACCCCGCCGGTGCCCTGGCACTCGGGGCACTTCTCCTCGACGACCGTCCCGACGCCCTGGCAGTTGCGGCACGGCTCGGAGAAGCTGAACGACCCCTGGTCCCGGGTGGTCACCCCGGCACCGTGACAGACCGGGCAGGCGGTCGGCTGGGTACCCGGCTTCGCGCCGTTGCCGTGGCAGGTGTCGCAGACCCCGGGGGCGCGCAACGTCAACGGCAGGGTGACGCCCCGGACGGCGTCGCCGAAGTCGAGCGCGACCTCGGCCTCCACGTCCCGGCCCCGGGCCGGTCCACGCGCCCGGGTCGGGCCGGCGCCACCACCGCCGGAGAAGATCGAACTGAACAGGTCGGTGAAGCCGCCACCACCGAACCGGTTGTCCCCGCCCCCACCGCCGCCGAACAGGTCGGAGACGTCGAACGGGACCCCGCCGGGCTGACCCGGGCCGCGGGCGCCCCGCCGGAACGCGCCCGAGCCGAACAGCGAGCGCATCTCGTCGTACTCGCGGCGTTTGGCGTCGTCGCCGAGCACCGCGTACGCCTCGGAGACGCCCTTGAACCGTTCCTCGGCCTTCGGGTCACCGGGGTTGTGGTCCGGGTGCGACTCCCGGGCCAGTTTCCGGTACGACTTCTTGATCTCGTCCGAGGAGGCGGACTTCTCCACGCCCAACGTGGCGTAGAAGTCCTTCTCGATCCAGTCCTTGGAACTCACCGGTCCACCCCCTTCCGTGAGATGTGGCCCGGTCGCCCCGCCCGCCTCGGGAGGCGGGCGGGGCGACCGGATGGCCGTGCACTACTCCGGGTCGGCGACCGCGACCATGGCCGGCCGCAGCAGCCGCTCGCCGAGCAGGTAACCCCGACGCATCACCTGCACGCAGGTGGGCTCGTCGACGTCCGGTGAGGTCTGGTGCGCGACCGCCTCGTGCCGGGTCGGGTCGAACGGGTCGCCCTGCTCGCCGAAGGGCGTCAGGCCGAACTTGCCCAGCGCCGTGGTGAGCTGCTCCGCCACGGTGCCGAACGGCCCGACCAGGTCGCCGTGTTCCCGGGCCCGGTCCAGGTCGTCCAGGATGGGCAGCAGCGCGGCGAGCACCGAGCCGGTCGCCTGCTCCTGGACCACGCCCCGGTCCCGGTCCACCCGCTTGCGGTAGTTGGCGTACTCCGCCGACACCCGCTGCAGGTCCCGGGTCCGCTCGTCCAGCTCGGCCCGGAGGGCCTCCAACTCGGCGCCGAGCGGGGAGCCCGTGGCGCTGCCGTCGACCGGCTGCGCGGGGGCGTCCACCACCGGCGGACCGGTCGGTGCCGGGTCGTCGAGGGCGGTGGCCTCGGCCTCGATCTCGTCGACCACCACCTCGGACTCCTCGACCAGCCCCTCGGCCGGGACGTCGGCCCCGGCGTCGGCGGCGGCAGGCGTCTCCTCGGTCTTGCCGAGCTTGCGGTTGTCCCGGATGACGACCCGCGGCCCGTCGTCGGTGGGCGCGGAGCCACCCGGCGTCGACCCGGAGGTGTCCGGGTCGGCGGCTCGTGGCTTCTCCGTCATGCGACTACCTCGTTCCCTGTGCGGTGGCGCGGACCGTCACTTCTTGTCCTCGTCCACGATCTCCGCGTCGACCACGTCGTCCGGGCCGCCCGCCTTGGGGGCCCCGGCGGCCCCGGCGGCACCCGCGCCGGCTCCGGCTCCGGCACCCGCGCCCGCACCGGCCGCGCCCGGCTGCTCCCCCTGCTCGGCCTGCTGCGAGTAGAGCAGCGAACCGGCCTGCTGGGAGACCTGGGCGAGCCGCTCGTGGGCCGCCTTGATCTTCTCGATGTCCTGGCCGCCGAGCGCGCCGCGCAGCTCACCGAGGGCCTCGTTGAGCTGCTCCCGGTTCTCCGTGGGCAGCTTGTCGCCGCTCTCGGCGAGGAACTTCTCGGTCTGCCACTGGAGCGCCTCGGCCACGTTGCGGGTCTCGGCCTCCTCCCGGCGACGCTTGTCGTCGTCGGCGTGCTCCTCGGCGTCCCGGCGCATCCGCTCGATGTCGTCCTTCGGCAGCGAGGAGCCGCCGGTGATCGTCATCTTCTGTTCCTTGCCGGTGCCCAGGTCCTTGGCGTGCACGTTGACGATGCCGTTGGCGTCGATGTCGAAGGTGACCTCGATCTGCGGCACGCCGCGCGGCGCCGGCGGGAGGCCGGTCAGCTCGAAGGTGCCGAGCTTCTTGTTGTACGCCGCGATCTCCCGCTCGCCCTGGAACACCTGGATCAGCACCGACGGCTGGTTGTCGTCGGCCGTGGTGAAGACCTCGGAGCGCTTGGTCGGGATGGTGGTGTTGCGCTCGATGAGCTTGGTGAAGATACCGCCCTTGGTCTCGATGCCCAGGCTCAGCGGGGTCACGTCGAGCAGCAGGACGTCCTTGACCTCGCCCTTGAGCACGCCGGCCTGCAGGGCCGCGCCGACGGCGACGACCTCGTCCGGGTTGACGCCCTTGTTCGGGTCGCGGCCGGTGAGCTGCTTGACCAGGTCGGTCACGGCCGGCATCCGGGTGGAGCCGCCGACCAGGATCACGTGGTCGACGTCGGCGATCTTGATGCCGGCGTCCTTCACGGCCTGCTCGAACGGGCCCTTGCAGCGGTCCAGCAGGTCCTGCGTCATCCGCTGGAACTCGGCGCGGCTGAGCGTCACGTCCAGGTGCAGCGGGCCGGCCGACCCGGCGGTGATGTACGGCAGGTTGATGTTGGTGGTGGTCGCCGCCGACAGCTCGATCTTGGCCTTCTCGGCCGCCTCGCGGAGCCGCTGCAGCGCCATCTTGTCCTGGCCCAGGTCGATGCCGTGCTCGCCCCGGAACGTCTTCACCAGGTGGTCGATGATCCGCTGGTCCCAGTCGTCGCCGCCGAGCTGGTTGTCACCGCTGGTCGACTTGACCTCGACGACGCCCTCGGCCAGCTCCAGCAGGGACACGTCGAAGGTGCCGCCACCGAGGTCGAAGACCAGGACGGTCTGCTCCTTGGAGCCCTTGTCCAGCCCGTACGCCAGGGCCGCCGCGGTCGGCTCGTTGACGATCCGCAGCACGTTGAAGCCGGCGATCTCGCCGGCCTCCTTGGTGGCCTGGCGCTGGCCGTCGTTGAAGTAGGCGGGCACGGTGATCACCGCGTCGGTGATCTGCTCGCCCAGGTAGGCCTCGGCGTCCCGCTTGAGCTTCATCAGCGTGCACGCCGAGATCTCCTGCGGGGTGTACTTCTTGCCGTCGATGTCGACGGTCCAGTTGGTGCCGATCTCCCGCTTGACCGAGCGGATGGTCCGGTCCGGGTTGGTCACCGCCTGGCGCTTGGCGAC
>NZ_JAFEUC010000023.1:0-63150 GCF_016901255.1 Micromonospora humida
CATCCGCCGCAACGCCATCCACAAGGGCAAATAACACCCCACCCCCACACCACCACGAACACCCACACCACACCGCCAGACCACCCTGCCCACACAACGGTCAAAACACGAGACGCGCCGCCCCCGACCCGTCAGGGTCGGGGGCGGCGCGCTGTGCGCCCAGCGGGCAGAATCACGGGGTGGACTGGTCCAGCACTGCCGGAGTGGTCACCCTGCCCAGCGGCGCGACCGTACGCGGGCGGCGGGTGGCCGATGCGGTGTCCCCGGCCGACTTCGCCCTGATCCTGGCCCCGGGCCCGACGCCCGCCTGGGCGCACCGGCGCATCCGGTGGCCCGACTTCTGGTTGCCGACCGACCGGGTCGACGCCCTGGACGCCTTCCGTGAGGCGCTGCGCCGCGCCCACGCCGGCGACCGGGTGGAGGTGGCCTGCCGGGGCGGGATCGGCCGGACCGGCACCACCCTCGCCGCCCTGGCGATCCTCGACGGGGTGCCGGCCGGCGACGCCGTCCGGTGGGTCCGTGACCGCTACCATCCGAAGGCCGTCGAGACCCCCTGGCAGCGCGCCTGGCTGCGGCGGCTCCCCGACCACTGACCCTGCCGCCCGCCCCCGCCGGTGACCCGCCGCCGACGGGGGAGCGGCCCCGCTCAGCGGGGGGCGACGTACTCGCGCAGGTGTCGGGCGGTGAGGGTGTCACCGTGGGCGACCAGGTCGGCGGGGGTGCCGGTGAAGACGATCCGGCCGCCGTCGTGGCCGGCACCGGGACCCAGGTCGACGATCCAGTCCGCGTGCGCCATCACCGCCTGGTGGTGCTCGATGACGATCACGGTGTTGCCGGCGTCGACCAGCCGGTCCAGCAGGGCGAGCAGTTGGTCCACGTCGGCCAGGTGCAGGCCGGTGGTCGGCTCGTCCAGGACGTAGGTGGCCGCCTTCTCGGCCATGTGCACGGCCAGCTTGAGCCGTTGGCGTTCCCCGCCGGACAGGGTGGTCAGCGGCTGCCCCAGGGTCAGGTAGCCGAGGCCCACCTCGGTCAGCCGGTCCAGCACCACCCGGGCCGGGCCGGACGGGAAGAACTCCCGGGCCTCGGTCACCGACATGCCGAGCACCTCGCTGATGTTGCGGCCGCGCAGCGTGTAGGCCAGCACCTCGGGGGTGTACCGCCGTCCCTCGCACGCCTCGCAGACGCTGGCGACGGCCGCCATCGTCGCCAGGTCGGTGTAGACCAGCCCGATTCCCTTACAGGTCGGGCAGGCGCCCTCGGAGTTGGCGCTGAACAGTGCGGCCTTCACCCCGTTGGCGCGGGCGAACGCGGTGCGGATCGGGTCGAGCAGGCCCGTCCAGGTCGCCGGGTTGCTGCGCCGGGAACCCCGGATGGGGGACTGGTCGACCACCACGACGCCGTCGCGGCGGGGCAGCGATCCGTGGATCAGTGAGCTCTTGCCCGAGCCGGCCACCCCGGTGACGACGGTGAGCACCCCCAGCGGCAGGTCGACGTCGACGTCGCGCAGGTTGTGCAGGTCGGCTCCCCGGATCGCCAGGTGGCCGGTGGGTCGGCGGAACGCCGTCCGCAGGGTGACCCGGTGGTCGAGGTGCCGGCCGGTCAGGGTGTCGGAGCGGCGCAGCCCGGCGACGTCGCCGGTGTAGCAGATCCGCCCGCCGGCCGCGCCCGCGCCCGGACCCAGGTCGACGACGTGGTCGGCGATCGCGATCGTCTCCGGCTTGTGCTCGACGACCAGCACCGTGTTGCCCTTGTCGCGCAGCCGCAGCAGCAGGCCGTTCATCCGGGCGATGTCGTGCGGGTGCAGCCCCACCGTCGGCTCGTCGAAAACGTACGTGACGTCGGAGAGGCTGGACCCGAGGTGGCGGACCATCTTCACCCGCTGCGCCTCGCCACCGGACAGGGTGCCGGACTCGCGGTCCAGGCTGAGGTAGCCCAGGCCGATCTCCACCATCGAGTCCAGGGTGTCGCGCAGGTCGGCCACCAGCGGGGCCACCGACGGTGCGTCGATCCCGCCGACGAACTCGGCCAGGTCGCTGATCTGCATGGCCGCGCACTCGGCGATGTTGCGGCCGGCGATCCGCGAGGACAGTGCCGCCGCGTTGAGCCGGGCCCCGCCGCAGGCGGCGCAGGTGGCGAAGGCGACCGTTCGGTCCACGAAGGCGCGGATGTGCGCCTGCATGGACTCCCGGTCCTTGGCCAGGTAGAGCCGGCGGACCTTTACCACCAGCCCCTCGTACGTCCAGCTGTTGGCGCCGACCTTGATCTTCGTGGCCGGCTTGTGCAGGAAGTCCTCCCACTGCTGCGGGGTGAAGTCCTGGAGCTTCACGTCCGGGTCGAACAGGCCGGACCCGACGATGGTCTGCCAGTACCAGGAGTCCACGGCGAAGTTCGGCACCAGGATCGCCCCGTCGTTGAGCGAGCGTTCCACGTCCACCATCGCCGACACGTCGAGGTCGGAGACCCGGCCCAGCCCTTCGCAGGTCGGGCACATGCCCTCGGCGAGGTTGAAGCTGAACGCCCCGGCCCCGCCGACATGCGGCTCACCGAGCCGGCTGAACAGGATCCGCAGCAGCGCGTACGCGTCGGTCGCGGTGCCGACGGTGGAGCGGGAGTTCGCCCCCATCCGTTCCTGGTCGACCACGATCGCCGGGGTCAGGTTCCGCAGCGAGTCGACGTCGGGGCGGGACAGGTTCGGCATGAACGACTGGAGGAAGGCACTGTAGGTCTCGTTGATCAGGCGGCGGGACTCGGCGGCGACGGTGCCGAACACCAGGGAGGACTTCCCCGAGCCGGAGACCCCGGTGAAGACGGTGAGCCGTCGCTTGGGTATGTCGACGGAGACGCCGGTGAGGTTGTTCTCCCGGGCGCCCCGTACCTCGATCACGTCGTGGCGGTCGGCGGCGGACTGCGCTGGTTGCTCCATACCTTCGATTTTCTCATTCCCGCTCACGTAGAGACTTTCTCCGCAGTTCACGCGTCCACGGCCCGGCTATATGGCGAGAAGTCTCAAACCACGTGACAACCACTAGGGTGGGCGGGAACGCGAGCGGTGGGGAGAGGCCCGGTGACAGGGGAGCGACGGTGGCGGCTGGTCGACGTCGCGGCCAGCGCCGGCATCTCCACCCAGCAGGTACGCAACTATCTGGCCGACGGGGTGCTGCCGCCGACCGACCGCACCCCGAGCGGCTACCGGATCTTCACCGACCGCCACGTCCGGGCCCTGGCGGTGGCCCGTCGGATGGCCGAGGGGCACGGCTGGGCGCGTACCCGGGAGGTGCTGGCGGCCGTGCACCGGGGTGAGCTGCCGGCGGCGCTCGCCGCGCTCGACGCCGGGCACGCCGAGCTGGACCGCGAGCGGGCCGAGATCGCCCGGGTGCTGGGCGCGTTCGAGACGGTGCTGGGCAGCCGGCCGGCGGCCGTGCCCCGCCGGGACGCCCGGATCGGCGAGGTGGCGGCCCAGGTGGGTGTGCGGACCTCGCAGCTGCGCCTGTGGGAACAGCGTGGCCTGCTCCGTCCGCACCGGCAGCCGGGCACCGGCTACCGGGTGTACGACGTGGCCGAGGGACGGGCGGCGCAGGTGGTGGCGCTGCTGCGCCGGGGCGGCTACCCGTTCGACATCATCACGGCGGTCCTCGACGAGCTGCGCAGCACCGGCCGGCCGGACCGGGTCCGGGCCGAACTCGCCCGGCGGGAGCAGGAGCTGAACCGGCGCAGCCTGCGCCGGCTGCGGGCCTCCGCCGCCCTGCACGACTACCTGGACGGGACCGGCACCTGAACCGCACGGCGGGGTAGCACCAACGCGCTGCGGAGGCCGTGCACAGCCGGACGGCCCGGCGGATGATCCGCCGGGCCGTCGGTGCGCAAAGAGGTCAGTTCAGCCCGCAGGCGGCGAAGTTGTCGAGGTTGGGGCGCTGTGCGCCGACGCGGTTGAAGGCGATCTCGATGCGGTCGAGGGCGGCCTTGCGCTTGTCCTCCAGGGGGCCGAGGATGGCGTTGTTGATGAAGTTGGCGCCGCCCTGGGGGTTGGCGGCCTGCTGGGCGAGGCGGGCGTTGGCCTCGCTGATCTGCTTGTCGAGGTTGGCCAGTTCGGCCTGGACGTTCGCGGCGGCCTGGGCCGGTACGGCGGGGATCTGCGGCGTCGGGCAGTTCACCGTCCGGGCGGCACCGGCGTTACCGTTGCCCGCGTTGCCGTTCCCGGCGTTCCCGTTCCCGGCGTTCCCGTTGCCGCCGTTGCCGTTGCCGGCACCCGCGTTGCCGTTGCCGGCGTTGCCCGCACCCGCGCCGTTGAGCCCGCAGGCGGCGAAGTTGTCGAGGTTGGGGCGCTGTGCGCCGACGCGGTTGAAGGCGATCTCGATGCGGTCGAGGGCGGCCTTGCGCTTGTCCTCCAGGGGGCCGAGGATGGCGTTGTTGATGAAGTTGGCGCCGCCCTGGGGGTTGGCGGCCTGCTGGGCGAGGCGGGCGTTGGCCTCGCTGATCTGCTTGTCGAGGTTGGCCAGTTCGGCCTGGACGTTCGCGGCGGCCTGGGCCGGTACGGCGGGGATCTGCGGCGTCGGGCAGTTCACCGTCTGGGCGGCGGCAGTGGTGTTGTTCCCGCCGGTGGCGGCGTTGCCCGCCTTGACGGAGCTGTTCAGCGCGCTGGCCACACCCGGGGCGTTCAGGCCGCAGGTGGCCAGGGCGTCCAGGTTGGGTCGCTGGGCGCCGGCCCGGTTGAAGTTGATCTCGATGCGGTCCAGCACCGCGACCCGCTTGCTCTTCAGCGGGCCGAGGATGGCGTTGTTGATGAAGTTCGCACCGCCCTGCGGGTTGGCCGCCTGCTTCGCCAGCCGCTCGTTCTGCCGGGCGATCTCCTCGTCCAGGTTGGCCAGTTCCCGCTCCACCCCGGCGGCAGCCGACGCGGGGACCGCCGGCAGCTTGTCCCGTACCGTCGGGCAGTTGACGGTCTGCGCGGCGGTGCTGCCGGTGTTCTCACCGGCGGAGGCGAGTTGCAGACCGCCGCCCAGCAGCAGCACCGCCAGGGCGCCCACTCCGCCGAGCTTGAGGACGGCATTCTTCCGCATTGGCCTGGCCATGTACCTCTCCTCTGATCTCCGGCGGGTCGCGACGGCGTAGCGTGCGGTGCCCGACGGTGGCTGGGGTCAAGGCGGACCGGATGTCCGACGCCCGGCATTGGCGTCCGCCCCGATCCGTCCTTGCGGCGATGGATACGGGGACCGGCAGAAGATCGTTCAAGAATTCTCGTGAGCTTCCGGTCGCTCTCGGTGAATGATGAAGAAATCCCAGGTCAGTGAGGGTGGGAGCGGTTCCATCGGCGCGCGATGGAGGCGATTTCGGCTACCAGTGGTCACTGGTCGATGATCCAGGGTGACGAAAGGGATTCCCGTCGGGTCGGTCGCGCCCCCTGGGGAACCTGGTTGCCGCCTCGGTAGGGTGCCTCACCATGAGAGCCCGGGTCCTGGCCGCCGGCGTCGCGGCCGTACTCCTCACCGGTGTGCCGGCCATCCCCGCCACCGCGGGCGGTGCGGCCCGCGCCGGGTCGGCCGCCGCCGTCGTCGTGCCGTGCCCGAAGCTGCCGACGCCGAAGGTGACCCGACCGCCCCGGCCCACGCCGCCCGCGGCCGTGCCCGAGCAGCAACGGGTGGGGGGCGAGGCGCTGGCCACCCCCGGGCTGACCGTGCCGCCCGGTGCGCCCGCGCCGCCGCCGGTCACCGCGACCTCGTGGCTCGTCGCCGACCTGGACACCGGGGCGGTGCTCGGCGGCTGCGGCCCGCACGAGTACGGCACCCCGGCCAGCGTGCAGAAGCTGCTGCTGGCCGCCACCATGCTGCCGAAGCTGAACCCGAAGCAGGTCGTCACGGTCACCCGACCCGACCTGGACATCGAGCCGGGCAGTTCCGCCGTCGGCCTGCTCGACCGTGGCCGCTACCCGGTCGAGACCGTCTGGCTCGGCCTGCTGCTCCAGTCCGGCAACGACGCGGCGAACCTGCTGGCCCGCCTCGGTGCGGGCAGCGCCGCCGCCGGGGTCCGCGAGATGAACGCCGAGGCACGCCGGCTCGGGGCGTTGCAGACCCGTGCGGTGACCCCGTCCGGGCTGGACGGTCCGGGCCAGTTCACCAGCGCGTACGACCTGGCGCTGATCGCCCGGGTCTGCTTCGCCGACCCCACCTTCCGCCGGTACGCCCTGACCGAGCGCACCCAGATCCCGGCCCAGCCGGCGTTGCGCAAACCCGGCTTCCAGATCCAGAACGAGAACCAGCTCATCTACCGGTACCCGGGGGCGCTGGGCGGGAAGACCGGCTTCACCGACCTCGCCCGGCACACCTACGTCGGGGCCGCCGAGCGCGGTGGACGACGACTGGTGGTGACCCTGCTCGGGGCGGAGGCCCGCCCGGTACGCGGCTGGGAACAGGGGGCGCGGCTGCTCGACTGGGGCTTCGGCCTGCCCCGGGACGCCTCGGTGGGGCGACTGGTCGAGCCCGGTGAGCTGACCACCGCCAGCCCGTCGGCCCCACCGGCCGCCCCGGTGGCCGCCGCGCCGGCCGCCTCCCGCCCGACGGCGGGCGCACCGCACTGGCTCGGCGGGGCGGTGGTCGGCGGGGCGGCCGGGCTGGTCGGCCTGCTGGCCGTCCTGCTCGCGGTCGGCCGTCGGCGGCGGACCCGCCGCCGGGTCCGACGGCGGGTCGCCTGGGACTGACGGCGACCCGTTGCGCCGGGGAGCACCGGCGCGCGTCGACGGTCACGACCCGCCCGGATCGGCGTCGACAACCGGTGCGAGCCTCCATAGACTCCGGTCGTTCCGGTACCCGCCGTCTCTCCGGTACCACGAGTCCAGGAGGACCATCAGTGTCGAGTGAACCCCGACCGTCCGCCGCCGGGTCGCGCCCCCACGGCCGGCTGGCCCGCCTCGCCGGGGCGGCCCTGGCCTCGGCCGCGCTGGTCGTCGCCGGTGGCACCGCCGCCGTCGCCGCGCCCGCCGACGGGCCGACCGCCGCCCGGACCACGAAGGGGCCGTGCGCGTACACGTCCACGCCCGACGAGCCGCCGGCCCGGCCGGTGCCGCTGCCGCCCGACCCGCGTCGGACGCCCGACGACGGCACGGTCCGGGTCACCCTGCGCACCAGCCAGGGGCCGATCGGGCTGACCCTGGACCGCGAACAGGCCCCGTGCACCGTGCAGAGCTTCCTGCACCTGGCGAAGCACCGGTTCTACGACTGGACGCCCTGCCACCGGCTGACCGCGTACCCGACGCTGCAGGTGCTCCAGTGCGGCGACCCGTCCGGCACCGGTGAGGGCGGGCCGGGCTACCGCTACCGCGACGAACTGCCCACCGACCTGCCGCCCGCGCCGACCGACCCCACCGGGGTGCGCCGACTCTACGCCCGGGGCACGCTCGCCATGGCCAACGCCGGGCCGGACACCAACGGCAGCCAGTTCTTCCTGGTCCAGTCGGACTCGGCGCTGCGCCCCAACTACACCGTCTTCGGCAGCATCGACGCGGCCGGGCTGAACACCCTGGACAAGATCGCCGCCGGTGGCATCGCGCCCACCCCCGAAGACCCCGCGCCGGTGGACGGCGCCCCGGCCCTGCCGGTGCAGATCCACCGCGCGATCCGGGGCCACTGAACGACGCCGGCCGGCCCGTCGCGGGGCCGGCCGGGGGATGACGCCGGGTGGGGGCGGTCAGCCGCCCCCACCCGACGATCAGCTCTGCTCGCCTGCCGCCCGGGTCCGGTCGGCGTCCGCGTCGGTCGTGCCGACCGGCACGCCGTCGCCGTCGCGGGCGGCGTCGGACAGGTCCACCTCCGCGCCGGCACGGGCGGCGTCGGCGCGGGCGTCGTCGGCACCCACCACGGGACGGGTGTCGACATCGTCGACGTCGACCAGGTCACCACCGGCCGCGAGGCCGATCGGGGCGTAACGGGGGTCGGTCATGGTCTCCTCCTTCACCGGGGCCTACCCTCCGCTACCCCCATCCACCCCCGTCGACACCTCCCGCCGCCCGGCGGCATGCTAGTGGCCGGTCCGCACCCACCGGGTGGGTTTCGCCGGATCGCCGGACCGGCGGGGCGGGCGTCACTACCTTCGTCAGCGTGAGAGTTCGGGGACGTACCGCCGCCGCCATCGCCGCCCTGCTGCTGTCGCCGGTCGTCGCACCCGCCGGTGCGGCGGACGCCGCCGGGGCGGTCACCACCGGCCCGTGCGCGCCGGTGCCGGCCGTGTCCCGGCCACCCCGACCGGTCCCGCCCCACACCGACCCCGCCGCCCGCGTGGTCGGCGGCCCCGCCCTGGCCACCACGGGGCAGGTCCGACCGGCCGGGACACCCCGGCCACCCGCCGTGCCGGCCGTCTCCTGGCTGGTAGCCGACCTGGACAGCGGCGACGTGCTCGGCGGCTGCGGCCCGCACGAGTACGGCACCCCCGCGAGTGTGCAGAAGCTGCTGCTCGCCGCGACCGTGCTGCCGAAGCTCGACCCCCGCCAGACGGTCACCCTCACCCCCGGCGACCTCGACATCGAGCCGGGCAGCTCCGCCGTGGGCTTCGCCGAGGGCGGCCGGTACCGGATCGAGACCCTCTGGTTGGGCCTGCTGCTCAAGTCCGGCAACGAGGCGGCCAACGCGCTGGCCCGACTCGGCGGCGGCCCCGACGGGCTGCCCGGTGGGCTGCGGGCGATGAACGAGCACGCCCGGCAGCTCGGCGCGTTGCAGACCCACGCGGTGACCGCGTCCGGGCTGGACGGGCCGGGCCAGTTCACCAGCGCGTACGACCTGGCGCTGATCGCCCGTGCCTGCTTCTCCGACGCCACCTTCCGCCGCTACGACACCACCCGGGAGACGATGATCCCCGCCCAGCCGGCGCTCGGCGAGAAGGCGTTCCCGATCCAGAACGACAACCAGCTACTCGACCGCTACCCGGGGGCGCTGGGCGGCAAGACCGGCTACACGGACCTGGCCCGGCACACCTACGTCGGTGCCGCCGAGCGGGGCGGCCGGCGGCTGGTGGTCACCCTGCTCGGCGCGGAGGTGCTCGACAGACGGGGCTGGGAACAGGGCGCGGCCCTGCTCGACTGGGGGTTCGGGGTGCCCCGGGGCGCGGCGGTCGGCCGGCTGGTCAACCCGGGCGAGCTGACCGCCGGCCCGTCCGCGTCGGCCACCGCCACCCCGCCCGCACTGGCCGCCGCCGGGGGACCGGGCAGGCTCGACCCGGACGGTCACCCCTGGTCGCGTCCGCTGCTCGCGGTCTCCCTGGCCGCCGTCGTGGCCGGGCTCGCCGGGCTGCTGCTCGCCCTGCGGCACCGACCCCACCACGGACGCCGACAACGGTGAGAGCCGGCGCGGACCACCCCCGACGGGTGCTGCTCCGGTTGCTGGTCGCGGCGGCGGTACTGGCGACGGCGGGCTGTGGCCGGCCGCCGCAGCCCGCGCCGGTGCCGAGCGCCGCCATGCCCACCCCGAGCGGGCCGCGCGCCCCCGCCGACGTGGTGCTGCTGTCCGAGGTCGACCCGAGCATCGTCGTGGACATCCGCTACGCCGGCCCGCACAACTTCGTCGGCCGTCCGGTGGACGGCTACGACGAGCCGCTGTGCCTGCTCACCCGTACCGCCGCCGAGGCGCTGCGCCGGGTGCAGGACGCCGCCCGCGCCCAACGGCTGAGCCTGCGGGTGTACGACTGCTACCGGCCGCAGCGCGCCGCCGACGAGTTCGTCCGCTGGGCGAAGGACCCCGCAGCGCAGCAGACGAAGGCGGAGTTCTATCCCCGGGTGGCCAAGTCGAGGCTGTTCGCCGACGGCTACCTCGGCGCGCCCACCGCGCACAGCCGGGGCAGCACCCTCGACCTGACCCTGGAGCCCCGCCTGGCCCCGCCCCGTGCCTCGTACGCCCCGGGCCAGCCGCTGGTGGCCTGCACCGACCCGGCCGACCGGCGGTTCGCCGACGGCACCCTCGACATGGGCACCGGATTCGACTGCTTCGACCCGCTCGCGCACACCGCCGACCCCCGGGTGACCGGTACCGCCCGAACCAACCGGGGCCTGCTGGAACGCCTGATGACCGAGGAGGGTTTCGTCAACTACGACCGGGAGTGGTGGCACTACCGGTACGCCGACGAGCCCTACCCCGACACCTACTTCGACTTCCCGGTGGCCCGCGCGTCCCTGCCCCGCTGAGCGGTCCGGTCGCCGGCTCCGGGGTCGGGCCGCCGACCGCCGGTCGGGGTAACTGCGGTGGGTCGGCGGCGGTAGGCCGCTAGGCTGCCCGACGGCTCCCGGCCGCCCGCCCGGGGCGGTCCCGTCCCGTGAAGGACCCGACATGACCACCGAACGGATCGGCCCGCCGCTGCTCGCCGGGGAGCGGGAGACGCTGCGTGCCTTCCTCGACTTCCACCGGGCCACCCTCGCCATGAAGTGCGAGGGCCTGACCGACGAGGAACTGCGCCAGCGGGCCGTGCCGTCGTCGCAGCTGACCCTGCTCGGCCTGCTGCGGCACCTCGCCGAGGTGGAGCGCGCCTGGTTCCGGCGGGTGATCGACGCGCAGGACGTGCCGCTGCTCTGGTCGGACACCGGCGACTACCAGCAGGCGTACGACCCGAGCGGGTCCACCGGGGCGGAGGCGTTCGCGGCGTGGCAGCGGGAGGTGGAGCACTCCCGGCGGATCGAGCGGGCGGCGGCCTCGCTCGACGTCACCGGTCACCAGGCGCGTTGGGGCGAGGACGTGTCGTTGCGCCTGGTGATGCTGCACATGATGCACGAGTACGCCCGCCACAACGGCCACGCCGACCTGCTGCGGGAGGCCGTCGACGGCAGCGTGGGCGTCTGACCCGCCGACCCGGCCCGGCTCAGCCGGCGGCCGGTCGGGTGCGCAGCGGCAGCCAGGCCAGCACGTCGCGGATCGTGGCGTCCCAGTACGGCCAGTCGTGGTCGCCGGGGGAGAAGTCCACGGTCACCGGCACGCCCCGGCCCCGGGCCGCCGCGACGAAACGTTCGTTGTCGTCGTAGAGGAAGTCCTCGGTGCCGCAGGCGACGTAGAGCGGGGGAGTGTCGGCCCCGGCGCGACCGACCAGCGCCACGGTGTCGTCGTCGGGACCGGCGGTCGGGGCGTCGCCCCAGACGGTGTGCCAGACGTCCGGGTCGAGCGGACGGTCGGGGGCGTGGCGGCGGTGGGCGACGTTGAGCGCCCCCGACAGGCTGGCCGCGGCGGCGAACCGCTCCGGCTGCCGCAGCGCCCACTTCACCGCCCCGTAGCCGCCCATCGACAACCCGGCGACGAAGGTGTCCTCCCGGCGCTCGGAAAGCCGGAAGAACGACCGGCAGACCTGCGGCAGTTCGTCGGTGAGGAACGTCCAGTACCGGTTGCCGTGCGTCTCGTCGGTATAGAAGCTGCGCCCGACCTGGGGCATCACCACGGCCAGACCCAGCGACGCCACGTAACGCTCGATCGCGGTCTGGCGGGTCCAGGCGGTGTCGTCGTCGCTGAGGCCGTGCAGCAGGTAGAGCACCGGCGGGCCCGCGTCGGCGGGCGTCGGCCGTGCCGGGTCGGGTTGCGGCAGGATCACCGTCATCGACGTGCTCATGCCCAGGGCCTCGGAGTCGAACTCGCACCGCATCAATGCCATGGCCGACCGTACCGCGTGCCGGCCCCGCCGGACACGACGTCGCCGCCAGCGGCCCTAGGCTGTCGCCATGCCCGCCGAGGACGCCGTGATCGACCTGGACGCGCACCGGAACGAACCCGTCGGGCCGACCACCGGCCGCGTCCGGCGTACCGCCCGGCCCGGGATAGTCCTCGGCCTGGTGGCCGCCTTCGCGGCCGGCGTCGTGCTGGGCGGCTGGGGCGTCGACCGGTCGCGGGAGGCCCGTGCCCGGCAGGAGCGGGACGCGACGGTCGCGCTGGTGGCCGTCGCCACCGGAACGAGCGGAGGCGGCGTGAACTCCGGGGGCCGAGCCCGGATCGAAGGGTCGCTGGCCGTGGTCAACGCCGGGCCGTCCCCGATCACGGTACGGTCGGTGCGGGCGGAGAGCCCCACCACGGTCATCCGCGATCTCGGCCGGACCCGGCTGATCCGGGCCGGCGGCACCGGCTGGATCGACGTGGTGGTGCTGTTCCAGTGCGGGGAGCCGGCCACACCGGAGCCGCTGTCGGTGCGGTTCTCCGTGCAGACCGCCGACGGGCAGGTCAGGGAGGCCCGCTACCCGGTCGCCATCGTGGGCAGCGTCTGGCTCGACATGCTCCCCATGATCTGCGGGCCTCGATAGCCGGAACGTCAGCGGCGCGAACGTGGATATCCGTTTGCGGCGGTGCGGGCGTGCACCTAGGTTCAACGGCAACGTCACACCGACCCACCGGGGAGCACACCGTGTCGCCGTACCTCAGCACCGAGACCACGCGGTCCCAGCCGCGCGGCGGCGTGCTGTTGCCAGCCGGCGAACGAACCCGGGGTTGTCGGTGGCGATCGGGGTGGCGGCGCGGATAGCGCCGGCGCGACCTGCGCAGCCGCCCACCCCACCAGGGGACCGGGCGGCTTTTTCGATCCCCGACACCCGCCGAGGGGTGTAGCTCAATGGGTAGAGCACCGGATTCCAAACCCGACGGTCGCAGGTTCGAATCCTGTCACCCCTGCTCCCACGAACGAGGAGAACGACCATGGCATTCACCCCGCTGCCGGGCACGAAGGCGCCGGTACGGGTCTGGACCGACCCGTACGGCATCGAGCCGCAGGCCGCGCAGCAGTTGCGCAACATCGGCGCGCTGCCCTGGGTGCAGGGCGTCGCCGTGATGCCGGACGTGCACTACGGCAAGGGCGCCACCGTCGGCTCGGTGATCGCGATGCGGCAGGCCGTCTCGCCGGCCGCCGTCGGGGTGGACATCGGCTGCGGGATGAGCGCGGTCCGCACCTCGCTCACCGCCGCCGACCTGCCCGACGACCTCGCGTCGCTGCGGTCGGCGATCGAGGCGGTGGTGCCGGTCGGTTTCGCCAAGCGGGACGACCCGGTCGACCCGCGTCGGGTGCGGGGCCTGGAGCAGCGCGGCTGGGACGACTTCTGGGCCCGGTTCGCCACCCTGGACCGCCGGGTGGCGCAGCTGGAGAGCCGGGCCCGGCACCAGCTCGGCACCCTCGGTGGGGGCAACCACTTCATCGAGGTCTGCGTCGAGCAGGACGGCCCGGACGCCGGGCAGGTCTGGTTGATGCTGCACTCCGGTTCCCGCAATATCGGCAAGGAGCTGGCCGAGCGGCACATCGGGGTGGCCCGTGCCCTGCCGCACAACGCCGACCTGCCCGACCGGGACCTGGCGGTGTTCCTCGCCGGCACCCCGGAGATGGACGCCTACCGGCGGGACCTGTGGTGGGCGCAGGAGTACGCGCGGCGCAACCGGGCGGTCATGCTGGCCCTGCTCTGCGGCGTGGTGCGGGACGCCTTCCCGCAGGTCAGCTACGGGGAGCCGATCTCCTGCCACCACAACTACGTGGCGGAGGAACACTACGACGGGGTGGACGTGCTGGTGACCCGCAAGGGGGCGATCCGGGCCGGCCGGGGGGACCTGGGCATCATCCCGGGGTCGATGGGCACCGGGTCGTACATCGTGCGGGGGCGGGGGAACCCGGACGCGTACTGCTCGGCGTCGCACGGGGCCGGGCGGCGGATGTCGCGGGCGCAGGCGAAGCGGACGTTCACCGTTGACGACCTGGCGGGGCAGACCGCCGGGGTGGAGTGCCGCAAGGACGCCGGGGTGGTCGACGAGATCCCCGGCGCGTACAAGGACATCACCGAGGTGATGGCGCAGCAGGACGACCTGGTCGAGGTGGTGGCCCACCTCAAGCAGGTGGTGTGTGTGAAGGGTTAGACCGGCCGACGCCCCCGGGCGTCGGCCGTGAGCCCCGGTGGCGCAGCGGACAGCGCGCCGGTCTACGAAACCGGAGAGCCCAGGTTCGAATCCTGGTCGGGGCACTCTCCGCCCCGCTGCCGTGCGACCGCGCGGTGGCAGGGGGCGGAATAGTCTTCACGTCATGAGTGGTACGCACCAGGGCTCCCGGGACCAGGCGAATCCCCTGCGCCAGCTTCGGCTGGACCAGCTGCGGCGACGGACGAGCGTCAAGTGGCGGGAGTACCCGGACGACGTGCTGCCGCTCTGGGTGGCGGAGATGGACGTGCCGCTCGCCGAGCCGGTCGCGCGGGCCATCACCGACGCCGTCGCGCTCGGGGACACCGGCTATTCTGCCGGCACGGCGTACCCGGAGGCGCTGGCGGAGTTCGCCAGGCGTCGGTGGGGCTGGGACGGGCTGGCCGTGGAGCGGACCGCGCTGGTGCCCGACGTGATGCACGGCGTGGTCGAGGCGTTGCGGCTGCTCACCGGGCCCGGTGACGCGGTGGTCGTCAACTGCCCGGTCTACCCGCCATTCTACGGGTTCGTCGGGTACGCCGGCCGCCGGATCGTGGAGGCACCGCTCGGCGACGACCTGCGGATCGACCTCGGCACCCTGGAAGAGGCGTTCCGGGTGGCCCGCTCCGGCGGGCGACCGGCGGCGTACCTGCTCTGCAACCCCCACAACCCGACAGGCGTCCTGCACACCGCCGACGAGTTGACCGCCGTCGCCGCGCTGGCCGGGCGGTACGGGGTGCGGGTGGTCGCCGACGAGATCCACGCCCCGCTGGTCGGCGTGGGAGCGCGCTTCGTGCCGTACCTCTCGGTGCCCGGAGCGGAGCACGGCCTGTCGCTGATGTCCGCCTCCAAGGGGTGGAACCTGGCCGGTCTGCGGGGTGGGCTGCTCGTCGCCGGCCCGGCCGCCGCCGGGGACGTCGCCCGGGTTCCCTTCGAGGTCAGCGTCGGCACCAGCCACCTCGGGGTGATCGCGCACACCGCCGCGTTCCGGGACGGGGGCGACTGGCTCGACGCGCTGCTGGCCGGCCTGGACGACAACCGTCGGCTCCTCGCCGCGCTGCTCGCCGAGCACCTGCCGGCCGTCCGGTACCGACCCGGCCAGGCCACCTACCTCGCCTGGCTCGACTGTCGAGGGCTGGGCCTCGGCGACGATCCCGCCGCCGTCTTCCTGGAGCGGGGCCGGGTGGCGCTCAACTCCGGTCTGGCCTTCGGCACCGGCGGCGTCGGCCACGTCCGGCTGAACCTGGCCACCTCCCCGGAGCTGCTCACCGAGGCGGTACGCCGGATGGCCACCGCCGTCACCTGAGCGCCGCGGCTGCGGGGACGCGTCGAAGACCCGCTGCCCCATCCCATACGGAGCCGTCTGGCGTCAATCCTCCACTCTGGAGTTCTGGCATACGGCCTGCGCCTGCGTACACCATCGTTACTGCGGCGGGTCGCCGTTGCGGTGACCCTGTCCCTGACTCCCATTGCCGCTGTGGCCGGCACCGCGCAGCCGGCCGGCGCCGTCATCGGCGGAAACTCCGCCGGGTACCTGCGCGGTCAGGTGCAGATCTTCGTCAACGACTCCTATCAGTGCGCCGGCACGCTCATCGCCAGCAACTGGGTCCTCACGGCCCGACACTGTTTCGACAACACCGGCGGCAACGTCAACAACAGCCTGGTCGCCGCAGGCGAGCGCACGCTCGCCAAGGGCCACCTGATGGCGATCGCCGGAATCTACAAGGAGCCCTTCCAGGACGCGATGCTCCTCAACCTCTGGCAGGACGTCCCGAACTGGTCCCGGATCGTCGTGGGCTACTCGCTGGCATATCCCCCCATCAACTCCACCCCGTCGATCAGCGGTTGGGGGGCCACCACCCGCGGGAGTACCACTCCCGCCTCCTTCCTGCGGATCTGCGGCATGCGGGTGACGGACTACAACATTCACCATTATCTCGTGGGGGCCGGCAACAGCGCCATGCGAATGGTCAGCTATGGAAGCGGCGTGCCGGGGCAGGGTGATTCCGGGGCCGGGATCTACTGGCTCGACAAAATCTACGGTGTCCACATCGCGAACAACGAGACGGACCTGGCCTACGGCCTGACGACCCACTATCTCGCCGATTGGATCGAGGCCGTAAGCGGCGTCGGGCCCAGTTGAGCGTCGGGGTGGCCGGTCCGGCCCCCGGACCGGCCACCTGGGGTCGTGACCTGGCTCGGTGCCGGGGCGTTGCCGCGCCGGGGCCGGTCACCGGTCGTGCCCCGGCACCGGCACGGGGTGGGTGGCTTCGCCGCAGCGGGGACACCACCGGTCGGTCACGAGGGGCGAGGTCACGCCGCGTCGAGTTTGTAGCCGACCCCGCGTACGGTGCGCACCAGCCGGGAGGCGGCCGGGTCGTGGTCGACCTTGGCCCGTAGCCGCTGCACGGCCACGTCGACCAGGCGGGAGTCGCCGAGGTGGGAGTGCCGCCACACCCGGTCCAGCAGCGCCTCCCGGGTGAACACCTGACCGGGCCGGCGGGCCAGCTCGGTCAGCAGCCGGAACTCGGTGGCGGTGAGGGGCAGTTCCCGTCCGTCGCGGCGGGCCACGAAGCGGGCCGGGTCGACCTCCAGCGGCCCGACCGTCAGCACGGGTTCGGTGGGCACGGCGTACCCCCGCCGCAGCGCCGCCCGGACCCGGGCCACCAGTTCCGCCAGGTCGAACGGTTTACGCAGGCAGTCGTCGGCCCCACACTCCAGGCCGACCACCACGTCGATGGGGTCGGTGCTGTCGGTGAGCAGCAGGATCGGCAGCTGGCTGCTGCGCCGGACCGCCCGACAGACCTCCAACCCGTCGAGGCCGGGCAGCAGCACGTCCAGGACGATCAGGTCGACCTGCTGGGCCCGCCAGGTGGCCAGCGCGGTCCGGCCGTCGGCGGCGGTGCTGACCCGGAACCCGGCCCGGCGCAGACCGAGGGCGGTGACCTCCCGAATGGAGACATCGTCCTCGACCAGCAGCACCCGGCCGTCCATGGTGTTCCCAGGGTAGTCCCGGGGCGGTCGGTCGCGACCCGGCGCAACGGCCGGTGCCGGGAGCCGATCGACGTCGGCCCCCGGCCCGACCGGTGGTCACCGTCGCGGTCACTCCTGCCACTGGTGCGCCACGTCGAGCACGATCCGGCTGTGCGTGCCGGGGCCGGCGAGCAGCAGCACCCGGAACGGCAACTGCGCCCGGACGCCGACGGCGAAGGTGCTGTAGCCCTCGAAGGTGCCGCCGTAGACGACGTCGCGCAGGGTGCGGTAGCCGAGCACCGCCGCCACGTGGTCACCGGCCCGGTACGGGTAGCCCACGGCCGGCTCCCGCAACTGCACCCGCAGCACCGCCCCGCCCGCCGTGTACGGCGACATCGCCAACCCCTGCCCCTCGGTGAACACCTCGCCGTAGCCGACCGAGTAGCCGTCGGCGTTCCCGTCGAACTCGAAGACCAGCCGGTCGTAGCAGTCCTGCTGGCCGGTGCGGGTGGTCAGCAGCGGGGCGGGGTTCAGGTCGCCCCCGGTCTTCCCGGCGCTGCCCCAGGTGATCCCGCAGTAGGGTGCGGCGGTGACGCCGGCGCGGAGCCGGCCGGCGGCGGTCGCCGTACCGACGGTGGTGAGCAGCACGGCCAGCACGGCCGTGGCCGCCATCAGGGTCCTGGTGGAACGCATGGTGACCTCCCGGTCGACGGTGTCCGGCCACGGTGGCCGGTCGAGTCGACGGTGCGCCACCTGTGCCACAGCGCCCGCACCGTGACGTAACAGCGGGGCAACAACCGCGACCCTCGTCGCCTCCTGCGCTCAGGCGCGGGTCAGGCCGATGGCGGCGGCCCGGCTCAAGCAGGTGGTCTGGGTGGGGAGGCTGCCCACGATCGTGACAGGCTCCCTGTCGCGACTGCTAGCCGAGGTCGTGTACCTCCAGCCCTCGCATGATCAGCATCTGCATCGAGCCGAACCCGTAGAGATCCGCGTCGGATGACAGGTTCGCGACCTCGCGGAGCACCGGTTCGACGTCGATGGCGCACTCGCGGGCTCGGTTGCACAGCCACCAGATCGTCATCAGCTCGTCGCGCGGATCGGCACCCTGATCCACAGCGGAGACATGGACAAGTCGTCGGCGGAACTCTCCGACCGAATTCCACACCACCGGTAGGTGGGCAGCCCAGCGGAAGGACGGGTAAGCCCGAAAGATGTCTCGGACCTCCTCACGGGCCGGCGCTCCGCCGGTCTCGTACGCATCCAACAGCGCATCGAGCGCGGCGGACGCCTCGGCCGCCACCCCGGCTTCCTCCACCGGCGACTGCGCCTTCCGGATCTCGGCCATCGCGTTCGGATCGCTGAGGTCGACCGGGCGCTTGGCGACGTACCGCAACAGATCGTCGATCACCGCGACATCCGCACGGACCGCGGCAAGACTCATGCCGTCATTGTGCTTGTCCCCCAGGAGATCGACCACGCCAGGAGGACCACTGGGGCTCAGGGCCGGCGATGGGCGTAGTAGCCGCTTACCGGTCCGAACTCGTTGGCGGTTTGCCGGCTGATGGTCAGGTGCGCTTCCTGGACATCACTTCACGGCCGGTCCGGCCACGAGGTGTACAGGTCAGGGGCGGGTCAGCCCGATGGTGTCGGCGAGGCGGGCGACGTCGGCCGGGGTGGGGCCCGCGCGGAGCACGGCGGTCAGGGCGGCACGGGCGGCGGGGCGGGTGCGGGTCTCACCGGGGGCGGTGCGGTCGGCGGTGAGCAGGGCCCGCCCGGCGGCGTCGGGGTCGCCCAGGTCGAGGTGGCTGCGGGCGATGTCGATGAGGTGGGCGGCGCGGTGCTCGGCGGGGAGTTGCCGCCAGCCTTCCCGCCCGGTGGCCCGGCGGTGCAGGTCGACGGCCCGGTGGTGGTCGCCGAGGTGGGTGGCGGCCAGGGCGCGGGCAAGCTCGACGCTGGTCGGCCCGAACGTGATGCCGTCCGGGTCGGTCGGTTCGTCGGCGGTGGCGAGCGGGGCGGCGCGTTCGGTCAGGTCGTGGGCGGTGGCGGCGTCGCCGTAGCTGGCGGCGGCGAGGGCGGCCTCGATCAGCAGCGCCCCGGTCAGGACCAGCGCCGGCGGGTCACCCTGCGCCGCCGCCGGGTCGAGCTGGCGTACGGCGGTGAGGGCGGCGGTCCTGGCCAGCCGGCCCCGCCGCAGCGCCCGGAGCACCTGCGCGAGGGTCACCGCCGCCCGGCCGATCCGGACCGGGTCGCCACGGGTGGCGGTCATCATGGCCCGGTCGGCGGCCAGCCAGGCCAGGTGGGCGTCGCCGAGCTTGACCAGCGTCTGGGCGGTGAGCCGGTGCACCCGCACCAGCAGGTCGAGGACGGGCGGGTCCACCGGGCCGGTGTGGCCGGCGTGACGGCTGTCGGCGAGCAGATCAGGCAGCATCCGCAGCACCTGGGGGTGCTGCCCGTTGCGGTACGCCGCCCAGGCGTATCCGGCCTGGTCGTCGAGTTGCCGCAGCAGGGGACCGCCCGGGACGGACGCTGGGGGGTCGTGCCGGGCCAGCGCCGCCCTGACCCGTTCCATGCCGGCACCGACGTCGGTGACCGGTGCCGGCGGGTTCCGCCCGGCGAGCAACAGTTGCGGCGCGACACCGAGCGCGCCGGCCACGGTGTCGATGACGGAGAGCCGATCGAGGGTACGCACCCCCCGTTCCACCTTGTCGACCCAGCTCTTCGACTTGCCGATCCGGTCGGCGAAGACCTGCTGGCTCATGCCCCGCCGGGCGCGTAGCTCGGCCATCCGGCGGCCGATCGCCGGCTCGTTTCCGGGGCGCTGCCGGCCGGGGCCGGTCACCGGTCGTGCCCCGGTACCGGCATGGTGTGGGTGGCCTCGCCGCAGCGGGGACACCACCGTGACTTGACCCGGAACGCGAGCAGCCCGAGCAGGAAGCCCGGCACCAACCCCCCGAACACGACCGACAGCACACCGGAGATCACGAGTGCCCCCGCTCTCCGGCCCCGGCAGCGGGACTGTCTGCCGGGGTGTGGTGATGGGACCAGGGGTTCACGACAGACTCGTGCTGCATGGGGTCGCTCCTCCATGGGGTCGATTCCGTGGTGAACTGTCGGCAGGCCGGACGGATCGCATGTCGTCCGGGGCCGTCCCGCCCGGTGGGGCTACTACCGGTCGGCTTCGGCTGGCACGGTTGCTGCACGTCTCTGCTGTACTTCTCGCGGCTGCCTGATCCAGCCGACGAAGCGGCGGTGCAGGGGGCCGGCAGATGCCCAGGGCATGTCCTCGGCCGCCTGGACGAAGGAGGCCCCGAGGTAGAGGGCCAGCGACACCGGCGCGTCGGCGTACTCGGCGCGCAGTTCCTGCTGGCGGGTCGGGCACGGCCAGGGTCGGTCGCATCCGCCGCAGTTCCAGATCGGCAGCACCGGGCCGTGGCTGGTCACCGCCCACCGCCCCCGGGCCAGTGGCCGCGCGGGATCGGAAGCCGGTGCCGGGCATGGCAGGGCAGGTCGGCTCCACACCGGCAGATGTGCCGCCATCGTCGCCAACACCACATCGGCCGGTGCCGGCGCGCGAGGGTCAGAGCGGTGGCCGATAGATACTCGTCGTACGACACGTGCCGCTTCGACGACAAGGCACTCCCGCCCGAGGCCGGGTGCTGCGGTACGCCTCGCGTCAGGCCCGACAACCGCCGTCGAGCGGCCTCCCGCTCCCATGCCTGGAGGCGTTCCCCGACGACGCCGGAGACGGCCGACGGCGACGACGGGAAGTTTCGGCCGATGACCCGCCGTAAAAGTCCGATACTCACCGTCATGTGGCCGACCCTCCGTCGTCAGGACGCGGAGGGCACCTGCTGATGTGCCTCGTCCCGCGCCCGGCTTCAGTGAGGTTCAGCGTTACGCCTGGCTCGCCGCCGATCCAGAAGGTGAGCGTCCGCTAACCGAGTGTGCTGTCCGCTGGTGGCTACCGCCCGGGTGCGTACTCCATGCACGCGTCACGCAGTGTCGCCGCCTCTGGTGCCCCCGACTGCTCCACCTTCGCCAGCAACTCCGCAGCCCGCCACCAGTTCGACGGCACCACCCGGCCGGACGTCACTGCCTGCGCCCCCACAGCGACCGCCTCGTCCGGCTGGCCGGCGGCGACCAGGGCGAGACCGAGGTCGAGACGGGCCGACGCGGACCGGCGGGGCCGTGCTCCCCCGTCGCCGTACGGGTCCAGCTCGGTCAGTACCGCCCGCGCCACCTGCTCGGCACCGGGGTCACCCGCCCACGCCAAAGTCGTGGCCGTGTACGCGGCGGCCTTGGCCGGGTCGTAGCGATAGTGGTGCTCGGCCCGCTCAGGAACGGGCAGATTCGCCGTCAGCCGCTCCACCCGGTCCAACGCCTGCCGAGTCGCGCCGATGTCCCCGATCCGCGCCCATGCACGAGCCTCCTGAGCAGTCGCCTGAATGCGGGCAGAACTCCCCTTCGGAGCGACCCGCTGCGCTTGACGGGAAAGATCGAGTGCCGCCCGGTAGTCACCTTGGGTCAACACGTCCCAGGCCCGGGTTTCGAGACACCACGCCTGGATCTCGCCATGCTCGGCATGTTCGGCAAGATCATGAGCAGCTCGCAAATGAGCGACCGCAGCGGTCCGCTGCCGTAGGTCGATGTGCACCGTTGCCCGCAGCACCGCCAGCCAGCCACCGGCCACCAACAACCGCCGCTGCTGCCCAAGCGTCACCCGTCCATCCAGCAGCCGCCCCACATAGGCAAGATGTCGCCGCACCAATGGCAAGAGATCCGCCGGGGCCATCGTCGGATAGGAACTGGCCAGATCGTCAACGCCCTGCTCGATCCGATCGAGCATGTCCCCGCTGACATCGCTGGCGGCAACTCTCGCCCGCAGCTCACCGGCCTCGGCCGCATGGTCGACTGGTGCATCCGCCAACCGAGCAAGCACGCCCCCCGCTTCGAGAACCCGGTCCAGGTGACGCGCCGTGTCGGCCGTCGGAGCCTTGAGCCCCGCCTCCAACTCGTGCAGATGACTCTTGCTCCGATGAGCAAGCTGTCCCAGGAGACGAAGCGACAAACCTCGCCGCTGCCGAAACTCACGCAGAGCTGCGCCGAAGCGCGGATCGACGGACGAGGCCATAGCGCCACTCCAAGATCACGAGGCCCAGGCAGCCGCAACCGGCTGCCATCTCGCCAGACGGTACCCCGACACATCGCGCGCCGAGCGCCCCTCACCTGCAATTTCCGGGTGTTCCATTGAGGGCTGTTCGTTCCGTCGAGCGCACCAAACCTGGTCGGTGTTGATCGCTGCACCGGGCACGCTGGGAGTACGGCTGGCTGAGCGCCTACGCTGACGCCCATGGAAGGCATCGGGGCTGGGGCCATGGTGCTCTGTGGTGCGTTGAGTTGTCTATTCGTCTGCCTCATGCTTTGCGCCGCCGCTGCTGCATGGGCCACTTGGCCAGAACGCAGGCGCTGACCCTACAGATCGACCTCTGCGGGTCACGTCCCGAACGGATGATCCGAATCGATCGAGAGAAACCCCGCAATCAGCCGAAGAACTAACCTCTATCGTCTACAGCCTGCGAGCAGACGGAGTCACCGGCACAGGGATGGGCAGATGAACGACGACCACGACGCCGTCGGAGCCATGCGCTTCATCTTCGAGGCCGGCGTCCTCAAGCGCGCCGCCCGCACCGGTTGGTGGTTCGCCGGCATCAAAGACCCCGAATCCATCGCCGACCACTCGTTCCGGACCGCGCTGATCGGGATGATGCTCGCCGCCATAAAAGGTGCCGACCCGGCCCGAGTGTCGATGCTGTGCGTCCTGCACGACACCCAGGAAACCCGGATCACCGACATCCCGCACATCGCCAAGAGCTACCTCACCGCCGCACCCAACACCACCGTCACCGCCGACCAGGTCGCCGCCTGCCCGCCGGCCGTCGCCGACCTCGTCAACGCCGCTGTCGCCGAGTACGAAGCGGGCGAGACACCGGAGGCCATCGTCGCCCGCGACGCCGACAAGCTGGAATGCCTCGTCCAAGCAGTCGAGTACCGCCACCAGGGCATCGACAACGTCCAACGCTGGATCGACAGCTCACGCGCGGCCCTCAAGACCGCCAGCGCCCACCGCCTCGCCGACGCCGCCCTCACCGGACAACCCCTCGCCTGGCTCACCCCACCCCCACCCCCGGCATAGCCACCAGGCACCGGGCGCTTCGATTCCCCCTCCGGACCTAAATGGTTTGCCGGTGGTCGGCGGGCGCTGGGATGCTGCGGCCGACCGGGAGCGGGGAGGGGCCAGCATGCCGTCGGAGTCCGAGCCGGAGGTCCGTACCGTGGCCGGTGTCCTGCGCGGCTGCCGGGAGTCGGGCCGGGCGGTGTTCCGGGGCATCCCGTACGCCGAGCCGCCGGTCGGTGCCCACCGGTTCGCCGCACCGCAGCCGGCACGCGGCTGGGACGGCGTACGCCCGGCGCTCGCCTTCGGTCCGCCGCCCCCGCAGCCCGACGCGTTGGGGACGTCCCCACAAGCCACCGGCGACGACTGGCTGACGCTCAACGTCTGGACGCCGGAGCCGGACCCGGCGGCGGGATTGCCGGTGCTGGTGTGGATTCCCGGTGGCGGTTACCTCGTCGGCTGTTCCGGCCTCCCGGAGTACGACGGCGGGCACCTCGCCGGCGGCGGGACCGTGGTGGTGACGCTCAACTACCGCCTCGGCTTCGAGGGTTTCGGGCTGCTCGACGGTGCCCCGGCCAACCGGGGACTGCTCGACCAGGTGGCGGCCCTGGAGTGGGTGCGGGACAACATCCGCGCCTTCGGCGGCGACCCGGGCCGGGTGACGGTCTTCGGGCAGTCGGCCGGCGGCGGCGCGGTCGCCGCGCTGCTGGCCATGCCGCGCGCCGCCGGGCTGTTGCGACGGGCGGTCGCGCAGAGCGTCCCGGGGACGTTCCTCTCGCCCGAGCTGGCCGCCGACGTCACCGCCGCCTGCGCCGCCGAACTGGGGGTACGACCGACCCTGGCCGACCTGTCGACGGTGGCTGCGGACCGGCTGCCGGCCGTGGTGCAGGCGATCTCCGCCGGGATCGTCAGGTGGCGGGAACGGTGGGGACAGATCACCCACCGGCCGATCCCGTTCGCGCCGGTCGTCGACGGCGACGTGCTGCCGGCGGCCCCGTGGCGGGCGCTGGCCGACGGTGCCGCCCGCGACGTCGACCTGCTCGTCGGGCACACCCGCGACGAGCACCGGCTGTTCAGCCTGCTCGACGGGGTGCTCGGCCAGGTCACGCCCGAGCGGACCGGGACGGCGCTGCGGATGCTGGCCCCGGGCCCGGACGGTGCCCGCCGCTACCGGGAGGCGTTCCCGGCCGCCACCGACGAGCAGCTCTACGAGCTGGTCAACGCGGACTGGCTGTTCCGGATGCCGAGCCTGCACCTGGCCGAGGCGCAACTCGCCGGTGGTGGCCGGGCGCACCTCTACGAGCTGACCTGGCCGGCCCCGGGCCTGGGCGGTGGCCTCGGTGCCTGTCACGGCCTGGACGTGCCGCTGGTCTTCGGGAACCTGACCAGCGGGCAGCCCGCGATGCTGATCGGTGATCCACCTCCTGCGGCGTACGAGCTGTCCGGGCAGTTCCGCAGGGCGTGGACGGCGTTCGCCGCGACGGGCGACCCCGGCTGGCCGCCGTACGACGCCGGTCGCCGTACCCGGATCTTCGACGAGCGGCCGACGGTCGTGGCGTACCCGGAGGAGACCTCACGGCTGCTGTGGCGGGACCACACCTTCGCCGCGCTCCCGCTGCTGGCCTGACCGCGTCCCGGCGGCGGAACCCGGCGGCCTCCCGGCGGCGGCAGCACCGGTGGCGGTGCGGGCGAACCGGTCGGCCAGCAGCGCGAACGCGTCGGCGAGCGGCGGCGGGTCGACGACGGTGACCGCGGCGTCGTACCGGGCGACGGCGGCGGCGAGGCTCACCCAGGACCACGACCCGAGGGTGAGCCGGCACCGGTCGGGGGCGACCTCCTCGACGAGGCCGTCGCGGGTGTACCGGGCGACGGTCGCCGCGGGCAGGTCGAGCAGCACGGTGCCCCGGCACGGCCAGTCCGCCGACCCGCCGGCCGACCCCCGGAACACCCCGGTGAGGTACGTGGCGACGTCCCCGCCGGGCAGCGGCCTCGGAGTGAAGCGCGGCCCGTGGGGCGGGCGCAGGGTGATCCGGTCGACGCGGAAGGTCCGCCAGTCGGCCCGGTCGAGGTCCCAGGCGACGAGGTACCACCGGCCGTCCCAGGTGACGACGTGGTGCGGTTCGGCGTGCCGGGCCGGCCCGTCGGTGCTGTCGGGCCCGTAGTCGAAGCGCAGGATCTCGCGGGTCCGCACGGCGGCGCTGAGCGCCAGCAGCACCCCGCCGTCGACCGGCGCGGTCGGCGTGGTGGCGGGCCGGGCGACGGCGGTCACGCTGAGCGCCCCGACCCGCTGCCGCAGCCGGGTGGGCAGCACCTGCCGTACGGTCTGCAGCGCCCGTGCGGCGGCGTCCGCCAGCGCACCGTCCGCGCCGGTCGCCGCGACCTGGAGCGCGACGGTGAGGGCGACGGCCTGCTCGTCGTCGAACAGCAGCGGTGGCAGTTCGGTGCCGGCGTCGAGCCGGTAACCCCCGTCGGGGCCCTTGACGGCGGCGACGGGGTAGCCGAGTTCCCGCAGCCGGTCGACGTCGCGGCGCACGGTCCGCAGGCTGATGCCGAGGCGTTCGGCCAGCACCCCGCCGGGCCAGTCCCGACGGCTCTGCAGCAGCGACAGCAGGGCGAGCAGTCGGGCGGACGTGGTCGGCATGGATCTCATTCTGCCCGTGGTAGGTGCCACATCCTGGCCTCTACCACCGCGACTCGGCGTCGGCCCGACCGCGACCCGGTCCGGGTCGGCGCGGTCGCCGACCCGGACCCGGGAGGTCATTCGGTGCGCAGCCCGTCGGCGCGGGTGAGCCGCCACAGCAGGGGCAGGCTCAGGCCGGTGATCACCAGGACGGTCAACGCGCCGAGTCCGACCGAGAAGCCGACCACCGGCCAGGCGACCGTGACGGGGGCCTGCACCATCCGCAGCAGGGCCGCGCCGAGGCCCAGCCCGAAGCCGGCGGCGAGCACCAGCCCCACCCCGACCGGCAGGGCGGTCTGCCACAGCACTGACCAGCCGAGGGCGCTGCGTCGGGTGCCCACCGCCACCAGCATCGCCAGCAGGCGGCGGCGTTCCCGTAGCTGCTCCAACGTGCCGACCAGCATGCTGGTGGCGATCAGCGCCAGGGTGACGACCGTGCCGATGGCCAGGCCGCGCTGGATGTCGGCGAACCGGGGCGACACGATGGTCGAGGACAGCACGGACACCGGGGTGGTCAGGTCGATCGCGGCGGTGGCGTTGCGGACGTGTTCGACCGCGTCGGGGGCGGCCGGGTCGAGCTGGAGGTAGACCGTCGAGCGCAGCGGACCGAGGGTCCGCGGGCCGACCGCGCCGGGGGTGACCAGCACCGCGTTCTGCAGCCAGCCGGCCGGGTCGGGCCGGGCCGTCGCGGGCCGCGCGGTGGTGGGCACCCGCCACCGCGACCCGTCCTCGACGGTCAGCGTCGTGCCGGCGGGGACGACCGCAGGGTCACCCGGATCGGACACCAGGAAGGTGTCCCCGTCCACGCACCGGTCGAGGCGGGCGAACTCGGCCAGCGCGGCGCAGTCGCCGACCCGGATCTCCACCGGTGGGCCGTCCGGCGCGCCGACGTTGGCCCCGGTGCTGAGGGTGCCGGTCGCTGCCGTCACCCCCTCGGCCCCGCCGAGCTGCCGCAGCACCCGGGTCAGGTCCGGCTGGTTCGGGAACTGCACCTGCACCTGCGCCCGGGAGGTGTCCTGCCCGCTGGCGGTGGTGAAGTCCCCGGCGATCCCGGCGAAGAGCATCTGCAGGCCGATGGTGCCGGCGACGGCGACGGCGATGCCGTTGACCAGCCGGGCGGAGGTGGCGCTGTCCAGCTGCACCCGGCGGACCGCCAGCTGCCAGGACACCGGGCCGCCGCGCAGCCGCCGTACCAGCAGGTCGGTCAGCCAGGGCAGCAGGGTGACCGTGCCGATCAGCAGCAGCACCGCGCCGGCCGGCACCACCCACCGGGTCATCCCGCCGTCGCCCTCGCGTAGACCGGCCACGGGCAGCAGCAGGGCCAGGCCGGCCGCGGGCAGCAGCAGCCGCCACCAGAGTCGACGGCGCACCGGGGTGCCGCGCCGGGCCACCCCGAGCGGCTCCACCACGACCGCGCGTAGCGCCAACATCGCCACCAGCACGGCCAGTGCCGGCACCGCCAGCACGACGGCCAGCAGCAGCGCGGTGGGCGGCCGGATGTCGGCGGCGTACACGCTGATGTCGTAGAGGGTGACCAGCGGGACCAGTTGGCGGCCGACGAGCAGGAACCCGATGCCGACGGCGACCCCGAGCAGGGCGCCGGCGGCGGCCTCCCCGGCGGCGATCCGCCGGACCATGGTGGTGTCCGCGCCGACCAGGCGCAGCGCGGCGAGCCGCCGGTCACGTCGTTCGCCGCCGTAGCGTACGGCGGAGCCGAGGAACACCGCGATGGGCAGCAGCAGCACCACGAAGATGACCGCCACCAGGAGCATCAGCACCGGGCCGAGCCCCTCGCCGGGCAGTCCGCCGCCGAAGCTGTCCAGCCGGGTCGCCCCGGACGTGTCGGACAGCCGGTCGTCGCCCTGGTAGTAGGCCAGTTCGTTGGGGCCGGCGAGGCCCTCGTCGGCGATGGTCCCGGTGACCTTCGCGCCGCCCAGCCGGGGAGCGAACAGCGGGCCGTCTGAGGAGTCGAGCAGCCGGCGCAGGGCGGGGGAGACAACCACCTCGCCGGGGGCGGGCAGGGCGGTCAGCCCCGGCGGGACGGGCGCGGCCGGACCCTCCGGCCGCAGCAGCCGGCCTCGGACCGGCCGGCCCCGGAACTCGGTGTCCAGCGCGTGCACCAGCAGGGTGCCGGGACCGGCCGCGACCTGTTCGCCGAACCGCAGGTCGTCGCGGGCGTCGCCGCGCGCCTGCCGGGCGTCGAGCGCCCCGGGCACGGCGGTGGCCAGCAGCAGCATGGCCACCCCGATGCCGACGCCGACGGCGGTGAGCAGCGCCCGGGTCCAACCCTCCCGGCCGCCGGTGAGCGCCATCCGGGCACCCATCGCCAGGTCCGCGAGCGCGCCCCGACCGGTCACGCCGCCACCTCCAGGTTGCGGGTCCGCCCGTCGCGCACCACGACCTCCCGGTCGGAGTACGCGGCCACCCGTGCCTCGTGGGTGACCAGCACCACCGCGGCCCCGGTGTCCCGGGCGGCCTCGGTGAGCAGCCGCATGACCCGTTCGCCGTTGAGCGAGTCCAGTGCGCCGGTCGGTTCGTCGGCGAAGATCACCCGGGGGCGGGTGACCAGCGCGCGGGCGACGGCGACGCGTTGCCCCTGGCCGCCGGAGACCTCGCCGGGGCGCTTACCGGCCACCTCGGTGACCTCCAGCCGTTCCAGCCACTGCCCGGCCCGCTGCTCGGCCTCGCGGCGGCCGACGCGGGCCAGCCGCAGCGGCAGGGCGACGTTCTCCAGGCAGGTCAGCTCGGGCACCAGCTGGCCGAACTGGAAGACGAACCCGAAGGCCTCCCGGCGCAGGGCGCTGCGCTGGGCGTCGGTCATCGTCACCAGGTCCCGGCCGTCGAAGACGACCCGGCCCCGGTCGGGGCGGACGATCCCGGCCAGGCAGTGCAGCAGGGTGGACTTGCCGGAGCCGGACGAGCCGAGCACCGCGACCACCTCGCCCTCGTCGATGCGCAGCCCGGCGTCGACCAGGGCGACGGTCTCGCCGAAGCTGCGGTGCAGGCCCTCGGCGACCAGCAGCGGGGCGCTCATGCGCGTACCCGCGCGGCCAGCTCGTCGAGCCGGGCGGTGGTCAGTTCCAGCCAGCGCAAGTCGGCCTCCAGGTGGAAGAGTGCGTGATCGCAGATCAACTGTTCGGCGAAATCGCCGCCGCGCTTGCGCCGGGTCAGTTCCCGCATCAGGCGCAGGTGCTCGGCGCGCTGCACGTCGAGCAGTTCGGCCGCCTCGCGGCCGGTGAGCAGGGCGAGCACGACCTTGGTGTAGAGCACGCTCTGCAGGTAGGGCTCGGGCTGTTCCGGGCGGGCCAGCCACTGCGCCACGTCGGCGACGCCCGCCTCGGTGATGGCGTACCGCTTGCGGTCGGGGCCCTCGCCCGGCTCGACCGCCTCCACCTCGACGAGGCCGCCGCGCAGCAGCCGGGACAGGGTCGCGTAGACCTGGCCGTAGGCGACCGGGCGGGAATGGCCGAAGTGTTCGTCGTAGCGCCGTTTGATGTCGTAGCCGTGCCGGGGGGTTGCCTCCAGCAGGCCGAGGAAGGTCTGGCCGATGGACATGCGGGGGACTATACACACCGCGTATACGCGCGTTGTCTACACCCCGCGCCGACCCCGTCCCGGCCGGTGTCCGGCGTCGCGACCTCCGGCGTCCGCGAATGTGACACCGTCCGACGCATTGACCCGCAGATTGATACATGTCAGTGTTTGCTTCCCCGGCGTTTCCGCCGCGATCCCACCCCCGGATCGCGGGTCTCCCGTCCACCCCCCGGTCGCCTCCGACAGACGGGACGGTGACGCCTGGGCGGATGCCCCGCCGACCCCCATGAGGAGCTCGCATGAAGCGCAGAACCCTGGCGATCGCCGCCGTCACCGCGGTGACGCTCGCCCTGGCCGCGCCACCGGCCTCGGCCACCCCGACCGCCCGGCCGGCCACCGCCGCGCCGGCCGTCGCCGCGCTCGCCGCGCCGGACGTCCAGGTCGCCAACGTGCAGGCGCACCTGGCCCAGTTCCAGAGCATCGCCACCAGCAACGGCGGCAACCGGCGGGCCGGCTCGGCCGGCTACACCGCCTCGGTCGCCTACGTGAAGTCCAAGCTCCAGGCCGCCGGCTACACGGTCACCGAGCAGACCTGCACCACCTGCACCTACCGGGGCAACAACGTGATCGCCGAGTGGCCGCAGGGCCCCGCCGACGACGTGATCATGTTCGGCGCGCACCTCGACGGCGTCGCCGCCGGACCGGGCATCAACGACAACGGCTCCGGCTCGTCGGTGCTGCTGGAGAACGCCCTGGTGCTCGCCCAGCAGAGCCCGACCATGACCAAGCGGGTCCGGTTCGCCTGGTGGAACGGCGAGGAGCAGGGCCTGCAGGGCTCGAAGTTCTACGTCAACTCCCTGACCACCGCCCAGAAGGGCTACATCAAGGGGTACTACAACTTCGACATGGTCGCCTCGACCAACGGCGGCTACTTCATCAACCGGGTCACCTCCACCACCGCCGCGCCGCTCAAGGCGTACTGGGACTCCCTCGGGCTGTCGCCGGAGGAGAACACCGAGGGCCAGGGCCGCTCCGACGACTACTCGTTCCAGCAGGCCGGCATCCCCACCTCGGGCTACGCGATGGGGGCCAGCGCCCGCAAGAGCAGCGCCCAGGCCAGCAAGTGGGGTGGCACCGCCAACGCCGCGTACGACCCGTGCTACCACTCGTCCTGCGACACCACCAGCAACATCAACGCCACCGGGCTCAACCGCAGCGCCGACGGCGTCGCGTACGCCATCTGGGACCTCGCGGTCGGCGGCGGCACCCCGACCAACGACTTCTCGGTCGCGGTCAGCCCCACCGCCGGCGGCGTCGCCCGGGGCGGCTCCACCACCGCCACGGTCAGCACCGCCACCACCAGCGGCAGCGCCCAGACCGTCGCGCTGTCGGCCTCCGGCGCGCCCAGCGGCGTGAGCGTCTCGTTCAGCCCGTCGTCGGTCACCTCCGGCGGCTCGGCCACCATGACGGTCAGCGCGTCGTCGAGCGCCAGCCTCGGCACCTTCACGCTGACCGTGACCGGCACCGGCTCGGCCACCCGGACGGCCAGCTACACCCTGACCGTCACCGGCGGCACCGGGAGCTGCACCGGCGGGCAGGTCGTCGGCAACGGTGGCTTCGAGTCCGGCACCAGCCCGTGGACGGCCACCACCGGCGTCATCACCAACTCGTCCAGCCAGCCGGCCCGCACCGGTTCCTACAAGGCGTGGCTCAACGGCAACGGCAGCACCAGCACCGACACGCTGTCCCAGTCGGTGACCGTGCCGGCCGGCTGCTCCTCCTACACCCTCGCCTTCTACCTGCACATCGACACCGCCGAGCGGACCACCACCGTCGCGTACGACAAGCTGGTGGTCCAGGTCGGCAGCACCACGCTGGCCACGTACTCCAACCTCAACAAGGCCAGCGGCTACACGCTGCGCTCGTTCGACGTGGGCGCGTACGCCGGGCAGACGGTGACCCTGAAGTTCACCGGCACCGAGGACTCCTCGCTGCAGACCAGCTTCGTCATCGACGACGTGACGTTGCAGGCGAGCTGACCGACCCGGGTGGGGTGGACGCCTGGTCCACCCCACCCGGACCGTCATGGCGGTAAATGTCGTACCCGGGTCGGACCATGGGGGCATGGCTGCCCCCGCGCTGTCCCACCACAGTGGTCAACCCCGATCCGTGCCGCTGCGCGAGCTGCGTACCCGGCTGACCCAGCTGATCGCGATGGCCGAGCTGACCGACACGGTCACCCTGGTCACCCGCGACGGCGACCCCCGGCCGGTCGCCGCGATCGTGCCGGCCCCCGCCGCCCGCAGCGCCGCCCAGGCCCGCGCCGACGGTGAACGCCTCGCCACCGTGACGGCGGGTTGGGCCCGCCGGCTGGAGGAGTCGCACCGGCAGGGCGCCCTGCGGCACGCCGCCGAGCTGCGGGCCGTGACCGACGCCCTCGCCGAGGTCTGGGCCGCACTCGACCGGCACGTCCCACCCGGCACCGACCCGGCCGTGGACCGGCTCCGCGCCGCCCACGCCGACCTACGCCGCGACTGACCCCCGGGCCAACCCGCCTCCGGCCTGGCCTGCCTCTGGCCTGGCCTGGCTCCGGCCTGCCTCCGGCCCGACGCCCGGGTCGGTCCCCACCCGCACCGCGCCTGCACGCCCCCCGCCAGACGCATCGCGCCCCGCCTCACCGCGCCCGGCCCCGCCCATCCCACCCCCGCCCATTCCATCCCATCCTGGCCCCACCCCGGTCCACCTCGCCCCGGTGATCAAGAAGTTTGCGTCAAGTGATCAAGAGGTTTGCGTCAACTTCGATCTTCAAGTTGACGCAAACCTCTTGATCACCGGGAGCGGCGAGCCGGGGCCGGGGGCCGGGGGAACAGGGAGCGGGGCCGGGGAACAGGGGTGGGGGTCGGTCAGCTGACCGGGGTGGGGCTCTGGGCCTGGTGGTCGGGGGCGGTCGGGCGGGACATTGTGCGCCAGGGGCCGCCGAGTAGCGGGGTGAGCACCACCAGCAGGTAGCAGCCGCCCACGGTGAGCAGGACGGGCGTGGTGCCGAAGCCGTCGACGGCGATCCCGGCGGCGAGCGCCCCCAGCGGCATGCCGGCCCAGCAGCCCGCCCCGATCACCCCGAACACCCGGGCCCGCAGGTGGGCCGGCACCCGTTCCAGCTCCACCGCGCCGAGCAGCGGGTTGATCGCCCCGGCGGCGAATCCGGACAGGGCGAAGACCCCGACGATCCAGGGCAACGGTGGCGCGGCGGCCAGCGCCCAGAAGGGTGGTCCACCGGCGACGGCGAAGGCGGTGACGAAGGTGGCCCGGCGGGGTAGCCGGTGGCCGACCGCGCTGAACAGCAGCGACCCGGCCAGCGCGCCGCCGCCCATCGCGCCGACCAGCAGGCCGAACGCGGTGGCCCCGCCGAGTTCCCGGTCGGCCACCACCGGTAGCAGCACGCTGCTCTTGGTCGCGTCGAAGAAGTTGGTCACCAGCACCAGCAGCACCACCGCGCGCAGCAGCGGCTCCCGGGTCAGGAACCGCACCCCGGCGGCGAATTCCCGCCAGTAGCCGCCGCCGGCCGGGTCGGTGGGCGTGGCGGGACGCAGCGACCGGGGCACCAGCAGCGCCACGACCAGCGCCGAGACCGCGAAGGTGGCGGCGTCCAGGGCCAACACGGGCAGCGCGCCGAGGGTGGCGACGAGCAGTCCGGCCACCGGGGCGCCGACCAGCCGGGCACCCCGCTCGCTGGCCTCGTACCAGCCGACGGCCCGCTCCAGTGGCACCCCGGCGGCGGTGGCCGCCTCCGGCAGCAGGGCGTTGCGGGCGGTCTGCCCGGGGGTGTCGAGCAGGCCGCTGGCGAAGACGAGCACGAGCAGCGCCCAGAACGGCAGGCCGACGGTGGCGTCGAGCAGCGGCACGGCCGCCACCGTCAGCCCGGAGACCACGTCGGCCAGGACGCTGGCCCGCCGGTAGCCGATCCGGTCCACCAGCACCCCGCCGAGCGCGCCGCCGAGCACCACCGGCACGGTGGCTGCCGCGCCGGTCAGGCCGGTGGCGGCGGGCGAGCCGGTCTCGGCGAGCACGTAGAGCGGCAGCGCGATCAGGGTGAGCATGTTGCCGGTGAGCGAGACGGTGTGCCCGAGCAGCAGGCCGACCAGCGGGGCGCGGCGACGCGGCGTCACCGCGGGTCCCGGAAGGCGTGGTACATCAGCGTCACCGTCTCGGCCCCCGGCCGGGCGGGGTCGCTGCGGGCCTGCCAGCGGGCGGCCAGCGCCTCCAGGTCGGCCCGCAGTTCGATCAGCTCGTCGCTGGTCAGGTGCAGCCAGGAGTCGCTGCTGGCGGTGCCGCGCACCCACTGCGGGTCGAGGGTCGCCTCGACGTCGAGGTAGTGGCCGAGGCGTTCCGCGTACCGGTCGAGCACGGCGCGGCGCAGCAGGTCGGAGGCGGTCCGGCGTTCCGGGTCGGCGAGCATCTCGACCGGCTCCCAGGAGGTCCGGGCGTGGGTCGCCCGCCACCAGTGTTCCCGGCGGTCGCGGGCGTGCTCGGGGGCCTCCTCGACGAAGCCGTGTTCGGCCAGCTTGCCCAGGTGGTAGCTGACCGAACCGACCGCCTCGTCGATGGCGTCGCTGAGCATGCCGACGGTGCGCGGGCCCCGCACCCGCAGCTCGCCGAGCAGTCGCAAGCGGGTCGGGTGGGCGAGCGCGCGCATCGCCCGGGGGTCGGTCAGGTGCCGGGTGGGTTCCTCCGTCATGTGCCCACCCTAGAAGTACAAGACATGAAGTACAAGAAGTCTTGTGGAATCGTGGTGGCGCGCCGCGGTGGCGCCGCGCTGCGGGGCGCGGGCGCGGCGGGGAGAATGCGACGGAGCGACGGCTGACGCGGACCCGGCCGGGACCAGGAACAGAGGCGGTGCCGATGACCGTGCCGGCGGTGACCCCCGCAACCGGGTCGGCGGCGTCCACCGGGCCGGGGGCGTTCGACCGGGTCGGGGTCGGGGGCGGGCCGTGACGTCCGGCCTGGCGCTGACCTTCGCCCTCGGCGCGGCGTTCGGCTACGGCGTCGGCTCGGTCCTGCAGGCCGTCGGGGCCCGGCGCGGGGCCAGCACCCTGCGCGCCCTCGGCCACCCGCTCTACCTCGCCGGCCTGGCCTGCGACACGCTGGCCTGGCTGGCCTCCCTGGTCGCCCTCCAGAAACTGCCGGTGTACGCGGTTCAATCGGTCACCGCCGGCTCGCTGGCCGTCACCGTGGTCATCGCCCGGATCGTGCTCGGCGCGCGCCTGCGCCGCCGGGACACCGGGGCGATCCTGCTCACCGTCGCCGCCCTGACCGTCATCTCGCTGGCCGCCGGCCCCGAACCACCGGTCACCGCGTCCACGGCACTGCGGGTCGGCCTGGCCGGTGCGGCGGTGCTGACCGCGCTCGCCGGCCTCGCCGCCCTGCGGGTCGCCCGGCCGGTCGTCGCCGCCACCCTGGCCGGCCTCTCCTGGGGCATCACCGCGCTGTGCGCGCGGGCGCTGACCCCGCCACCCGACCCGCTGGGCCACCCCGGCGCGGCGGCCTGGGACCTGCTGCTGGGGCCGGTCACCTGGGGACTGGTCATCTCCGGGGTGGCCGGGACGGTCCTCTACGCGCACGCGCTGCGCCACGGGCAGGTCGGGCCGGTCACCGCCGTGCTCTGGGCGGTCGAGATCGTCGTCCCCTCGGTCGCCGGGGTGCTGCTGCTCGGCGACGGCGTCCGCGCCGGCTGGCTGCCCTGGGCGGTCCTGGCCACCCTGACCACCGTGGCCGCCGCGATCGTGCTCGCCAGCGCCCCGGGCACCGCCGACACCGCCGCAGCGGACGACCACGCCCCCGGCTGAGCCCGCAGGGCGCTCCGGGGGAAACGGTCAGCCCGGCCGGCGGCCCTCGCCGGCCGGTCGTCGGCCCTTGAGCCGGCGGCCCAACTCCCGGGCGATCTCCCGGTTCGCGTCGCGTTCGGCGAGCACCTGACGCTTGTCGTACGAGCGGCGGCCCCGGGCCAGCCCGACCTCGACCTTGGCCCAGCCGTTGCTGAAGTACATCGACAGCGGCACCAGGGTCACCCCCGGGTCACGCAGCTTCTCCAGGATGCGGGCGATCTCCACCCGGTGCAGCAGCAGTTTGCGGGTCCGCCGGGGCTGGTGGTTGGTCCACGTGCCGAAGCCGTACTCGGCGATGTGCAGGCCGTACAGCATGATCTCGCCGTCGCGTTCCTGGGCGAACGCGTCGACCAGCGACACCCGCCCCTCGCGTAGCGACTTCACCTCGGTGCCGACCAGCACGATGCCCGCCTCGTACGTCTTCAGGACGGTGTAGTCGTGCCGGGCCTTCCTGTTGACGGCGATCAGCGTGCGCTCCGCGTCCCGTGCCACGACGACCACCTCCGCCCGGATCTGCCAGCGGCGTACACCCTACCGCCGGTGCCGACCCGGCAGCCGCGTGGCAGGATCGCCGCATGTCGGAGTGGGCGGCGATCGTGCCGGAGGACCGGGACTGGACCGGCGTCATCGACGACGGGTGCGCCGAGTGTGGTTTCGTGCCGCAGCGGGCCGAGGCCACCGGGGGTCTGCTGCGGGCCACCGTCCCGGTCTGGCGGGAGGTGCTGTCCCGGCCCGACGCGACCCGGCGGCCCGCGCCGACCGTCTGGTCGCCGGTGGAGTACGCCTGCCACGTGCGGGACACCTGCCGGATCTTCCGGGGTCGGCTGGCGCTGATGCTCGACGAGGACGACCCGGTCTTCCCCAATTGGGACCAGGACGCCACCGCCGTCGAGGACGACTACTTCCACCAGTCACCGGCCCGGGTGGCCAGGGAACTCGCCGAACAGGCCGAGTCGACCGCCGCCGCGTTCGACGCCGTCACGCCCGGGCAGTGGGCCCGGCCGGGCCGGCGCAGCAACGGTTCGGTGTTCACCGTCCGCCGCTTCGCCGTCTACTTCCTGCACGACGTGGTGCACCACGTGCACGACGTCACCCGCCCGACGACCTCCCGCTGACCCTCCGGCGCAGCCGCGCGGCCGGTAGGGTCCGCGACCGTGACCGATGTCGACTTCCTCGCCGAGACCCGCGCCTCCTACGACACGATGGCCGCCGAGTACACCACCCGCAACCGTGGTGAGCTGGCTGCCCGCCCGGTCGACCGGGCCATGCTCGCCGCGTTCGCCGAGACCGTGCTGACCGGCGGGGGCGGGCCGGTGCTGGAGGTCGGCTGCGGCCCCGGGCGGATCACCGGCCACCTGCGCGACCTCGGGCTGGCCGTCACCGGGCTCGACCTGTCCCCGGGCATGCTGGCGCAGGCCCGGCTGGCCCATCCCGACCTGACCTTCGTCGAGGCGTCCATGCTGGACCTGCCGGTGGCCGACGGCGTGCTGGCCGGCCTGGTCGCCTGGTACAGCGTCATCCACGTTCCCGACGAGTGGCTGCCCCGGGTGTTCGCCGAGTTCCACCGGGTCCTCGCCCCCGGCGGGCACGCCCTGCTCGCCTTCCAGGTCGGCGACGAGACGGTCCGCTACACCGAGGCGTGGGGCCACCCGGTGGCGCTGGCCTTCCGTCGCCGCCGCCCGGACCACGTGGCCGCGCTACTGGGCGCCGCCGGACTGTCGGAGCAGGCCCGGATGTGCCGCGCGCCGCAGGAGTTCGATGGCGCCATGGAACGCACCCCGCAGGCCAACCTGCTGGTTCGTCGGGACGACGACCGGGCGTGACCGGGCCGCCACGGCACCTCGTATCCTGTTGCGCGGATCTGGCCCACCCGTACGAGGAGGTTGGTGTGAGCAGTCGGACCGAGACGCTGGAGTTCCAGGCGGAGACACGCCAGCTGCTGCAACTGATGGTGCATTCCATCTACTCGCACAAGGACGTCTTCCTGCGCGAGCTGATCTCCAACGCCTCCGACGCGTTGGACAAGCTCCGGCTGGAGTCGCTGGTCGACTCCGACCTCGACGTCGACACCTCTGACCTGCACATCGAGTTGGTCACCGACCCGCAGGCCCGGACCCTGACCGTGCGGGACAACGGCATCGGCATGTCCCGCGAGGACGTCGTCTCGCTGATCGGCACCATCGCCCGCTCCGGCACCGCCGAGCTGCTGCGCAAGCTCAAGGAGTCCAAGGAGACCGCCGGCGGCGAGCTGATCGGCCAGTTCGGTGTCGGGTTCTACTCGACGTTCATGGTCGCCGACCGGGTCACCCTGCTCACCCGGCGGGCCGGGCAGGCCGAGGGCACCCGCTGGGAGTCCAGCGGCGAGGGCACGTACGTGGTGGAGACCGTCGACGACGCCCCGCAGGGCACCTCGGTCACCGTGCACCTCAAGCCCGCCGACGACGAGGACAACCTGCACGACTACGCCGACCTCGCCACGGTCCGGCAGATCGTCAAGCGGTACTCGGACTTCATCGCCTGGCCGATCCGCACCACCGTGCCGGGCGTCGACGGCGGCGAGCCCACCGAGGAGACCCTCAACTCCCGCAAGGCGCTCTGGGCGCGTCCGCGCGACGAGGTCGCCGAGGAGGAGTACCGGGACTTCTACCGGCACGTCAGCCACGACTGGACCGACCCGCTGGAGACCATCCACATGCGCGGGGAGGGCACCTTCGAGTACGAGGCGCTGCTGTTCCTGCCCGCGCACGCGCCGTACGACCTGTACCAGGCCGATGGTCGGCGCGGAGTGCAGCTCTACGTCAAGCGGGTGTTCGTGATGGACGACTGCGCCGCACTGATGCCGAACTACCTGCGCTTCGTCAAGGGCGTGGTGGACGCGCACGACCTGTCGCTGAACATCTCCCGGGAGATCCTCCAGCAGGACCGGCAGATCCAGATCGTCCGCCGCCGGCTGGTCCGCAAGGTGCTCGCCACGGTCAAGGACATGCGCACCGGCAACCCGGAGAAGTTCGCCACCTTCTGGGGCGAGTTCGGCCGGGTGGTCAAGGAGGGTCTGCTGGAGGACCCGGACAACACCGAGACCATCCTGGAGCTGGTCTCGGTGGCCTCCACCCACCACGACACCGAGCCCACCACGCTGGGCGGGTACGTGGAGCGGATGAAGGACGGCCAGACCGAGATCTACTACGCCACCGGCGAGAACCGCACCATGCTGGAGAACTCGCCGCACCTGGAGGCGTTCCGGGCCAAGGGCTTCGAGGTGCTGCTGCTCACCGACCCGGTCGACGAGGTGTGGGTGGAGCGGGTCGGCCAGTTCGACGGCAAGCCGCTGCGCTCCATCGCCAAGGGCCAGGTCGACCTGGAGACCGAGCAGGAACGCAAGGACACCGAGGTGGCCCGGGAGCAGCAGAACAAGGAGTACGCCGAACTGCTCACCTTCCTCGGCGGGGCGCTCGCCGACACGGTCAAGGAGGTCCGGCTGTCCTCCCGGCTGACCACCTCGCCCGCGTGCATCGTCGGCGACGCGCACGACATCACCCCGACCCTGGAGAAGATGTACCGGGCGATGGGGCAGGAACTGCCGCCGGTCAAGCGCATCCTCGAACTCAACCCGACCCACCCGCTGGTCACCGGCCTGCGCGTCGCCCACCAGCGGGGCGACGACAGCGCGGCGCTCACCGAGACCGCCGAACTGCTCTACGGCACGGCGCTGCTCGCCGAGGGCGGCGACCTGGCCGACCCGGCCCGGTTCGCCCGGCTGCTCGCCGACCGGCTGGCCCGTACCCTCTGATCCGCCTCCGCTCCCGGCCGGGCGTCGGCCCGGCCGGGAGCGACGGGTGGCTGGCCGGCCGCCGGGTGAGCGCGGGGCCCGGCGCCCGGCGCCCGGCGGCAGGAGGCGGCGCGGCGGCAGACGCGTTCGTCAACTGGTCCGGCCGCCTCACCTTCACCCCGGCCCGGTTCGAGCGGGCGGGTCCGTCGGTGGCCGTCCGGTGACCTGACCCGGGTGGGCCGGCGCTGACCCGGCGGTCGGTCGCCGTACCGGATAGGGTTGCTCCAGGTGTGCCGGGAAGTCTGGTCGGCGGTGGATGACGCGATCCCTGCCGACGAGGAGTTTCCGTGACCAACGCCACCCGGCGACGCTCCAGCCTGTTCGCCCGCCGCTCCTGGGGCGAGACCAGCCGGATCTCGGCCATCCTGCGCCGGGAGACCGTCGGCGGCGCGCTGCTGCTCGGCGGGGCGCTCATCGCCCTGGTCTGGTCGAATTCTCCCTGGTCGGGCGCGTACCAGACGCTGCGCGACACCACCGTCGGCCCGGCCGCGCTGCATCTCGACCTGAGCGTGGCGACCTGGGCCGCCGACGGTCTGCTGGCGGTGTTCTTCTTCGTCGCCGGTCTGGAACTCAAACGCGAGTTCGTCGCCGGTGACCTGCGTGACCCCCGGCGGGCGGCGGTGCCGGTGGCGGCGGCCGTCGGTGGGGTGATCGTGCCCGCCGTCCTGTACGCCCTGATCGCCGCGGGTGCCGGCGGTGACGCGGGCCGGGGCTGGGCCATCCCGACCGCCACCGACATCGCGTTCGCTCTGGCGGTGCTCGCCGTGGTGGGCCGCTTCCTGCCGTCGGCGTTGCGGACCTTCCTGCTCACCCTGGCGGTGGTCGACGACCTGCTCGCCATCATGATCATCGCGGTCTTCTACACCTCGAACCTGTCGGTCGCCCCGCTGCTGGGCGCGCTGCTGCCGCTCGCCGCGTTCGGGCTGCTGGTGCAGCGCCGCATCCGGTCGTGGTGGCTGCTGCTGCCGTTGGCCGCCCTCACCTGGGTGCTGGTGCACGAGTCGGGGGTGCACGCCACCGTGGCCGGCGTGCTGCTCGCCTTCACCGTGCCGGTGGTGCGCAGCGCGGCGGCGGGCGGCCCGGACGCCGGGCCCGGCCTGGCCGAGCACTTCGAGCACCGGGTGCGGCCGATCTCCGCCGGCATCGCCGTGCCGGTGTTCGCGTTCCTCTCCGCCGGGGTCACCGTGGGAGGGCTCGCCGGGCTGGCCACCGCGCTGACCGACCGGGTCGCGGTGGGCATCGCCGTCGGCCTGGTCGTCGGCAAGCCGATCGGCATCCTGACCGCGACCTGGCTGGTGTCCCGGTTCACCCGGGCCGACCCCGACGAGGGTCTCAACTGGCTCGACGCGCTCGGGCTCGCACTGCTCGGCGGGATCGGCTTCACCGTCTCGCTGCTGATCGGGGAGCTGGCCTTCGGCCTGGGCAGTGCCCGTGACGACCACGCCAAGGTGGCGGTGCTCGCCGGTTCGCTGTTGTCGGCGCTGCTGGCCAGCGTCGTCCTGCGCGCCCGCAGCCGGGTCTACCGGCGGGTCCACGAGGCCGAGAGCGTCGACCTGGACCGCGACGGCGTGCCGGACGTCTTCCAGCCGGAGCCGCCCCGACCCGCCGACACCGGCGACGGCCCGTCCGTCCCGAGGTGACCGTCGGCCCGGCGGTCAGGGCCCGACCGGGTACGCCCGGGTGTCGCCGGCCGCGACGCTCGCCCAGACCTGCTGTCCGGGGAGCAGCCGCAGGCCGGCGGCGACGGCGGGGGTGACGTCGGCGACGGTGTCGAGCGCCCCGGTGAGCTGCACCCGCAGGTGGTCGCCGTGCCGGTGCACCCCGGCGACGGTCGCCGGCCAGCCGGGCCGGGTGGCGTCGTCGGGGCGGTGCGGGTGCAGGCGCACGGCGGTGGGTGCGAAGACCACGAAGGCGTCGCCGTCGAGCCGGTCGGCGGTCGGCAGCGCCAGCCCGTCGGTGAGCCGGACCCGCCGCCCGTCGGCCCGGCCCCGGTGCAGGTTCAGCCCCACCAGCCGGGCCACGTAGTCGGTGCGCGGCCGGCTGGTCACCGCGCTGGCGTCGCCCTCCTGGACCACCCGGCCGTCCTCGACGACGACCAGCCGGTCGGCCAGCGCCAGCGCGTCCAGCGGGTCGTGGGTGACCAGGACGGCCGCCCCGGCATGGTCGGTGAGGTGGCGGTGCAGTTCGGCGCGGGTGTCCAGCCGGGTCCGGGCGTCGAGCGCGGCCAGCGGCTCGTCGAGCAGCAGCAGGGTCGGGTGGACGGCGAGCGCGCGGGCCAGCGCGACCCGCTGGGCCTGCCCGCCGGAGAGCTGCCGGGGTCGCCGCCCGGCGTACCCGGCCAGGCCGACCCGGTCCAGCCACCGGTCGGCCCGTGCGCGGGCGGCCCGCCGGGGCAGGCCCTGCCGGCGCGGGCCGAAGGCCACATTGTCCCGGGCGGTCAGGTGCGGGAAGAGCAGGTAGTCCTGGAACACCACGCCGACCGGTCGCCGCTCGGGTGGCACGAACCGGCGGGCGTCCGGGTGGTCCAGTTCCACCCCGCTGAGGCGTAGCCGGCCGGCGTCGAGCGGCTGCAGCCCGGCCAGGGCGCGCAGCGCGGTGGTCTTGCCGGCGCCGTTCGGGCCGAGCAGCGCGACCACCTCCCCGGCGGCGACGTGCAGCCGGACGTCCAGCCGGAACCCGGCCCGGTCGACGACCAGGTGCCCGTCGAGCAGCGGCGGTGTCACGGGCCGCCGATCCACCGGTCGCGCAGCCCGGCGAGGATCACCACCGAGACGGTGAGCAGCACCAGGCTGAGCACCACGGCGGCCTCCAGGTCGGTCTCCAGGGCCAGGTAGACGGCGAGCGGCATGGTCTGGGTACGGCCCGGATAGTTGCCGGCGAAGGTGATGGTCGCGCCGAACTCGCCGAGCGCGCGGGCCCAGCACAGCACCGCCCCGGCGGCGACCCCCGGGCCGACCAGCGGGAGGGTGACCCGGGTGAAGGTGGTCCACCGGCCCGCGCCCAGGGTGGCGGCGGCCTCCTCGTAGCGGTGGTCGACGCCGCGCAGCGCCCCCTCCACCGCGATGATCAGGAACGGCATCGCCACGAACGCCTCGGCGAGCACCACGCCGGTGGTGGTGAACGGCAGCGTGACGCCGAAGGTGGCGTCCAGCCAGCCGCCGACCGGCCCGCGCCGGCCGAAGACCAGCAGCAGCGCCACCCCGCCGACCACCGGCGGCAGCACCAACGGCACGGTGACCAGCGCCCGGACCAGCCGCCGGCCGGGGAACTCCACCCGGGCCAGCAGCCAGGCCAGGGGTACGCCCAGCGCCAGGCAGAGCAGCGTGGCGAGGGTGGCGCACTGCACCGACAGTCGCAGCGCGGTGAGTACCCCGGGTGCGGTGAGGCGCGGTCCCAGCGACGTCCACGGGGTGCGCAACAGCAGGCCGCCCAGCGGCAGCACCAGGAACAGCAACCCCAGGGCGGCCGGTACGAGCAGCGCGACCGGCACCCGTTGACCGGTGCCGCGTCGACGGGTGGGCGCGGTCACGGGCCTGCCGGCGGCTGGAATCCGGCGTCGGTGAGGACGGCCCGGCCGGACGCCGACCGGACCAGCGCGACGAAGGCGCGGGCGGCGACGGGGTTCGGCGCGTCGGTGAGCACCACGATCGGGTAGTCGTTGGCGGCGCGGGTCGACTCGGGGAACTCGACGCCGTCGACCTCCCGGTCGGCCGCGCGGGCGTCGGTGCGGTAGACCAGCGCCGCGTCGACCTCGCCGAGTCTCACCTTGGCCAGTGCGCCCCTGACGTCCTGTTCGAGGGTGACCGGGGTGACCCGTACGCCGGCCGCGTCCAGGGCGGTGGTGGCCGCCGCCCCGCACGGCACCTGGGCGGCGCACAGCGCGACCTTCAACCCCGGGCGGGTCAGGTCGGCCAGCCCGGTGAGGCGCTGCGGGTTGCCCTGCGGCACGGCGATGACGAGCTGGTTGCGGGCGAAGACGGTGGGGGTGTCGGCGGCGTGCCCGGCGTCGGTGACGGTGGCCATGTTCCTCGGGGCGGCCGAGGCGAACACGTCGGCGGGCGCACCCTGGGTGATCTGGGTGGCCAGGGCGGAGCTGCCGGCGAAGTTGAAGGTGACAGTCGTGCCCGGGTGTTCGGCCTCGAACCGCCGGCCGAGGGTGGTGAACGACTCGGTCAGCGACGCGGCGGCGAAGACGGTCAGCGTGCCGCGCGGTCCACCGTCGGCGGCCGGGGCGGTGGTCCCGGCCGTGCATCCGGCCAGGGCGAGGACGGCCGCGACGAGGGGGACGACGACGGCGCGACGGTGACCGCCCGGCGGGTCGGCGGTCGGGGCGGGCGGTCCGTCGGAGCGGGTCACGGGTCGGTCCTTGTCCTGGCGGGGCCGGTGGGCGCGGGCCGCTCCACCACGACGGTGGTCGACTTGATGACGGCGACGGCCACCGAGCCGACCCGCAGGTCCAGTTCGTCGACGGCCTCGCGGCTCATCAGGGAGACGATCCGGAACGGCCCGGCCTGGATGTCGACCTGGGCCATCACGGTGTCCCGGACGACGGCGGTGACGATCCCGCGCAGCCGGTTGCGGGCCGAGGAGAACTCGGCCCCCTCGTCGGGGGCGGCGGACTGGGCGCGGACGAAGCCGGCCAGGTCCACGCCGTCGACGAGTCGGTGGCCGTGGGTGTCCCGCCGGGCGGGCAACCGGCCGGCGTCCACCCAGCGCCGCACGGTGTCGGCGCTGACTCCGAGCAACTCGGCGGCCTCGCTGATCCGGAACACGCTCACCCGGTCACCCTAACGACCCGCATCTGCTGAACGGAAGGAGGTATCTCCCTCGCAGAAGCGAACGGTGAGGCCGTCTGCGGCCCGCAATCGCGGCTACCAGCCGAAGCCGGCCCGCGTCGGTCCGGCCGGTTCGGTTGTCGTCGGGCCGGCGGGTGGGGCCGCGCCGGCCGCCGGGCTACCGGGGGAGCGGTGGGGCGGACACGCCGACGGCCGGCCATCGCGGGTGGCGACGACCGGCCGCTGCCGGCGGTGGGAGGTCAGCTCAGGGTGAGCGCGGTGTCGTCCACCACGAAGGACGTCTGCAGGCTGCTGTCCTCCACCCCGCTGAACGAGATGGTGACGGTGCTGCCCGCCAGCGCGGACACGTCGAAGCTGCGCTGCACGTACCCGCTGGCGGCGTTGACGTTGGAGTACGTCGCCAGGGTGGTGCTGCCGGCCTTGACGGTCAGCCTGTCGTACGCCGTGCTGCCCGACTCGGCCGTGTCGATGTGCAGCCAGAAGGACAGGGTGGCCCGGCAACCGGCCGGGATCGCCACCGACTGGGTGACGGTGTCGGTGTGGGTCGAGCCGTACCCGTTGAGCCACGCCTTGTACGAGCCACCGTGCGCGGCCTGGCTGGCCGACGAGGTGATCACGCCCGAGGTGGCGGTCCAGCCGGTGCCGCCGGACTCGAAGCCGGGGTTGGTCAGCTTCTGGCCGGAGCAGCCGCCCGAGGTCGGGGTGGGCGTCGGGGTGGAGGTCGCCGTCGGGGTGGGCGTCGGGGTGCCGCCGGTGCAGGTCGGGTCGGCGGACTGCGCCGGCACGCTCACCGCGTCCCAGGCGGCCTTGACCGTGTTGAACTCGGTGCAGCTGCCCGGGTAGAGGGTCTTGGCGGCCTGCAACGTCCAGGTGCGGTACTTCAGGTACGACGAGGTGGTCGTCTTGATCAGCATCGCGTTGTACATGATCTTGATGGCCTTCTGGATGCCGAGGCCGGTCACCGTGCTGCTGTTGCAGGTCGGGCTGGTCGGCTGCCCGTTGGTCGGGTTGCTGCCCATGGCCAGCAGGTAGAACCAGTGGTTGCCCGGACCGGCCGCCGCGTGCACCTCCTGGCTCGGGATGCTGCTGGAGTAGCAGTTCGCGTCGCCGAGCGCGGACGGGTTGTACATGTTGCGGATCGGGCCGCTGCCGACCAGGTTGATCTTCTCGCCGACGAGGAAGTCCGGCGCGTCGTAGGTGGACGGCTCGTTGGCGAACCACTCGGTGGCCGCGCCGAAGGTGTCGGCGACGAACTCCTGGGTGTTGCCCCGGGAGATGCCGCCGGGGGTGGTGTCGTCGATGCCGTGGCCGATCTCGTGGGCCACCACGTCGAGCGAGCCGATCCACTGCCCGGCGGTGTTCTTGCCGATCTGCACCTGGGAGCCGTCGTAGTAGGCGTTCTGGTCGTTGAGCCCGACCCGGATGGGCCACGCGCCACCGCTGCCGTTGGCGCCGTTGCGGCCCAGCCACTGCGACAGCATCTTGTGCTCGGTCTGCGCCGAGAACAGGGCGTCGACGCAGCCGGTCTCCTTGTTGGTGCCGGTGCCGTTGCCCCAGACGTCGTCCGAGCCGGAGAAGGTGGTGTTGTTCGCGGCGTCCTGGCAGCTCAGGTTGGTGGTGCTCGGGTCCTTCAGCGAGTAGGTGCTGCCCGACTGGGTGGTGTTCAGGGTGACCGGGCCGTTCCACACGCCGGTGCCGGTGCCCCGCACCACGTGCTCCTGGGTGTCCAGCACCGCGCCGGTGGCGGCGTCCACGTCGACGGTCAGCCGGCTGGGGCCGTCCGCGCCGGTGCCGGTGACGGTGGTCTCCCAGGCCAGCGTGGGCCGGGCGCCGAGGGTGTGCACGACCAGCGTGGTGCCCTCGACGCCGCTGACCGTGCGCAGTTGGGTGCGGGCGGTCCGCTCGGCGGCGGCGGCGGTGAGCTTCGGCGTGGTGGACAGGTTCCCGATGCTCTGCTGCTGGGCGACGGAGGCGTAGGTGACCTCGCCGGTGGCGGTGGTCGCCAGGACGAAGTCCCCGCCGACCACGCGCAGGCCCTTGTAGGTGCGTTCGTAGGGGACGTACTGGATGCCTTCGGAGGCGATGACCGGCCGCTGCACGAACGCGTCGTCGGCGCTGGCGTGCAGGTAGGCGGGGCGGCTGGCGACCAGCGAGCTGGCCGCGCCGACGGCGGCGGCCCGGGCCTGGGCCGGGTCGGGGGCGGGGTGGGACGGCGCGGCCTGGACCGCCGCGGCGGTGCCCGCGGCGATCAGGCCGGCCGCGACCGCGCCGGAGAGCGCGACGAGGCGGGGTGAGAGCGTCAAGGGGATGCTCCTGTTCTCGGGCGGCGTCGCGGTGCCCGGTGGGGTCGCGCGCCGATGCTGCGTGAGGCGTGGCCGCGACGGGTTGTCTCCGGGCTGCCGGCGGGCCCGGTGGGGGTGACTGTCCGTCGCGTGTCGCCGGGGGTTGGCGACTGCTGGAGGCACGATCACACGGGCAGGCATCCATATCAATGGGTTGACCCGGGCAACCATGCCGTCGGACTGCCGAAACCCCTGTTGCCAGGTGATGAACGACCCTCGGCCACCCCGGTCTGAACAGGTCATCCCCGTCGATCTCGGTCCCGCCGACCGCCCCAGTTGCGGGTTTTCGCCGGAACGCGCGCCGGATGCGCATACACCCGCCGACCAGCGGTGCGACACCCTCGCCGGGTCCGTCGTGCCCGGCCCGGCGGGGCGCGTGCCCGGCCCGTCGGGTGCGGGCCGGACGGGCACCGGTCGCCTACCATGCGGCTGTGCCGGACATCGACGGATCCCTCGCCGCCGGGCAGGTCTGGCGGGGGCAGGGCGACTGGTCGCAGGCCGCCCGACGGGCCAAGCGACGGATCACCACCGGGCGGCGGGCGGTCGCCGCGCTGACGGCCGCCGCTGCCGTCGCCGGCACCGCGGCGGCCCGGCTGGCCGCGTCCGCGCCCACCGCCGGCCGGGTGCTCGCGCTCGTCGCCGCCGTGTCGCTGCTGCTGGTGCCGGTGCTCGGCCGCCGCGCCTCCCGCGACGCGGTGGCCGTCTGGACCCGGCTCCGGGCGGTCTCCGAGGCGTCCAAGGCGGAGCTGTACCGCTACCTCGCCCGCGTCGCCCCCTACGCCGGTGCCGACGCCGACGCCGTCCTGCTGCACCGCTACGGACTGCTCGTGGACGGCGTCGGCGACCTGGTCGGGCACACCCTCGACGGCACCCCGGCCGACCGTCCGCTGCCCCCGGTCACCGGCCTGCCGAGCTACCTGGCCGAACGGGTACAGCGGCAGGTCGACGGCTACTACCTGCCGGCGGCCCGGCAGGCCGCTCGCGCCGCCACCCGGATCGGCCGGGCGGCGACCGCGTTGACCGTCGTGGCCGCCGTGCTCTCCGCCGTGGTCGGGGTGTTCGGCGACGCGCTCGGCCTGACCGCGTGGGTGCCGGTGGTCGCGGCGGTCACCACCGCGCTGGTCGGCTACGGCGCGGCCGAACGCCACGAACAACAGCACCTGGAGTACGCCCGGACGGCCGACCAGCTCACCCGGCTGCGACTGACCCGGGCGGCCGGGCTGGGCTGGACCGACGACGAGGCGTTCGTCGCCGAGGCCGAACGGATCATCGCCCAGTCCAACGCGGCCTGGATGGCCAAGATGATCGAGGATGATGGCGCTGCGCAGCAGTGACATGACGGGCTGTGGCGGATAGCATCATCGACATCCGTGATTGGTCGTCGACGTGGGCGGACCTCCGTCCACCTCCGACACAAGATGGGGGCCCGACGTGGACCGCACCCAACGCCCGTCCGATCCGTTCCCGACGCCGATGAGCGACGTGCGACGCACCCCGCTCGGTCAGATCCCGGTCGAGCGGGCCGTCGCCGTCGCCCGCATCGACGACCGCCGGGCCACCCACCCGACCCGGGTCGATGTCGCGTCCTTCAGCTCGCACGTCTGACCCGGCCACCGCGCCCCGTGCCCCGGTCACCCCGCTGCGCCAGTACGTCCTCAAGCTGACCAGCCGGTGCGACCTGGCATGTGACCACTGCTACGTCTACGAACACCCCGACCAGTCGTGGCGTCGTCAACCCCGGCTGATGACGCCCGACACGGTCGAGGCCACCGCCCGGCGGATCGCCGAGCACGCCACCACCCACCGGCTCACCGCGGTCCGGGTGGTCCTGCACGGCGGGGAGCCCCTGCTGGCCGGTGCGGCCCGGCTCGCCACCACCGCCACGATCCTGCGCCGGGTGATCGACCCGGTGACCCGGCTCGACCTGCGGATGCAGACCAACGGCGTGCTGCTCACCGCCGAGATCGCCGACGTCCTCGTCGCCCACGACGTCAGGGTGGGCGTCTCACTGGACGGCGACCGGTCGGCCAACGACCGGCACCGCCGGTACGCCAACGGCGCGAGCAGCCACGACCAGGTGCGCCGGGCACTGGCCCTGCTGCGTCGCCCCGCCTACCGCAGCTCCTACGCCGGGCTGCTGTGCACCGTCGACCTGGCCAACGACCCGCTGCGGGTCTACCAGGCGCTGCTCGCCGAGGAACCGCCCCGGATCGACTTCCTGCTGCCGCACGCCAACTGGGACCGTCCGCCCGCCCGCCCCGACGGGGCCACCACCCCGTACGCGGACTGGCTGCTGACCATCCACCGGCGCTGGCTGGCCGACGGGCGGCCGGTGCCGATCCGGCTGCTGGAGTCCCTGCTGGCCACGGCCACCGGCGGCAGCACCGGCACCGAGGCGGTCGGGCTCGCCCCGGCGGACCTGGTCGTGGTGGAGACCGACGGCAGCTTCGAGCAGGTCGACTCGCTCAAGTCCGCCTTCCACGGTGCCGCCGCCACCGGCCTGGACGTGTTCCGGCACGCCGTCGACGAGGCGGCGGCCCATCCGGGCATCGCCGTCCGGCAGACCGGCCTGGCCGGCCTGTGCGCCACCTGCCGCTCCTGCCCGCTGGTACGCCGCTGCGGCGGGGGCCTGTTCGCCCACCGCTACCGCTCGGCCACCGGTTTCGACAACCCGTCGGCGTACTGCGCGGACCTGGCCGCGTTGATCCGGGCCACCGCCGTCCCCGCCGGGTCGCCGCAGCAGCGGCCGGTCGACACGTTGCCCCCCGCCGTCCTGGCCGACCTCGGCTCCGGGCGGGGCGGCCCGGGTTCGGTGGATCAGCTCGCCGCCGTCCACCACGGCATCGCCCGTGCGCTCACGGTCGCGCTCAGTCCCGCCGCCACCGCCGACCCGGTCGCGGCGGCCGGTTGGCACCTGCTGGTGGCGCTGGACGTGTCCGCGCCCGACGCCGTCGACCACGTGCTCACCCACCCGTTCGTCAGGCGGTGGGCGCAGCGGTGCCGGGCTGGGGCGACGGGCGACCTGTCCCACCTCGCCGCCGTCGCCGCCGCCGCGGCGGTCCGGGCCGGCGTCGACGCCGACCTCGTGCTGCCGGTGCGGGCCGGCGCGGTGCACCTGCCGACCCTCGGCGCGATCATGGTGGACACCGACGCCGCCACGGTGCCCGTCACGATCTCCGGCGGCGGCGTCGCGCTGCGGGCCGGCCGGCGACGGGTCCTGGTCCGGCCGGCCGTCGGACCCCACCCGGACCGGTGGCGGCCCACCCGGGCGGCCCACACCGGCGACGGGACCGTCCTGCTGGAGGACACCGACCCGTACCGCGACTGCTTCGACCTGCCGGTGGCGGCCCGGCTCACCCCGGCGGTCGCCGACCGCTGGACGCGGCAGGTGCGTCGGGCGGTCGACCGCCTCGACACCGAGGCCGCCGGATACGCCGCCGGGGTACGCGCCCTGCTGCGCGCCGTGGTGCCGCTGCGGCCGGACCCGTCCGGCCGCTCCCGCAGCGCCGCCGCCCGGTCCGCGTTCGGCGCGGTCGCCGTCACCCCCGTCGCCGACGACGCCGCGCTGGCGGTGCTGCTCGTGCACGAGGTGCAACACCTCAAACTGGATGCCGTGCTCGACGTCTGCGAACTGTTCGACCCCGCCGACGCCCGGCGGCTGCGGGTGCCCTGGCGCGACGACCCCAGGCCGGTGGAAGGCGCGCTGCACGGCGTCTACGCCCACCTCGCCGTCGCCGACGTGTGGCGGCACCGCCCGGGAGCCGAAGCGGCGGCACACCACCGGCGCTACCGGGAATGGACCGACGGGACGGTCGACGCGCTGCTCGACCTCGGCAGCCTCACCGCCGACGGCGAGCGGTTCGTCCGGCGGATGCGCGCCACCCTGGACGGATGGCGGTGAACGACAGGGCCACCCTCGCCGCCGACCTGCGGACGCTCGGACTACCCACCGGCGCGACCGTACTGGTGCACTGCGCGCTGTCCAGGGTCCGGCCCGAGCCGGCGGGGCCGGCCACCCTCCTCGCCGCGCTGCGCGACACCCTCGGTGACCACGGCACGGTGGTCGTGCCGACGCAGACCGCCGGCAACTCGGTGACCTCACCGGCGTTCCGGGCCGCCACGGCGGGGATGACCCCGGCCCAGGCCGCCGCCGTCGAGGCGACCATCGCGCCGTTCGATCCGGCGCACAGCCCGGCCCAGGGGATGGGGGCGTTCGCCGAACACGTCCGCCGCCAGGCCGACGCCCGGCGCAGCGCCCACCCGCAGACCTCCTTCGCCGCTCTCGGCCCGGCCGCCGCCACCCTGACCGCCCGGCACGACCTGGACTGCCACCTCGGCGACCGGTCCCCCCTGGGCGCGCTGTACGCCGCCGACGCCCTGGTCCTGCTGCTCGGCGTCGACTGGTCGGTGTGCACCGCGTTCCACCTCGCCGAGTACCGGTGCGCCCGGCCCGCACCGCACCGGGCGTACCGCTGCTACCTGCGTGACCCGCAGGGTCGCCGGGTCCGCCGGGACTTCCGCGCCCCGCACCTGGACGACGGCGACTTCCCGCGGATCGGGGCGGCCGTGGTGGCCGACGGCGCGGTCCGCTCCGGGCCGGTGGGCGCCGCCGACGGTCACTGTGTACGGCTGCGCCGCGCGGTCGACCTCGCCCGGGGGTGGATGGATGCGCACCGACTGGCGTGAAGGGGACAGCGCAGGGTTGGCACCTGTCGATACTGTGGTCGGCCGGGAGCGGCGACGCCGGGCGGGAGCGGTAGGTGGTGGAGGAACAGTTCCGGGAGGACGAGAGCGCCCCCGTGTTCTTCCTCAGCTACGCCCGCACCCGCACCCGACCCCGGGCGGTCGCGCCCCCGCGGGACAACAACAAGAAGGTCTCCCAGCTCTTCGTCGACCTCTCCGACCACGTCGTCGAACTGCTCGGCCTCGGCCCGGGCCGCATGGCCGGCTTCATGGACCAGATGCTCGACGGAGGGCAGCTGTGGACCGACGATCTCGCCTTCGCCGCCGGCCACTGCCAGGTCTTCATCCCGCTCGTCTCGCCGCAGTACCTGCGCAGCCAGTGGTGTGCCCGGGAGTGGGACGCGTTCACCCGGCGGCGGGCCGTACCCCGCCCGGACGCCGAACCGTCGGTGGGGGAGACGCCGGTGATCCCCGTCAACTGGTCGGTGGTGGACCGTCGACGGGTGCCCGAGGTCGTGTCGCGGCGGCAGATGTTCACCCCCACCCGGTTACCCTCGGACATCGCCCCGCAGTACCACGAGGAGGGCATCTACGGCCTGCTCAGCCTCGGCAGCAACGGCAAGGACGCCTACGACGCGGTGGTCTGGCGGCTGGCCCAGCGGATCGCCCGCGCGTACCGCACGCACTGGGTCGAGCCGGCGGTCACGACCGACCTGCGGCAGCTGCGCGACCGGTTCGAGGAGGACGGGCATGACCTGGTCTGACCCCTCGCCGGTCGGGACGCCCGGGCAGGAGACCTACTTCTTCCTCAGTTACGCGCACTCCGTCCCGCTGTCCGACGCCGCCCGGCCGGACACCGACTACTGGGTCGGCAAGTTCTTCCAGGACCTCGCCAAGTCGGTCCGGGAGCATCCCCGGCGCACCGTCGAGATCGAGGCGGGCTTCTTCGACGGCCAGGTCGTCCCCGGCGCCGACCTGCGCCGCACCCTCACCGACGCGTTGAGCCTCGCGCACGTGTTCGTGCCGCTCTATTCGCCGAACTACTTCCGCAACGCATGGGCGCTCGGCGAACGGGACTCGTTCCGCAGCCGGCTGGTCCGGCTGCCGGCGGGGCACGCCGACCGGCACGTGCTGCCGGTGCTGTGGATGCCGCTGCCGTCCTGGGAGGACCGCCCCGAGATCGTCCAGGCGCTCTCGGTGACCGACCACCCCGACCACCCCGACGACCGCGCCGACTACGCCGAGAACGGGCTGCGCGCGCTGTGCAAGCTCAGCGCCTACGGCCCGCAGTACCGGCGGCTACGCGACGCGCTGGCCGACCGGATCGTCACGGTGACCGAGCAGCAACCGCTCGCCCGCTCCCGGGCGGCGGCCCTGATCAGCAGGCCGGTCCCCGACGGTCCGGGCGCCGCGCTGGTGGTCACCACCCTCGCCGCCGACCAGGCCCGCTGGCGGCCCTACGGCGACCAGCACCAGTTGGCGGTCGCCGACTACGTGGCCGCGACCGCCGAGCGGCTCGGTCTGCCCACCCGGGTGGTCGGGCTGGCCGAGGCCCGTGACCGGGCCCCGCACAGTCCGGCGGTGGTGCTGGTGGACGCCGGGGTCGGGGTCGAGGCCGCCCGCGCCGCGCTCGACGGGCTGCCGCAGTGGGTGGTCCCGCTCGTCATCGCCGCCGACCATGCGCGTGGCGAGCAGGCACCCGAGGAGATCGCCGGTACCTTGCAGAACGCCCGGTTCCCCCGGGTGTTGCCGGTGCGCACCATCGACGAGTTCGAGCGCTGCGCGCCGCTGCTGGTCACCGAGGCGCGCAAACAGTTCCTCCGGCACGGGCCGGTCGATCCGCCGGAAGGCCCGCACGATCCGAAGCCGAGCCTGGGGCCGGTCGGACCGTTCGACGTACGGCGAGGGAAGGCAGAACGATGACTCCACCCCGCGACGGCCAGGTCGTCACCTTCTACTCGTACAAGGGTGGCACCGGTCGCACCATGGCGCTGGCGAACACCGCCTGGATCCTCGCCGCGAACGGCCACCAGGTGCTCGTCGCCGACTGGGACCTGGAATCCCCCGGCCTGCACCGGTTCTTCGCGCCGTTCCTCGATCCGGACCAGGTCGCCTCCACCGGCGGCGTGATGGACCTGATCCTGGAGTACGAGTGGGAGAACGCCCGCCGCCGGCAGGCCGGCGACGACTCCCGCCCCGGCGACTGGCACCGCCAGTACGCCCGGGTCCACAAGTACGCCTTCTCGGTGAGCTGGGAGTTCCCCGGCGGCGGCACCCTGGACCTGCTGCTCGCCGGCCGGCACAACCCCGACTACGCCACCAGCGTCACCGGGTTGAACTGGGACAACTTCTACAACCGGCTCGGCGGCGCGCAGTTCTTCGACGCGCTGCGGGCGGACATGAAGCGGCACTACGACTACACCCTGATCGACAGCCGCACCGGCATCAGCGACGTCGCCGAGATCTGCACCATCCACCTGCCCGACGTGCTGGTCGACTGCTTCACCCTCAGCGACCAGGGCATCGACGGCGCCGCCTCGGTCGCCACCCGGGTCCGCGGCTACGAGGGACGCCGCGCCCGCCGGGTGCTGCCGGTGCCGATGCGGGTCGACGAGGGGGAGAAGACCAAGACCGACGCCGGCCGGGCGTTGGCCATGCAACGCTTCACCGGGCTGCCCAGCGGCATGACCGAGCTGGAACGGCAGGACTACTGGCTCTCCGTCGAGGTCCCCTACCGCGCCTACTACGCCTACGAGGAGACCCTGGCGACGTTCGGCGACGTGCCGGGCAGCCGGGGGTTGCTGTCGGCGTACGAGGCGCTGACCCGGCACATCACCAACGGCACGGTCGCCGGGCTGCCCCGGATGGACGAGGGGCTGCGCCGGCAGACCTTCCAACGCTTCGAACGCAAACCGGTGATCGTCGACGAGCTGATCGTGCTGCGGTACGTGCCGGAGGACCAGGCGTGGGCGGAGTGGGTACAGTCCGCGCTGCACGCCGCCGACCTGCGGGTGCTGGCCACCCCGCTGGGCGCCCCGGCGACGGTGCCGGCCGGCACGGCCTCCCGCGAGCTGCACCTGGTGTCCCGCTCCTCCCTGGCCGCCCGCCGGGCCCTCGGCGGCGCCGCGGGTTCCCCGGCGCTCGCGCTGCACCTGGACGACACCACCCCGTCGGTGGACACCCCGCCCGGCAGTTGGGCGACCGTCTACGAACGGGGCGCCGCGGCCGCCGCCGAGCAGGTGTGGGAGCTGGTCGGCCGGCCCACGGACGGCCGGGACCGGCCGGTGCCGGCGACCCGCTACCCGGGCGTCGAACCGCTCGTCTTCTACGCCCCGGCGCGCAACGTGCGGTTCACCGGCCGGGACCGGCTGCTGCTGACCCTCCGCGAGGAGCTGAAGACGGCGGCCCGGGAACGGGTCCCGGTGGCGCTGCGCGGCGGGGCCGGCATCGGCAAGACCCAGCTCGCCACCGAGTACGCCTACCGCTTCCACGGCGCCTACGACGTGATCTGGTGGGTGGAAGCCGACCCGGTGCAGTTCATCGACGTCCGCTTCGCCGACCTGGGCCGCCGGCTCAACCTGCCCGACCTGCAGAGCGTGCCGGACAACGCCCGGGCGGTGCGGGACTGGTTCAGCCACGGTGGCGGCCGGGGCGCCGACGGGCCGCCCCTGCGTTGGCTGATCGTCTTCGACAACGTCGACCAGTACGAGCACGTCCGGGACTACCTCCCCCAGGGCGAGGGGCACGTGCTGGTGACCACCCGCAACCCGGACTGGGGTGACCTGGCCCGCGCGGTCGACGTGGACGCCTTCCAGCGCGGCGAGAGCGTCAGCCACCTGATCGGCCGGACCAGCCGCCGGGGCATGACCGTGGCCGAGGCGCAGCAGGTCGCCGAGGCGGTGGAGGACGTGCCGATCCTGGTGGCGCTGGCCGGCGCGTGGTTGGCGGAGAGCCCGGACTCGGTCGCGACCTACCTGGCCGGGCTGGCCCGCACCGGCCCGGACAGCGACGTGTGGGGCCGCTCCCTGGCCGGCCTGCGGCAGCAGTCCCCGGGCGCCTACCGGCTGCTGCAGCTCGGTTCGGTGCTCGCCCCCGACATCGCCCTCGACCTGCTCTACGGCGACCAGGTGGCGAAGGTCATCGCCCCGCACGACGAACTGGTCGCCGCGCAGGTCACCGACCGGGTCTCCGAGCGGGACATCGCCGCCGCGCTGGTCCAGCGGATCAACCGGCTCGCCCTGATCAAGGTGGACCTGCACGCCCAGCGGGTGCAGATCCACCGGCTGCTGCAGGCGGCGTTGCGGTCCCGGATGTCCGAGCGGGAGCTGGCCGAGGTCAAGCACGACGTGCACCGCATCCTCGCCGGTTCCCGCCCCTCCGGCGAGGTGGACGACCCGGCCTTCCAGTCCGGCTACCGGCACCTGTGGCCGCACCTGGACGGTTCCGAGGCGGTGTCCTGCCACGACGACACGGTCCGGCAGCTGGTCATCGACCGGGTCCGGTACATCTTCCTCAACGGCGGCTTCGAACAGGGCGCACAGTACGCCCAGGACGCGGACAAGACCTGGACGACGATGCTGGAGGGGCTGTCCCCGGAGACCGGCGCCCACCGGTCGCTGCGTGTGCAGCTGCTCAACCTGCGCTTCAACCGGGCCAACCTGCTGCGCAACCTCGGCCAGTTCGAGCAGGCCCTGACCCTCGACGAGGCGACCCTACGCCAGCAGGAGGAGCTGATCGGCGAGAGCCACCCGTACACCCTGATGACCGCCGGCGGGTACGCGGCGGACCTGCGGGCCCTCGGCCGCTACCAGCAGGCTCTGGAGCAGGATCTGCGAACCTACGACGCGTCCGTGGAGGTGTTCGGGGAGGACCACCGGCGCACCCTGAACGCGGCCAACAACCTGGCCGCTTCCTACCGGCTCTCCGGCGACTTCGCCCGCGCGCTCGACATCGACCAGACGACCTACCGCAGGCTGCGGGTCGTGCTCGGCCCGGAGCATCCCCGGACCCTGCTCTCGGCCAACAACTACGCGCGTGACCTGCGGGAGACCGGGGACTACCGCGCCTCGGTGGCGTTGCTGGGGGAGGTGGTCGAGGCGTACCGCCGCGTTTTCGGCGAGGATTTCCGGCCCGTGCTCACCGCGCAGGCGAACCTGGCGACGTCGCTGCGCAGCACCGGCCGGATCGCCGAGGCGGGCCGGCTGCTCGACGACGCCTACACCCGGCTGCGCTCCACCGTCGGGCCGACCAACCCGGACACGTTGCTGTGCCGGTTGAGCCGGACGGCCAACCTGATGCTCCAGGGGCAGGGGGTGCAGGCACGCTCGGAGTTGGAGGAGGTGCAGCAGACCCTCACCCAGGTGTTCGGGGCACGGCACCCCTACACGCTGGTGTGTGAACTCAACCGGGGGGTGGCCCTGTGGGACGCGGGGGTGCAGGAGGAGGCGTACGCGTTCACCGTGGCCGCGGCCGACGGGCTGCGGGAGGTGCTGGGACCCGAGCATCCGTTCAGCATGGGCGCGGACAACAACGTCGCCGTCTTCACCCTCCTCACCGGGCAGGCCGAGGAGGGCCTCACCCGGTTGCAGGCCGTGGTGGCCCGGCTGACCGCGGTGCTGGGGGCCGACCACCCGGACACGCTGCGCAGCCTCGGCAACGTGGAGACGGCCCGGCAGGCGGCGAGCGGGGGAGTGGTCAGCATCGGGCGGATGCGGCTGGCGGACCGGCTCGCCGACCGGATCGGGCAGGAACACCCGAGCGTGGTGGTGCTGCGCGACGGGCGGTACGTGCGGCGGGTCCTCGACCCGCACCCCTACTGACCGGGCTGGGCGCCGATGAGCACATCAGAGTTCACCGGTGTCCCCGCTTCGCTCAGCCAGCGCAGGATGCGGGGCAGTTGTTGCATGGCGTCGAAATGGGCCGCGCCCGGCTGCACCTCGATCTCGGCGCCCGGAATTCGCTCGGCCAACCAGCGGCCGTGGCTGGCCGGGGCGAAGGTGTCCTCCGCGCCGTGCCACAGCCGCACCGGGGTGGCCCTGGTGTCGATCGCGTCGAGGTCGAACTTCCAGTTCCGGCGCAACGCCAGCACGTCGTCGATCCAGCCGTACGGGCCGGTGCGCAACGCCTCCTGGTAGGTGTCGAAGATGATGCCGCGCAGCGCCGCGTCGTTGATCGCCCGGCGGTCGGGGAGACCCATCTGCGTCATCAGGTCCCGCAGCAGGAACCGGGGGTCCTCGGCGGCTCGGGCGGCCCGCTGCCGGATCTCCTCCACCACGGCGTCGGTGTCCGGCCGTTCGGCCCCGAAACCCCGTTGGTTGTCGGTGTTCATGCCGTCGAACCAGTCCAGGCCGGTGGCGTCCGAGGGGGCAAGGCTGACCAGCACCGCGACCCGGCTCACCCGGCCGTGCAGGCGTTCGTCGGCGGCGCAGGCCAGCGCGTGCGGCCCGCCACCGGAGCGGCCGGCGACCGCGAACCGGTCCAGGTCGAGCTGGTCGGCGATGGCCTCCACGTCCCGCGCGGCGTCGGCCACGTCCCGACCCTCGAACCGCTCGGAGTCGCCGTAACCGGGGCGGTCGTAGGCGATCAACCGGATGCCCATCCGGTAGAGCACGATGCCCCGGGGTTTCGGCCCCCGCCGACTGCCGGGCGTGCCGTGCATCAGGAAGACGGGGAACCCGTCGGGAGCACCGGTCTCCTCGTACGCCACCCGCTTGTTGTCCGCGCGGTGGGCGTATCGCGGCCCAGGCTCACCTTCTCGGGTCACTCCAGCCTGCCTTCCGGTGCCACTACCAGCAAATACTCGCAACCCGCATCGAGCGGAAACGATGTTTTCGTCGCCCCCGTTCAGCCTTCGAGCCTAACGGTCGGGCCCGCCACACCGCTATGGCGAGCCCGAACAACGGGCCGGATCTGTCGGAAACGACACCTGTCGGCCCGTCCGTTCGGAACGTCCGGACGAATCGGCGGCGGCGTTCAGCAGGCCAGAGGTCGGATATCCGACGGCGCGTCGACCAGCGCGGCGCGCGGATCGGCATAGCGCCACTCCACCCGGTACTGCGCCCGCAACCGGGGCCGCGACACCACCCACTCGTACGCGATCCGCCCCTGCCGTTCCCGACCGTCCGGGCGCACCTCGGCGCTGCTCTCCGCGGTGAACGAGGTCTCGTTGCCCCAGACGGTGGGGCCCGTCTCGGCCGGGAAGTCGAGCCGGATCACCAGGTTGCGGGTGGGCAACCGGATGTCCCGTTGCAACCAGTCGCCGAACTTCCACGCCGGCACCCGGTAGGAGTAGTCCACCACGGTGCGCTGGCCGGGATAGAGCGGCACCGGGGTGCCCCCGCCGTCGAGCAACAGCACGATCTTGAGGAAGGCGTCCCGGCTGCGCCCGACCCGCCACCGCATCGGCTCCGGTTGGTCGACGCCGATGGTCGCCCGGAAGTCGACCTCGTCGATGGTGAGTGGATGGCGACCGTGGAAGACCGTCGACCGGGCCGGATCGTCGGGGAACCGGTCGATGTCGATCTGCACCGTGTGCCGGGTGATCGGCTCGGTGCCCACGCTGTGCAGCACCCGCCGGAACCGGCACTCGTACACCCCGTCGACGAGGGAGAGGCTGGCCTGCTCGTCCTCGATCACCAGATGCGACCCGGCCGGGGGCGGAACCGCGGTCGGGCCGAGCGGGGAACGGCGGCCCCCGGCGCCACGGCTGTCGGCGAAGGCGACGTACTGCTGCCAGATCCGGTTGCCGCTGTCCAACACCAGCTCGACCCGCCGGGCGAACTCCTCGGTGGGTTGGTGCCGACCGTTCTCGATGTGGCTGACGTACGACGGGTCGAAACCGGTGCGTTCGGCCAGCTCCTTCTTGGACATGCCCCGCTGGTGACGCCAGTGGGTCAGTTCCCGCACGAAATCCGCCGCCGCATCGTCCTGTGTGGAGCTGCCCATGCCCCCGTCCTCGTTGTCGGGCCTCAAGTCTGTCCCACCCGTGGCGTCCGCGCCAGGGGTCCCCCCAACCCGACGCCGCCCGGCGGCCCCTACCCGACCCGCCGCAGCCGCACCACCACCGCCACCGGCGCGGGCGGCAGGATGACCGGCATGGACACCACCGTGCACCGCTACCTCGCCGACCTGGTCGGCACCGCCCGGGACGTGCTCGGGTCGGATCTGGTGGGCGCCTACGCCGCCGGATCGGTGGCGCTGGACGCGTACCAGCCGGGCCGCAGCGACGTGGACGTGGCGCTGGTCTGCCGGGACGCGCTACCCCGACCCACCCGGCAGGAACTGGTCACCCGGCTGCGGCACGAGGCGCTGCCCTGTCCGGCACGCGGCCTCGAACTGGTCGTCTACACCCGTGCGGTCGCCGCCTCCGGCACCGGCGAGCCGGGCTTCGAGGTGGAACTCAACACCGGGGCGGCGATGCCGTTGCGGGCCACCCTCGACCCGTCCGAACGGCCCGCCGCCGACGGCCGGTTCTGGTACGGCCTGGACCGCAGCATCCTGCACCAGCGGGGCCACCCGCTGACCGGCCCGCCCCCCGGTGAGATGTTCGCCGACCTGTCCCCGGACGACCTGCGCACGCTGACGGAGGCGGCGCTGCGCTGGTGGCTGGCCCGGCCCGTCCCACCCGGGGACGCCCCCGCCCCCGGCGCGGAGGACGCGGTGCTGAACGCCTGCCGCGCGCTGGTCCGCCTCCGTGACGGCGACTGGCTCTCCAAGGTCGCTGCCGGCCACCGGGCGATCGCCCTCGGCGGCGACCCCGAACTGGTGCGTCGCTGCGTCGACGCCCGTGCCGGCGGCCCCCCGCCGACCGCCGCCGCGGCCCGCGCCTTCCAACAGCGGGTGCTCGACGAGATCACCGCCGGCTGACCGCGCGACGCCGCTGGGCCGGCCGCCGGTGCCGCTCCGCCCTCCCACCGTGACCAGCCGCCGGGTTCGCACAGCCCGCGCCGGTCCGTGTCGCCGCAGGCAGGCCGGGGGCGGCCCCTGACGGACCGCCCCCGGCCGGGTCAGCGCCGCAGCAGGGCGAAGACACCCCAGCCCAGGTACTCCCGCCGGTACCGGACGTGCCGCGGCGGGTCCTCGGTCAGCTCCCGCCGGAACGACCCGGCGAGCGCGTCGTCGGGATGCGCGTCCAGCCAACGGCGCAGGGTCAGCCAGTGCGCTGCGGCGTACCGGTCCCAACTGTCCTGGTCGGCGAGGACCATTTCGACCACGTCCCAGCCGTGCCCCTGCATGCGGCCGATCAGCCCGGGAAGATCGTCGAAGTCGTCCCGCACGGTGGCGTGGCACGCGGCGACGGTCTCCTGGTCCGGCGGTTCCCGCCGCCAGTACGGCTCCCCGACCAGCAGCATCCCGCCCGGACGCAGCGCCCGTGCCAGCAGGTCGATGGTGCCGGTGACACCTCCGCCGATCCAGGTCGCACCGATACAGGCGGCCACGTCGACCGGTACCGGGTGGACGTATCCGGCGGCGTCGTCGTGGACGAAACGGACCCGGTCGGCCACGCCGAGTGCTTCCGCCCGACGCCGGGCGGCGGCGGTGAACGCGGTGCTGATGTCGACACCGGTGCCCCGGACCCCGTGCGCGCGGGCCCAGGTGCAGAGCAGTTCACCCTTGCCGCTGCACAGGTCGAGCAGGGTGTCGTCGTGACGCAGCCGGATCACCCGGCCCAGGGTGGCCAGCTTGTCGGCGTCGAACGGGTTGAGGATGCGAAGGTCGCCTTCGCGGATGACGAAACTACGGTCGAGATCCATGTCGATGACTCCGGAGGTGCGTGGACGGACGCGGAAAGCGGACGGTCGGCACACGGAGCACGGGCACGGGACACACCTCGTTCGCTGGTCGTGGTGACGGGGCCGTCAGGCTACGTCCCCACCGGCCCGGGGCACAGCGAATTCGCCCCGGGCCGGACCACACGTCAGACGTTGGTCGGCACCTTGTCGGCGGGCGGTTCGGTGGCCGCCTCGACCGGCGGTCCGGCGGCGGGGCGGGCCGCCACCGTCGGGTACTCGGCGGTCTCCCCGCCCCCGGCGGCAGCCGCCATCACGGCGGCGGCAGCCAGGTCGGCGACCCGCTTCGCCTCCCGCTGCACGCGGGCCCGGACGTCCTTGGCGTGCCGCTCCACACTCTCGGCGGCCTGCCGGGCCTCCTCCAACCGTCGGTTCTCGGCGGTCAGGTCGCGACGCACCTCCTCCAGCCGCTGCCGGGAACGCGCCAACTCCCGCTCGGTGGTGTCACCCTCCTGCTGGATCTCGGCCAACTGCGCCCGGGCCATCTCCAGCTCACCCTGCACCTCGGCGAGGGCCTTCTGCCGGTCGCCGATCTCCCGCTGCACCGTGGCGAGCTGCTCCTGGTGGCTGCTGGTCTGCTCGTCGGCGCGCTGGCGGACCTCGGTGGCGTACTGCTGCGCCTCGGCGATCAACGCGGCGATCTGCTGCTCGGCGGCGCTGTGCTGGTTGGTCAGCTCACGTTCCGCCGCCGCCCGCTGCTCGGCCAGCTCCTGCTCGGCCGCGGCCCGCCGCTCGCCGACCTCCCGCTCCACCGTGGCCTGCCACTGGGCCAGCTCCTGCTGGCTCTGCGTCCGGGCCGCCTGGATCTCCTGCTGGATCTGGGTACGGGCCGCCTTGGTCAACGCCTCCGCGGCGGCCCTGGTCTGGGTGATCTGCTTCGCGGTCTGCTCGCTGATCCGCTTGGCCTCCTGCTGGGCCCGCTCGTGGGCGGACTCCCCCTCGGCCCGCAGCTTCTCGGCCCGCTCCCGGATCTCGGCCAGCTCGGCGTCGGCCGCCGTCCGCCGTTCCTCGTACGCCTTCTCCTGCTCGTCGCGGCGGGCGATTAGTTCCTCATCCAGGTCCCGCAGCGCCTGGGCGGTCCGCTCCCGGGCCTCGAGCAGCGTCTTCTCCGCCTCACCCTGGAGCTGGTTCGCCCGTTGGGTGGCCGTGTCGGTGATCACGGCGGCCTGCTTCTCGGCCAGGGCGAGGATCTGGTCCACCATCGGCCCGAGGTCACGGAAGGACGCCCGGTCCACCTGGACGGGGCGCTGGCGCAGCTCGGTCAGCTCCGCCTGCAACCGCTGGATGTGCGCGGTCAGGCCCTGGATCTGGCCGGCCGCCTGGACCCGCTCGGCGGTCAACGTCGACAGTGCGCCGTCCATCTGCTCGACGTACCGGTCCACCTGCCGCTTGTCGTAGCCCCGCAGCGCGAGCTCGAAGCTCGGCCGTGTCGACCCGTCGTCACGCGACGCGTACGACTCCTCCCCGGTGGACATATGGCGCCAGCCTCCGTACTCCTCGGTGATCCAGGTCGGCGCGGGCGACCCCACGCCCGCGATGGGGCGAAACACTACCGCCGGCCGGTGTCCCGGGCGACCGGGCCCCGGTGGGGTTCACGCACCGGTCCGGGCCGGCCAGCAGGTCCGCCGTACGCGATCGGGATCGGTGCCTGTCAGTCTCGTCGGCGCTGCGGCGACCGCGCGGTGCGGCAACCGGCAGCAGTCTGCCCACCGGACGGTGCGTCCGACCGTCGCCGAGCGGGTGACCAGGACAGTCACCCCGGGGCGGGCGGGGGTTCTCGGTGGACGGCGCCACGGGGGCGCCGCACGTTCCGGCGGAACCCGTACCCGAAGCCGGTGATCACCGGGAACAGGACCGGTACACCGGGGATGACGGCAGGGGTGTGGCCCTCTCCTTCCGGCACCAGAAGCTGCGCGCGCAGGAGGAGGCCGCGGTGCAGCCGGTGGCGGCACGAACTCGTGGCGTGGTCGTCGACGGTCGTCGCAGGTTCTGGCCGTTCGGCCAGTAGGAGTCTCATCCCAGTGGTCTTTGCGCAGCTCAGCCGCGAACGCCGTGCGGGCTGAACGGCTCGGTCGGGGGTGGTGGCACGTCATGTGACCGGAGACGCCCCCTGCGGATTTGACGATCATCTCGGCGGACGCGTAACTTTCTCTCCGTCAGCGCGGAACGGACGAAACGGGTCGAAAGACCTTGAGGCCGGAGCGCGGTCACTGATTCCGGGTGGTGCTTCCGGATCGGCCCAGGGGGTCGATGCGGCGGGGCGAAACCGACCGGGTAGAGTGAACAACCGGCAGGGAATCGGGCGAGTGCGCGGGAAACTGCGGCGGCCGTCCTGCGGGAACCCACGAAATCGCCGGTGTTAGCCGGGTGTGTTCGTGGTGTGTGGAAATTGTGGTGGAAGTGGTGCGGATCGCTGCAGAGCGGTTTGACATGGCGGATACCACCGGGTAACGTAGTAAAAGTGCCCAGCGCGGAAGCGAGGGGTGTGGTGAAGGAAATGCCCCAGGTCGGGGGTTCTGCTGTTGCGGGGCTTCCGGGTGGTGTGTGGTTGTTCTTTGAGAACTCAACAGGGTGCTTGTAAAGCCAGTGCCAATTGTTTTATA
>NZ_JAFEUC010000024.1:0-55834 GCF_016901255.1 Micromonospora humida
CCCCAGACGAGTACGAAACCGCCTGGCACACCCACCAGGCGCAGCACGACGAACCAACTATCGTTCAGCCTGAGCCCACCGGCGCCAGGTAACCAACCCTCCGGCAAACCGGGGGAACCTCATCCAGCAGGGTGTCGCACTGCAGCCAGAAGATCCGGTCCACGACCTGCCGGCCCCGCTCGACCATTCCCAGGGTGCTGCGCGTCGTGTGCACCTGGCGTGCGAGGGCTTCCTGAATGAGTCCCCTCGACCAACGCAGGGCGGCGAGCTTACGGCCGAGATCGTCCCTGGCCTGTTGAAGATCCTGGCGATCAATCATGGGCTCGCCTTTCCGTTCGCATCGACCTGCGTCGAGCCGACTGTTGCGGCGCCCCGACGCACGGCGATTCGACGTTAGCGGATCGCACGCGACCTGGGCGTGGAGCTGGTGCGAATGGCGTGCTGGCCTGGCAGAGAGGGCGCCTGTGTCGAAAACCGGGGGAGCGGGGTTGGCACCTCGAACGTCAGCCACGATCACGGCGGAACACACTTCAGCCATCCCCACTCCCGGCCCAACGGGCACGGCAACCTCAGCCTGCCGCCGTCACCGACAGACACCCCGGACACGATGTGCGAGTTCGGTGGGCATCGGCCCTCTTCGACGAGCGCGGAAGAGCGTGCGGTGATGCCCATAAAGGGCGCGCGGCGCCAGCCCTGCCGCAAGGGCTTTCGGCGGTTCAGTAGCCCCACCGGTGCCGGACGCGGGTTTCGCGTACCGGGATTTCGGGGTGGGGACTTCGGGTTCGTCGCCTACGCCGACACCGACACCGCCCAGGACGTCCTGGTCCGCGTTGTCGGTGGCGACACCGACCCGGGAGCCCAGACCGCCCCCCTCGCACGCGCCCGCGAGTTGTGGTGGCTCTCCCGCGCCGTACGGGCCAAGTTACACCGCCATCTCCCGCGCCGTGCCGCTGCTGCTCGCCGGGTACGCCGGCGCCGCCACCACCGCAGCCCTGGCGATCTGGGCCCGGTGACCACGATGACCGCGACCACCACCCTCGTCGTGCAGGACCCCGTCGACGCCTACGAACTGTTCGCCCACGCCCGCACCGTGCTCAGGCTGCCCCTGGACGGCCGATGGCACCTGGTCGACCACGGCCGCGTCCACATGCTGCAGACCCTGCCCGGACAGGGCGCACCGGCCCTGGCCAGCGTGCACCTCCCCGTCGACGGCAGCCGGCACCCCGGCGAGCCCCACGCCGGCATCCCCGGCGGCTACGCCCTGCTCGCCTTCACCACCGACGGCGGCGACACCAACAGGACCCAGCGCCGGCACCGCGACCTCGCCGGCCAGGCTAGTGCGTGGCTGACCCACCGACGGCTTCGCTGGACCTGGTCACACGCCGACGGGCCCTTCACGACCAACCACGCCGATCTTGCGACCAGGGGCCAAATAGTTGATCTTTTTGGGGGTCTGCGCGGTCCCTGATCGCTGCCACGGTGGTTGACCGCTGTGAGTCGATCTCCTCTGAGCATCGGCGAGCTGGTCGAGCACTGGACCCTTGTCCCTGCTGAGCTGGACCTGGTTGCGTCCAAGCATGGCGAGATACGGCCGGGTTCGCGCTGTTGCGGAGGTTCTACGACCGGTACGGCCGCTTCCCGCGAGGTTGGGCAGATCTGCGCCCGGAGGCGATGGACTTCGCCTCTCGCCAGGTCAAGGCGGAGCCGGGTTACTTGGCGTTCTACGGAGACCAGGGCCAGCGGATCCATCACACCCCCAATCGGCTAGATCAACCCGACAACGCACCCAGAATCCAATCCACGGATTCAGGCTAAGGTCCGGTCCGGCAGCGGAACAGGGGCGCAGGACCGGCGGCAGGGTGGGGCGAGCGCCCCACCCTGCCGTTGAACTCAGCCGACCTGCAGGGTCACGTCGTCCAGCACGAAGCTGGTCTGTAGGTAGGCGTCCTCTCTGCCGGCGAAGGTCAGCGTGACCGTCTGGCCGGCGTACGCGCCGAGGTTGACGGTGCGCTGCGTGTAGCCCGTGGCAGCGTTCATGTTGGACAGCGCCGCCACGGTGGTGCCGTTGGCCTTGATCGTGAACACGTCGTAGGCGAGCGCCCCGTACTCGTTCGTGTCGATGTGCAGCCAGTAGGTCAGTACCGCACTGGTGCAGCCCGACGGGATGGTGACGGTCTGGCTGATGGCCTCGGTCGCGGTGTAGCCGTATCCGCCGAGCCACGCGTACCGGGTGCCGCTGCGCGGCACCTGCCCGATAGAGGTGCCGATCGCGCCGGTGGAGCCGGTCCACGGCGAGGTGCCGCTTTCGAACCCGCCGTTGAGGATCAGCTGGGCGGCGGTGCAGCCGCCCGGCCCGCCGGTCACGGTCAGCGTGTACGTGGTGCTGTGCGACACCGAACCCGCGCCGGTGATGGTGATGGTGTAGGTGCCGCCGGCCACCGACGAGCCGACCGCGATGGTGGCGGTCGACGAGCTGCCGGAGGTGACCGACGACGGGCTGAACGAGACCGTTACGCCCGTGGGGGCGCCGCTGGCGGTCAGGGTAACCGTCTGGGCGCTGCCCGAGGTGGTGGCGGTGCCGACGGTGGTCGTGGTGCTGGACCCCGCGTTCACGGTGCCCGACGCGGGGCTGGCCGAGATCGAGAAGTCGTTGGTCGGCGTCGAGGTGCCGACCGCCCGGTTCCACAGCGTGTAGGCGATGCCGTCGGCAGCCCGGTTCAGCGCGGTGGCGTCGATGTTGCTGAGAGTGTCGCACGAGGAGTGGTAGCAGGAGTCGTAGGACTGACCGGCCGTGCCGCCCCACTTCGACGCCTGGGCCGACGTCTTGGTGGCGCTGGCGCCCATCGCGTAACCGGAGGTCGGGATGCCCGCGTTCTGGAACGAGTAGTCGTCGGAACGGCCCTGGCCCTCGACGTTCTCCTCCGGCTGCAGGCTGAGGGAGTCCCAGTACGCCTTCATCGGCTGCGACGCGGTCGAGGTGATGTTGTTGATGAAGTAGCCGCCGTTCTTCGACGCGATCATGTCGAAGTTGTAGTAGGCCTTGATCGCCGTTCGCTGGGTACTGGTCAGCGAGTTGACGTAGAACTTGGAGCCGTTGAGGCCCTGTTCCTCGTCGGTCCACCAGCCGAAGCGGACCTTGTTCAGCATGGTCGGGTTCTGCGCGGCCAGCGCGAGGGCGACCTCGAGCAGCGCCGCCGAGCCGGAGCCGTTGTCGTTGATGCCCGGACCGACCGAGACGCCGTCCAGGTGGGCGCCGAACATGTAGACGTTGCTCGCGTTACCGCCCGGCCACTCGGCGATCAGGTTCGGGCCTGCACCGCTGGTGCAGCCGGAGGTGCAGGGCTGCTCGGTGACGGTGAAGCCGGCGGCCTGCAGCTTGCCCTTGACGTACGCCACCGACTGCAGGTAGCCCTGGCCGGTCGAGCGGCGGGTGCCGCCGTTGTTGGTGGCGATGGTGCTGAGCTGTGTCAGGTGCGCCTGCACGTTGGCGACGTCGATGTCCGGCGCGGTGCCACCGGGGGTGCCGCCGTTGACCGTGAGCGTGTACTGCGCGGTGTGGGTGATCGAACCGGCGCCGGTCACGGTGATGGTGTACGTGCCCGCAGCCGCACTGGACGTGGTCGCCACCGTCATCGTGGAGCTGTTGCCCGACGTCACCGACGTCGGGCTGAACGACACGGTGACCCCCGACGGGGCACCCGAGGAGGTCAGCGACACGGTCTGGGCGCTGCCGGAGACGGTCGCGGTGTTGACCGTCGCGGTGACCGAGGAGCCCGCGTTGACGCTGCCCGAGGTGGGGCTGACCGAGACGGAGAAGTCGGTGCTGGAACCGGTGCAGGTCGGGTCACCGGTCTGGGCCGGGACCGCGACCGCGTTCCACGCGTCCTTGGTCCGATTGAACAGGACGCACGAGGAGTCCAGGTTCTTCGCGGCGGTCAGGGTCGCGGTGCGGTACTTCTTGTGGGTCATGCCGGAGGTCTTCAGCAGCATGCCGCCGTAGAAGATCTTTCCGGCGGACTGGATGCCCACGCCGGTGACCGACGACGGGCCGCCCGAGCAGATGGGGCTGTTCGGCTTGCCGCCGCCCGGCGCGCTGCCCTCGGCGAGCAGGTAGAACCAGTGGTTGAGCGGACCTGCGGCCGCGTGTACCTCCGTGTTCGGGATCGACGAGGAGTAGCAGTTCGGGTGGCCGCCGACCAGCGAGGGGTTGTACATGTTGCGGATCGGGCCGTCGCCGACGATGTCGATCTCCTCACCGACCAGGTAGTCGGGTTCGTCGTAGGCGCTGGACTGGTTGGCGTATGCCTCGGTCAGGGCGCCGAAGATGTCGCCGGTGGCTTCGCCGAGGCCGGCTTCGGAGCTGGTGCCGCCGGGGGTGTTCTGGTCCATGCCATGGCCGAACTCGTGACCCACCACATCCATCGATGAGATCCAGTTGCCTGCCGAGTTCTTGCCGATCGTGATCGTCGAGCCGTCCCAGTAGGCGTTCTGCTCGTTCAGGCCGACCTTGATCGGCCAGCTGCCACCGTTGCCGTTGTGCCCGTTGCGGCCCAGCCAGGCCGACAGCATGTCCCATTCCTTCTGCGCCGAGTACACCGCGTCGACGCAGCCGGTCTCCTTGCTGGTGCCCACCCCGTTGCCCCAGCTGTCGTCCGCGCCGGAGAAGACGGTGCTGGTGCTGTAGTCCTGGCAGTTCAGGCCGGTGCGCGTGGTGTCGCGCAGGTAGTACGTGCTGCCCGACTGCGACGTGGTGATCGACAACGGGCTGGGCCCGTTCCACTTGCCGGTGCCGGAACCGGCCGCGGCGTCCTCCTGCTTGGCCAGCACCTGGCCGTTGCGCGCGTCCACGAAGACATGCAGGTGGCTGGGGGCCGAGGCGGTGCGCCCGGCGACGACGACCTCCCACGCGAGTCGCGCGGTGCTGTCCTTGACGTGCACCACGAGGGTGCGTGACTCGACCTGGTCGACCTTGGTGAGCAGGCCCTTGGCGGTCTGCTCGGCGCGGTCGGCGGCGACCGTCGGCACGACGGAGACGTTGATCTTCGTCTTGGTGGCGGCCGAGATCGCCCGGATGGCGCCCCGGCCGTCGGCGAGTACGGCGGCGTCGCCGCCGACCACCGGCAGGCCCCGGTAGGTGCGCTCGTAGGCAATGGAGAACAGGCCGTCCACCCACGGGATCACCATGCGACGGTCGTACTGCTCGAAGGGGCCTTTCGCCAGCGCGTCGTGACCGCCGTCGGCAGCGCGGTCGGCTGCAGAGATCGCCAGCGACAGCGGGCTCTGTGCAACCGTGGGTGTAGGGGGCGGGGTGGCTGCGGTCGACTGGGTGGCCACCCCGGTCACGGTGCCCAGGGTAAGCGCAACCGCGACAGCGGCCGCCATGGCAGTTCTTCGATACATCGCAATCCTCCCGCCGAGATGGGTTGAGGGGTGTGGCAGCAGGGCCCGTGTTGATGGGATCTCCGGCAACCGGTGACAGCTCGGCTTTGGCGATGACACTAGGAACGGCGGAGGCTGGCCGAAATCAGGGCAACCCCTTGCTCTGGTGCGCGAAGGACCGTCGGGCGCACTATGATCCGGTGCCAGATTCTGCGACGGCAGTGAATGCGCATCAGGGGGCCACCGGCACCATGCTGCCGGTGGTACCGGGCGTCGTGCGCGGCGCCCGTCGGGTGGTGCTGTTCGGTCCGCCCGGGATCGGCAAGACCGCTGCGGCCGGTGTACTCGGGCAGCAGCTGGGCATGCCTGTCCTAAGGCTGGCTCCGAGCCCACAGGACGCCCAGGTCCCCTACACCGGACTGCTCGAACTCGCACTGGCCCTCCAACCGCTGCCGGCCGCGCGGGAACTCGCGACCGGAATCGACAAGGCCGTCGGAGTGCCGGGCTCTGCCGATCCCGCCGGGACCGCTCTACGGCTGCGCCGGTTGACCGCCACCCTGCTGCTGGACACCCCGCCTCTGACACTGGTGGTGGACAACGCCCAGTGGCTGGATACGGCCAGCGCGGCCGTCTTGCGTTGGGCACTGCGCCTGGCTCCCGACCTTCCCGTCATAGCCGCAGAGCGAATCTGGCGCCCGGGGAGCGAAGGCCACTGGTGCGGCGAGGACCCCTGTGCGGTACGCATCCCGGCGCTGACACCCGATCAGGTCGCAACCCTGCTGTCGCCGTACCGGCTAACCCCCTACGAGGTCACGCAGACCCACATCCGCAGCGGAGGGAACCCGGCCCTAGCCCTCGCATTCGCCGGGGCCCGCAGCCGCGCCACCGACCTGCCGGCCGCTCAGGGTCTCGTAGACGACCTGGTCCTGCCGCCGGCCGCCCGCCGACTGGTGAACGAATGGCTGGGCACTGTGTCGGCCGAAGTTCAGGAACTGTTGACGGTCGCCGCACTCGACGACCGGCCCGACCGCGAACTGCTGAGCCGCCTCGCCGGCCCGCCCGCCGACAACCTTCTCGCAGAGGCCGAGGCAGCCGGACTGATCAACATCGGGCCGGCCGACGGGAAGATCCGGTTCGCCGCCTCCGCGATCGGTGCCGAACTCGCGGCCCGACCGCCGGTCGCCACACGCAGGCTCCTGCACACCCGCCTGGCCGAAGCCAGCCGCGACAGCATCCGCCGCGACCGTCACACCACGCTGGCGGCCGACACCAACGACCCGCAGTCGGCCGACCGCGCCGCCCGCGCCGCCGCCCGCGCCCGGCTGCGCGGAGAACCCGCACTAGCGGCCGAACTCTCCCTCCTCGCCGCCGAACGTACCCCGGAGACCGACGCCGACCTGCTCACCGAACGGGCGCTGACCGCCGTACGCGACGCCGCCCACAACGGCGACCTGCCCCGCGGCCAGGCCGCCGTCCGCCTCGTCCTGCACCACGACAGCAGCCCCGCCAACCGCGTCAACGCCCTCATCTCCCTGATCGACTCAGGCGGACAGCACCTGCACAACGGCGACAAGCTGTTCGCCGACGCACTTCACGAAGCGGCCGGACATCCGGACCTGACCGCGCAGATCCTCATCCGCCAGGCGATCTGGGCCAACGTCAACGGCGATCCCGACCGGGCGTGCGCCCAGGCTGCCCGGGCCGCCAGCCTCGCCCGGAGCGCTGGCGACACCGCCACCACCGCCATGGCCCTCACGATGCAGGCCCGCATCCAACGCATCCTCGGCCGCCCCCAAGCCGAGACCACGCTCGGCCACGCCCTGTCCCTGCCACGCAGCACTCACATCCCCGTCAACGCCAGGCCCGAACAGCTCTCCGCCCGGCACGCCATCTTCGACGACCGTCTGGACGAAGCCCGCAGCGCACTGCTGCCTCTGCTCGTCGAAGCCGAGCGGACCGGAGACGCCGAAGCCACCGTGGATGTCCTGCGCAGCCTCGCCGAAGTCGAGATCCGCGCCGGACGGTGCGGACTGGCCCTCGACTACGCCGGCCGCGCCCTGTCGCTTACCGACAGAGCCGCCTTGGACCCCGCACCAACGTGCTACACCTCCGCCCTGGTCGAGGGCACCGCCTCGTGCACCGACTCCGCCCTCGCTCACGCACGCCGCGGGGCGGACACCTCCCGCCGGGAGGACAACAAAGTCTTCCTCTCCCGAAACCTCTTCGTCCTCGGACATCTTCTCCTGGTCACCGGGCGTCCGAAAGAAGCCCTGGAGGCGCTGGAAGAGGTCCGTACGCTTGAGAAGCGCCAGCAGGTCCGCGACCCGTCCGTCCTGCGCTGGCACGCCGACCTCGCCCAAGCCCTCATCTCCCTCGGCTACCTCGACCAAGCCCGCAAACTGCTGACCGATACCCGTCGCACCGCGACTGATCTAGATAGAAGCTGCGTCCTCCCCGTGCTCGACCGCTCCCAGGCACTCCTGGAAGCCACCCTGGGCAACTACGATGCGGCCGCCGACCTCCTCACCGCAGCAGCCGACCACCTCCGCCACCTGCCCATCGAACACGGTCGAACCCTCCTGGCCCTCAGCCACACCGAACGACGCGGACGCCGACGCGCCAGCGCCCGCACCGCGGCGCAGAGCGCCGCCGACCTCTTCAGCACGCACCAGGCACACCCCTGGATCGAAGCCGCCACCCGCACCCTCCACCAACTGGAGCCCGTCCCCGCGCACAGCAGTACGCTCCCCTGCCTCACCTCCGCCGAACAGCGCTGCGTCGAGCTCGCCGCCAGCGGAGCGACCAACCGCGACATCGCCACCGCCCTCACCATCAGTGTCAAAACAGTCGAAGCAAACCTCACCCGCGTCTACCGGAAGCTCGGCATCCACTCACGCGTCCAACTCGCGCACCTTGCAGCCCTGACGGCAGCGCCGGCAGAAGCCCTGCAGCCCGGCCTGGCGCATCAGCCTGGCAACGCGTTTGCGCCCACTTCCGACTCCGGTGCCCAGGCGTAACTCGGCGTGCGGCGTAAAGGAGCGGGTTGGGCGAGGATCGCACGTGCTTCCCCGGACAGCATCCTCGCTACGTCAAGTCGCAAAATGCCGTGACGAGGATTTAGAATCGAGAAAGTTGACACAAAAAGCAACAGAGGCGGCCGGTTTGCTACTGTAACCGCCAGCAACGGAGCGCAGCAGCTATCCAATGCGACCAACAAACAGAGGTAATGAACGGCTGAATCGCAGGCAGTCGGCCTACCGACATGCATAGATGACGGTCTTAGGAAACCGATGCTCTATCCCCTGAGCTACGAGGGCGCGAGCGCCTAGTCTAGCGACCTGCGGGTTCACCTGGGGTGGCAGGGAGTGGCCCACGTCCGCCCGCAGCACCCGGACCCCCGTTCGCCCAGCCCAGGACCACAGCTCGAGCACACGAACCCCCGTTTGCGACCACGAGCGGCTCTGGTCACCTGCGTTGATGCCGGTTGACCCGGGCTGGCATCTGCTGCCGAGCGCACGTCGCGCACATCGTCGAAGATCATGATGCGCGCGGGTAGACCAATGTCGTCCCGTCGAGGACGTGCTCGGGGCGCACGATCGCCGGGTGTCGGACCGCAGCGTGGAACTGGGCGGCCCCAGCAGGGAACGCCAGATGGGCGCGGTTGTGGCGGTCTTGACGAACCAGCGGCGCTCAGACGCCTCGACGCCGTAGGAGACACACCCGGAGCCTTGGGCATCGAAGACCGTAAACGGGTTGAATATTGACTTGGGTGAGCACGGTTGGGGCGTGCAGTCGCCCTAGCGCGTCGCGTACCTGTCGCGCGGTGGGTTCTGTGGCGGGAGACAGTGCGAGGACGATGTTGTTCTCGGAGTCGGGGGTGACTTCCACGATCGCCACACCGGTCGGCACCGACGGTAAGGCCCGCAATCCGAACACCGGAGGTTCCGCAATTCGAACATGCCCTTGCCGCAGATCGAACGCAACTTCCATCGCAGATCGAAACCACCATAGCTATCATGATGGCGTGCCGACACCGCATCTGATTCCGCGTCGGGCCGCCGCGCAGGTCGACGCCGCCTTGGCCGACACCCGCGTCGTGCTGATCAGCGGAGCGCGCCAGGCAGGCAAGAGCACGCTGGTCCGCATCGTCGCCGGCGATCGTCTCGCCGAGCGCCGTGATCTCGACCGGGCGCAGGACCGAGCGGCGGCGATCGCCGATCCGGTCGGGTTCGTGGACTCGCCCGAACTCCTGGTCATCGACGAGATTCAACGCGCTCCGGAGCTGCTGCTGGCCATCAAGGCAGCCGTTGACGAGGAACCTCGCCCGGGCCGTTATCTGCTCACCGGCTCGTCTCGCCTCTTCGGCATGGTCGCTGCCCCGGACGCGCTGCCCGGCCGGATGGAAACCGTCGAGCTCTGGCCGTTCTCCCAGGGTGAACTCGACGGAGCACCGGACGGATTCGTCGACGCCCTGTTCGCGCTCGGTCCGGATCTGCGACACGAGTCGGAGGTGACCCGCGCCGACTACGCGGCCAGGATCGTGCGCGGCGGCCTGCCCGAGGCCACCACCCGCACCGACCCGCGCCGCCGCCAACGGTTCCTCGACGCCTACGTCCAGGCCCTCATCGACCGCGATGTCCGGCAGCTGTCCGACATCCAGCACAAGGGTGAGCTACGCAAGTTGGTACGCCTTCTCGCGGCCAGATCCGCGACCATCATCACCGCCAACTCCCTCGAATCCGCACTCGGACTGAGCCGGCCAACGATCGCCCGCTACCTCCAAGCCCTGGAAGAGATCTTCCTGATCAAGCGGATCCCCGGATGGTCCCGCAACCTCGGCACCCGCACCACCGCCGCACCGAAACTGATCTTCGTCGACTCCGGCATCGCCGCCAACGAAACCGCGACCGACGCGCGGACGCTGCTCCGGCCCGGTGCACCGTTCGGGCCACTACTCGAATCATTTGTCCTATCCGAACTATCCCGCCAGCTCACCTGGTCCGAACAGTTCGTCGACCTGTCCCACTACCGCGACCAGAGCAGGTACGAAGTCGACGCGGTGCTCGAAAACAGATCCGGCCACGTCGTCGGGATCGAGGTCAAAGCAGCGACCGCCGTCGGGCCCGACGACTTCCGTGGCCTACGCCGACTCGCCGAACGTCTCGGCGACGACTTCATCGCCGGTCTCGTCCTCTACACCGGCACCTCGACGCTGCCGTTCGGCGACAAACTTCGCGCTCTACCAGTCAGTGCCTTGTGGCAGGTTTCCACCCCGCCAGCAGACTGACCTCGCTCCCTCCGCAGATCGCTCCCAGCCGGCCAGAGCGACGGCCACGGGCCGTATGGGACGCGGCTGTCATGGTTCCTGGACTGCATCGGCGGTCTCGCGCCACTGATCGACACCCTCGAACGCGATATCCTGGCCAACGTCCGGAGGATCGGACGCGACGAGGACGTGTTGCCACCGGGGCCGCCCCGCGAGCGACGACCGACGTCCGAGGTGGGCAAGGCCCCCGGTGGGGCATCGGATCTTGGTCGACTGCTGTCTCGCCTGGAGCCTCGCTTCAGGGTCCGCCGCACCCCCTCCGACCTGCAAGGTCAGCCTGGGAAAGACGCAGAGAACGTGTCAGGAACTGCCCGCCGTTTCCGTGGCGCTTCCGTGGGTTTGCGCGGCGACCATGGTGACGAGGGTGTCGATCAGCTCTTCGGCGGTGGTCTGCCATTTGTCGCCGGCGAGCTGGCCGGTGATTTCCATGCCGGCGATGCCGTCGGCGCTGGCGAGGAGGAGGGCGGCGTACCGCCGGGCGTGGTGTTCGCCGGCCACGGCGGCGACTACCCGAAGGGACTCGTCCTGCGTGGGCTGGGCAGCCCGGGCGAACGCGGTGGGATCGCTGGCGGGGCTGCTGAACATCAGGCGGTAGAGATGGGGTTGGCGGCGGGCGAGGTTGATGAAAGCGGCGAGGAGGGCCCGCAGCTTTGCGGCCGGTGTGAGGTCGGGGTCTCGATGGACGGCGCCGATTCGTTCACCGAGTTCGCCCCAGGCCTGGCTGCCGACCGCGATCATGAGGTGTTCTTTGTCCGGGAAGTGCCGGTAGGGGGCTCCGCGGGTGACTCCTGCCCGCGCCCCGACGGCACGGAGGGTCACGGCTTCGAGGCCGCCGTGGTCGAGCAGCTCGGCCGCCGCTTCGAGCAGGGCCTGGCGTGTCGCGGCGGCGGTTTCAGCCCGGATCATCCGCTCATCCTATGGCCGGGTCAGGACGCCTTTGCCGACCGTGGGCGAGGGGTTGTGGCTACCGGCTCCTGAGGTTGCTACGGCTGTTCGGCAAGCGACCCGAGGTGCTGGCCCAGGTTTCGTTCGAGGTCGTCGATCCCGATCCGGGCGACGAGTGCGCCGACGGCCCGCCCGCGAGCCTTGACGCCAGGTCCCGTGGCGGATCGGGCGGACTCGACGAACGACGCCAGCAGGTTCTCCTCCGGCGGCAGGGTGGAGCGGTTCACCTGGGTTTTGACCGCCGTGATGGCGTCTCTGTCGAAGCTGGCGATACGCCGGGCCACAGCGTTGACGACGTCGTCGAGTTCGGCGTCGGGAATCGCCCGGGTGGCCCAGCCGTACTGTGCGGCGCGGTCCGCGTCGTAGTCCTGACCGGTCAGGAGTACCTCCAGGGCCCGGTCGCGGCCGAGGAGGTGGGTCAGTCGTTCGGTGCCGCCGGCACCGGGGACCAGACCGAAGCCGACCTCGGGCTGGCAGAAGATCGCCTGTTCCCGGCTGGCGTAGCGCAGGTCGAAGGCGGCGGTGTACTCCGCGCCGCCACCACGGGTACGCCCCCGGATCGACGCGATGCTGACGAACGGTGCGGCGGCCAGGCGCACGCCGAGTTCGACGAACCCGGGCAGGGGCCCGCTGCCGGCCATGGCCGCGATGGCCGGTATCTGGTCGCTGTCGACGTGGTTGAGGAAGAACCCCGGCGTTGCGCTGTCGAAGATGACGACGCTGACCTGTTCCTCGCCGCTCAGACGGTCGACGACGTCGAACAGTTCTGCCACGGTGTCCGCGCCGATCAGGTTGAACGGTGGACTGGCGAATGTCACTCGACGCACCTTCGACGTCTCGTCGACCACGGTGAACTGACTCATGGAGATTCCTTCCGCTGGTCGGGTGGTGTAGGCGCGAGGTTCAGCGGCCCAGGGTGGGGGAGTGCGCCATCTGCCGGAGTCCTTCTTCCACGGTGATCATCGGCTGGTAGCCAAGCCGACGTCGTGCCCGGGTGATGTCGTAGACGCGGTCGCGGCCCATGAACGAGACGATCCACGGGGTGAGCGGTGGTGCGGTGGTGCGGCGACGGGCTTTCGCGGCGGTCTGCATGAGCGTGGCCAGAGCTGAGGCGACTGCCCGGGGAACGCTGTTGGCCGCGCTGACGTCGATGCCACGGGTCGCCAGCAGAGGGGTGAAGAAGTCGCGGGCGGGGCGGGGGCTGCCGTCGGTGACGTAGCAGACCAACCCGTGATCCCCACGGTCGAGGGCCAGCGTGATGATGTGGGCGAGGTTGTCGACGTGGCAGAAGTCGACCATGTGCCGTCCTCCGTCGATCCAGGAGAATCGGCCGGCCTCGACGGAGTCGACGAATCCCTGCAGGGTGTGGGTCATGCCCCGGCCCCACAGGAACGGCGGCCGGATGACGACCAGCGACGTGTTCCCGTGCGGCAGGGCAAGCAGTTCCTGCTCGGTGCGGAGCTTCACGCGGCTGTAGGCGATGTTCGCCGTGCCCGGGTCGGAGTTCTCGTCGACGGTGTGGTCGTGGTTGGTGCCGGTGGAGACACTGGCCGCGGACACCAGGACGAATCGCTTGACCTGTGCGTCCACGGCGGCCTCGTAGAGGGCGCGGGTCGGCAGCAGGTTGCGGTCGACGAAGACCTGGTCGGGTCCCCAGAAGGCCATGAAGGCCGCCGAGTGCACCACGGCGTCGACCTCGCCGAGGATCGGTAGCCACCCGGGCCCGCTGCCGGACGCGACCAGGTCCGACAGGTCACCGCTGACCGGGAGCCCGCCGGCCGATGTGATCGCGTCCGCGGCGGCCGTGGACCGCGCGAGCGCGTGCACCGTGTGCCCGTCGTCGACCAGCCTCCGGAGGATTGTTCCTCCGGCGAAGCCGGATCCACCCGTGAGAAAGACTTTCATTGATGCTCCTCGACGATTGCGTGACGCCCCTGGATTAGGTGCGGAGGTCGACTCCTGCAGGCCGAGGGCCCCGGCGTTGCAAGATGACAGCGTCATCACAGTCAGCGTAGGGCAATTGAGATGACGCCGTCAACAGTTGGGATGACTTTGTCATCAGGGGGGCGACCCGTGGGCGCGAAGGTGCGGTTTGACGGCGGGCGAGCTCTGCGGCTTTACTATTCTCCTAGTAAAGCAGGAGGGCGCGATGTTCCACTTCCGGCTCGACACCGGCTCCGGCGTACCGCCGTACCTGCAGCTGGTCCACCAGGTCCAGCAGGCGGTCCTGCTGGGTTTCCTCCGCCCCGGTGACCGCCTGCCCCTGATCCGGGAGGTCGTCGAGTCGCTGGCCATCGATCCGAACACGGTGGCGAAGGCACACCGCCAACTGGAGCAGGAGCACCTCGTCACCGGCCGGCCGGGCCACGGCACGTTCGTCACCGACACGCTGCCGGCTGCGGTGCCCCCGGCCACCTACACCTCCCTGCGGAGCGGCCTGCAGACCTGGCTGCGGAGGGCGTACGCCGCAGGGCTCGACGATCAGGCGATCGCCGGCCTGTCCGCCAGCGTCCACCACCGGACCGAGACGAATGCGCAGTCGGCATGACGACCCAACCCGCGCTGCGTACGCAGAACCTCGGCAAGCGTTACCGCAAGGGCTGGGCCCTGCGCGACTGCACCCTGGAGCTGCCCCCCGGCCGCGTCAGCGCCCTGGTCGGCCCGAACGGCGCCGGCAAGACCACGCTGCTGCGCCTGGCGGTCGGGCTGCTCACGCCCACCACCGGCTCGGTCGAGGTGCTCGGCGAGTCGCCCGCCACCAACACTGTGCGCGCGCTGACCCGCATCGGCTTCCTCGCGCAGGACCACCCGCTCTACCGCCAGTTCACCGTGGCGGACCTGCTGCGCTTCGGTCGCTCCTGCAACGTGCGCTTCGACCACGAGCTGGCCGCGCGACGCCTGACCCGGCTGGGCATCCCGCTGCACGCCCGCGCCGGTGCGCTCTCCGGCGGGCAGCAGTCCCAGGTGGCGCTCACGCTGGCGCTGGCCAAGCGACCCGACCTGCTGGTCCTGGACGAGCCACTGTCCAGCCTGGATCCGCTGGCCCGGCAGGAGTTCCAGCGGACCCTGATGGGCGCGGTCGCCGACAGCCGGCTGACCGTGCTGTTCTCCTCCCACGCCCTCCACGAACTGGAACGGGTCTGCGACCACCTCGTGGTGATCAACCACGGCCGGGTCGTGCTCGCCGGCGACATCGAGTCGCTGCTGGCCGAACACCGGCTGCTCGTCGGTCCCCGGGTCGGGACGGACCACCGCGACCCGTCGGTGATCGAGGTCAGCCACAGCGACCGGCACACCACCATGCTGGTACGCCAGGCGGCGACGCCGGTCATCCCCGGCTGGCAGGCGAACCCCGTCGGGCTGGACGAACTCGTGCTGGCCTACCTGCGCCGACCCGCCGACCCCGACGCCGAAGACCGGGAGCAGACCGCATGACCTGGATGATGTGGCGTCAGCACCGTACCGAGGTCCTGGCACTGACGGTCTTCGTCGGCGTCATCGCCGTGGCGCTGTTCGTCCTCGGCCGGCCGATGCACGCCCTGTTCCCGATGGGCCCGACACACTGCCTGGTGCCCCCGCTGGACGAGGGCTGCCGGTCCGCACTGGCCCGGCTCCAACAGGACCACGGCTACAGCACCACCGTGCTGATCCTGCTCAACTTCGTCCCGTACGCGATCGGCGGTTTCCTCGGCGCGCCGCTGCTCGCCCGGGAACTGGAGACGGGCACCTGGCAGCTGGCCTGGACCCAGGCGGTGCCCCGCAGGCGCTGGCTGACCGTCAAGATCCTGGTGCTCGGCACCGTCAGCGTCCTTCTCGCTGCGGGACTGTCGACGGTGGTCGCCTGGTACCGGCAGCCACTCGACCCGCTGGGCGGGTTCGACATCACCGGCTTCGACCTGACCGGGGTCGTGCCCATGGCGCACACCCTGTTCGCGTTCGCGCTGGGCGTCGCCGCCGGACCGGTGCTGCGCCGCAGCCTGCCGGCCGCCGCCGTGGCGTTCCTGGCGTTCCTGGCCGTACGCGTCACCATCGCCGGCTGGATCCGCCCGCACTTCCGCACGCCGGTCACGAGCGTCCAGGCGTTCGTGCCGGGAGCGGGCGACCTCACCGACGGCACCACCAACGCCCGGGACATGATCCTCGACCAGGGGTTCGTCGACGCCGACGGCCGCCACATCACCGGACTCGAGGCCGTGATCATGGAGGGGAGGGCGCGGGAGGCGGGCGGCGACCCCACCATCTACCTCCACGACCACGGCGTCCAACGCTGGGCTGTCTACCAGCCCATCGAACGCTACTGGACCTTCCAGACCATCGAGACCGTCACGTTCGTCGGGCTGGCCGTGCTGTTGCTGGCACTGGTCTTCTGGCGGATCCGCCGCCCCACGTTCTGACCGGACGGGCCCACGGCGAACGCCGGCGCAGGGCGGTTGCCCTATCCGGCGACGGTGGCAGCACGGCGGTCGGCCCGCCGGACGATGTCCTGGAGCATGAGCAGCACCAGCGCCATCATGAGGAACACCGCGAGGTAGAAGCCCCAGGCCACGTTCACCTCCCTGTCGTGGAGCCGGTCACGCACGATGTCGCCGAGCCGGACCCCACCCGCGACCTCGTCCGCCGCGACGAAGCCGTACCCGCCCGGCGCGTCCACCGACGGGATCGCCAGCCAGGAGACGGTTGCCACGAGCAGACCCGTCGTCGCGGTGAGCAGGAACAGCCAGCGCAGCCGCGTCCGCCACCTGGTGGTGGCGGCACCGCAGGTGAGATGGCCGACCGCCGCGGTGACGCCGAGGAGCACGGCCAGCGACCAGGCCGACGAGCTGTGCCATGCCGTGGCCGTGTTGACGTGGTGGGTCTCCTGCCCACTGCCGTACCGGATGACCGTCCAGCTCAACCGGTACCAGGGGAGGAAGCTGTCGACGAGCAGCAGCAGGCCGAGCGCGGCGACGGACCGCTCCCACCAGGGTGCGCGGAGGAGCAGACCGTGCAGGTGGTGTGGGACAGCGACTCGCATGGACGAATGTTGGCCTGTCACCACCTTCCGCGTCATCCGGGGTGGACACCCGGGTGCGGGCCGTGCCCACGGCCGGGCGCACCGTCGTCGCGCTCGACCCCGACGACGACGGGCCGCCGCGCCGGCCCCGGGTGGGCTTGCCCGCGGGGGCAGGGAGGACTGCCCCTAAGACGGTCGGTGCCCGCGTACCGCGGCGACCGGGGTCGGGACAGGGTGGCCGGGTCGACTGTCGCCGATCCGAAAAGAGCGGTCATGACCTGGCAAGAGAACTACTGGGACGATGCCACGCAGAGCCCGGACTACTTCCAGCTTGTCGAGTTCGCCACCGTCCTCGACGGCGACTACGGCACCCGGATGTTCGGCCGGTGGATCGCGCAGATGCACCCGGACCGCCACGACCTGATCCGCAGCCTGGAGTACCTGCTGGTCACCTACCGGCACGGCGACGACGTGCGGGCGACGCTGGACACGTTCGAGCGCCAACTGCCCCGGCCGTGGGACGACTGGGCGATGGGCACCGCGCTGGCGGAGACCGCCCGACGGTTCCCGGACGTGCCTGTCGAACTCCGGGACGACGAGGACTTCGCCACGCTGGCCGAGCTGCTGCGCGACGACGAGCAGCTGTTCGCGCTCTGGCGGGAGGAGGTGCAGCAGGCCGCGGTCATGGCGCTGTCCGTCCCCGAGGTGATGCCCGCCTTCGTGGCGTCCTGCCAGGCCCTCGCCGAGGAGGCGCTCCGGTACCAGGGCCGGGGCAAGGAGGAGGAGAGCGACGAGGAGGACGAGGAGAGCTACGACCACTCCGGGTACGACCGGGCGTTCGGTCACATCGCGTCCGACGACGACCTGGTGGTGCCCCCCGCCCCGGAGAAGTCGGTCCGGTTCGCGCAGCCGCTGGTGGAGGGGGAGGACGCGCCGGAGTGGCAGCACGGCGAGTTCAAGATCGGGGTGGCCTTCACGCTGAACCCGGAGGCCAACTCGAACCTGCCCGGTCACTACTCCTGGGCGCAGACCCAGGCCCTGGTCAGCCCGTGGGGCGTGGATGTGGACGAACTCGCCACCATGATCGGGACGGCGATGAAGCGGATGCCCCGCATGTACCGGGACGACCGGCTGACCATCCACGTCTTCCCGCAGTACGTCTTCATCACGGTGACGATCGACTCGGCCCTCAACGCGCACAACACCGGGATCATCGCCACCCTGACCGACGACGGGGCGTACGCGCACTACGTGCAGTTCAAGGACCTGGTGATGTTCTACACCGACGAGAGCGACATGGACACCCCGATCTACAACGTGCTCAAGACGTTCGGGGACCCGTGGGCCGGTGGCACGGCCGAGAGCTACGTGGTGCGCCACGGCCGGGGCCGCAAGGCGCACTTCACCGTCGACCCGGTGCGGACCAGCCACGAGCAGAGCGTGGCGGCGGTCGTCCGGCGCTGCTCCGGCGGGCTGGACGTCCGGGTGCTGTCGGCCCGCCCGCAGTAGGGTGACAGCCGGCGGGGGCGCCGGGGCGGTGCCCGAACGGGCAGGCGGGACTGCCCGCAGGACTTCCCGTACGGTCGCGGTCGACCCGGACGGGCCGCGTTCACTGTCCACCATGGCAGCCTCAGCGTCCCGGTCCCTGCGCGCCGCGTCGGCGATCGCCGTGCTGGCACTCCTGGTGGCCGGTGCACCGCCGGCCGCGTACGCCGGGCTGTTCGCGGCACCACGACCGGCCGGTGGCCCGGCGTTGCGGATCAGCGTGGGCGACGGCGTCGCCCCCCTGGTCGGCGAACCCGCCGGGACGACCCTCGGGCTGACCCCGGGTGGCTCGGCGGTGGTCACCCGCACGGTGACCACCGCGACCATCCCGCCCCGCCCGGACGTGGTGCTGCTCGCCGACACGACCGGCAGCATGCAGGCGGCGCTGAACGACGTCCGGGTCAACGCGAAGCGGATCGTCGACGACATCAGCGGCGTCCAACCCGACGCCCGGTTCGCGGTCGCCGAGTTCCGGGACGAGGGCGACGAGTTCGTCTTCCGCCTCAACCGGGACCTGACCGCCGTGCCGTCCGAGGTGCAGAACGCGGTGAACGTCTGGACCGCCGGGGGCGGTGGCGACGACCCGGAGGCCGGCCTGAACGCCCTGCACGCCGTCGCCACCGGAGCGGTCAGCCTGCGGACCGAGAGCAGCCCGATCGTGGTGATCTTCGGGGACGCGCCGTCGCACGACCCGAGCGTCGGCCACGACCTCGCCGGCACCATCGGGGCGTTGACCACCCGGGGGGTGCGGGTGGTGGCCGTGGACGTCGGCAACCCGGGCAGCTACTCCCTCGACCAGACCGGGCAGTACACCGAGATCACCAGGCAGACCGGGGGCGTGCTGCTCAACGCCGCCGGCCCCGCCGAGGTCTCCAACGCCATCCTGGCCGGCATCCGCGCCATCCAGAGCACCGTCGGCGCCCGGATCACCGACTGCGACCCGCAGCTCACGGCCTCCGTCACCCCGGCCGAGCAGACCGTCGACAGCGGCGGCACCGTCGACCTCACCGTCGCCGTCGCGGTCGACCCCGCAGCCCGCAACGGGGAGTACGCCTGCCGCCTCGACGTGTCCGTGGACGGCATCGTGCAGGGCGAGCCGGAACGGCTGACCGTGACCGTCAGCGGCGCGGCACCCGACGTACCGGTGCTGCACTCCGACGCCACCACGCTCGACCTCGGGGAGGCTCCGCTCGGGGTGCCCTCGGCGGCCCGGACGGTGACCCTCACCAACACCGGCGGCTACCCGCTGACCGTGGCCGCCGCCCTCGCCGAACAGCCCCTCCCGGCGGTCTTCGCGGTGACCGGCTCCACCTGCGCCGGGGTGCTGGCCGTCGCCAGATCCTGCACGATGGCGCTCACCGCCACCCCCCGGGCGATCGGCGCGGCGACGTCGACGCTCAGCCTCGCCAGCGCCACCGACACCGGCGGGGTCGCCGCCCAGTCGCTGGCGCTGAGCGTCTCGGGTCGCAGTCCGACGTTGCAGTTCAACCCGGGCGTCGGCCGTCCCGGCCAGGTGGTCACCGCGCTCGGCCAGGGCTTCCCGGCCGGTGCCGAGGTGCTGGTCGGCTGGGTCGACGGCGCCGGCACGGTGACGGCGGTCGCCGACGCGTCCGGCCGGTTCGCGGTGCCGATGGTGGTCTTCGAAGAGGGGCTCGCCGGCCCCCGGGCCGCGCTCGCCTCGGTGCCGGCGGTCGGCCAGGTGACCAGCGGTACGTTCCTGGTGCAGTCGGCGACCGCCCAGCCGGGACCCTTCACCCGCCGCCGCTGACCGGCCCACCCGCCGGGGCGCACGGTCCCGGGCCACGGCCGGGGCGCACTGGACCCGGGCCACCCCCGGCGGGGTCGCCCAGGGCACGCGGCCCGCTCAGCCGACCAGTACCTGACCGGTGGCGACGATGCTGCCGGCCGGCAGCGGCGCGGGATCGTTGCAGGTGTTGACCTTGTCGCCGTGCCGGGCCGCCGGCTTGCCGTTGATCAGCACCAGCGGGCTGCCGGCGATGATCGTGCCCTGGTTGTTCGGTGGCATCTGGAACGGCCCACCGGTCGGCACGTGCGGCGGGGCGTTCACCGCGACGCTGCCGACGACGGCGGCCGGCTTGCCCTCGATCAGCACGTCGGTGCTGCACCCGTTGGCGATCGTCCCGGCGAACGGCATCGGGGTGGGTGTCGGCACCGGCCCGGCCGGTGAGGGCACCATGATGATGTGCGTGTCGGTGCCGACCACCTTGTCACCGAGCTTCGCCGCGGGTACGCCCACGATGACAACCTCCCCTGAGCGACGGGACGGGATCAGATCAGCCCCTCGCGGATGGCGTGCGCGACCGCCTGGGTGCGGTTACGGACACCGAGCTGGGTGGTGATCTCGTGCACGATGTTCTTGATGCTGCGCTCCGAGTAGGACAGCTCCCGGGCGATCGTCGCGATGTCCGCCCCGGCGGCGATCATCCGGAGCACGGCGAGCTGACGCGGGGACAGCGGCAGGATGGTCAACCCCCGGGGCGCCAACACCTGCCGTTGCGCCCGGCCCACCCGGATCAGCAGCGAGCTGAGCAGGTCGGTGGGGAGCCTCGCCTCGCCCCGGGCGGCGGCCCGGACCACCTCGCGCAGCAGGGTGGCGGTGCTCTCCGAACGGCGTACCAGGCTCAGGCCGCCCGCCTCGATCGCCTGCAGGCCGGCGGTGTCGTCGAGCTGCCCCACCACCAGCACCGGTCGGGGGGACGGCCGCCCGGTCAACGCGTCGAGCTGGGCCAGCAGCCACCCGTCCACCGTGTCGGCGACGATCACCAGGATGTCCGGGTCGTCGTCGGGGCCGGCCACCACGACCGGCCGGGTGCCTGCGGGTTCGTCCGGCCCGACGGTGTCGAGCTGGGCCGTCACCCCGGCCTGGGAGATCGGGTCGCGGGAGCGGACCGCCGCGCGGACCGGCACCGGGTGGACGGTGTCGGCCGGGTCGGCGGTGTCGTGGGAGGAGCGCGGGCCGGGGGCCTGCCGGGCGGCGGCGTGCGGGTCGCTCATCGGCTAGGGGAGGGGCTCGGGGTGGGCGCGACCGGCACGAGCTGACCGGCGAAGTACGCGGCCGGGGTGCACGCCGTGGTGCCCGGGTTCGCGCACTTCACCGCGACCGTCACCGGCTGGCCGGCGGAGAACCGCAGCGGCTGGACGAAGTGGTAGTCCAGGTCCCGGAAGTTGTTCAGGCCGGTCTCCAGCAGCACCGTGTCGCCCCGCCGCACCTGGAGCAGGCCGGCGTCGCCGTGCGGATTCTGCAGCACGATGTCGGTCACCCAGAGCACCTTCTTCTCGGCCGGCCGGTAGGTGGAGAGGGTGAACTCGTTGGCCGTGGTCGGCGACGCGCTGGTCGCCACCCGGAAGTCGGCGGCGGTCTCCGGGTCGGCGTTGTCGAGCGTCCCGCCCTGGGCACCCGGCCCGTTGCCGTTGCCCTTTCCGGTGTCGGTCGTCGGGCTCGGGGCCGCGCTCGGTTTCGGGCTGGCACCGGCGGCGACGATGGCCACCTTCTCGGCCTTCTCGGCGGTCTGCGCCGCCTCGCTGGCCTGGGTCTTCACCTCGGCCACCTCCTGGGACAACTCCTTGGTCTCCACCTGGGCGGCCTCCTTCGCGGTGGACTGCACGGTGGGCTTGAGCACCGCGAACCAGAGCCCCACCAGGGCCACCGCCGCCGCGGCGGCCACCAGCACCACCCGGGGCGACCAGGCCGGCAGGACGGACCGCTGCACCAGCAGGCCGTCGCTGGTGATCGGCTCGGCGTCGGGACGGGTCACCGCCACCTGGAACGGCAGGTTGCGGTCCGGGCCGAGCAGGAACCGCTTGCGCGGGCGTACCCGCAGCTTCACGAACGTGGCGGTGCCCGGCCGCAGCACCGGCGCGGCCGGCAGCACCCGGAAGGTCAGCAACCGGTCCGGGTCGGCGGGCAGCACCTCGACCGTGGTCTCGACGTTGCCGGTGTTGTCGATCACCAGCTGGTGCCGGGCGGCGCGCCGCGCCTGCGAGGTACGGGGCACCAGCTCCGTCGCCAGCTCCACGAAGGGCTGCACGGTGACGGTGCCCTCCTCGACCACCGAACCCTCGGGGTTCTCCCGCCCCCGCACCCGTACCCCGAAGTCGACGCTGCCGGCCGGCACGGTCGCCGCACGCGGCGGCGTGAACGTCACCCGCGCCTCCTGCTCGGTGCCGGGCAGCAGGTTCATCGTCGCCGGCTCGACCTCGGCCCACGGTGCGGCGTCGCCGACCACGTCCAGGGTGAACTGGTCGACGACGGCGGCGGTGTTACGCACCCGGACGGTGCAGCCGACCGTGCCGCCCGCGGCGACGGTGAGGTCGGTCTCGACAAGTCCCACAGCGACACTCATGCGGGCAGTGTGGCCGCGCGGGTGCGGCCGGCAGAACCACGATCGAGGAACACCAAGGGGCAGCCGTGGCTACCTGAACGGGCAGCGGAACGCCTGATCGGGCAGCGGGCGGTCAGCGCGGCTCGCTGATCCCGCCCCTCGGCCGGCGGCCCGCCACCCCGCCGGGGCCGGCGGGTCGGCCGCCACCGCTGTTCACGCTGACCTCGCGCGGCGGCGGAGCCAGGTCGGTCTGCGTCTCGGGCACGAACGGCACGAGCAGTTGCAGGTGCAACCCGGTCCGGGCGGTCCCGCCATACCCGACCCAGGCGGAACCGGCGTCCCCCTCCCGCCGGGGCGCGCTGCGCACCACCACCGGCTGGTTGGCGCGGGCCACCGCACCGGTCAGGAACCCCGACGGCAGGGCGGTGCAGCTCGCGCAGCCCACCAGCAGGTCACCCAGCAGCCGGTGCTCCCGCTCGGTGTCGGCCGCCCAGGCGGTCAACAGGTAGCTGAACCGGTACCGGCGGCCCGGCGGTCGACGCCCGACGAGCTGGCCGTCGGCGTCGCGCAGCTCGTCCCAGGTCGCCGAGACGCCCGCCGAGTCCTCCTCGACGTCCAGCAGGAACGCCGAGACCAGGTCACCGTCGGCACGCTGCGCGCACCGGTCCGGCGGGTCGAAGACGACCGGCACGTCCGCCGGCAGGTAGTGGCCCAACCAGGCCCGGACCGACAGGTCGACATCCCAGATCATCCGTCCACCCTGCCGGCTGCCCGAACGGGAGCGCGGGCGGCGGCCGGGCAGGCCGTCGGGGCGGATCGGTTGCCCTTGGGGGCAGTGGTGCCTACCCCGGTGGCGTCCCGGCGGGCAGCCCTGACGGGCGGTCGGCGTTGGCAGGCTCGGCCCCATCACACAGTCGTACAGGAGGTTCGATGCCGACGTATCTGTCGCCGGGCGTCTACGTGGAGGAGGTTTCCTCCGGGTCGAGGCCGATCGAGGCGGTCGGGACGGCCGTCGCCGCGTTCGTCGGCTTCGCCGAGAAGGGGCCCGTCGACGAGCCCACGCTCATCACGAACTGGACGCAGTACACCCGCACCTTCGGTGGTTTCGTGGCGGGCAGCTTCCTGCCGCTGTCGGTCTACGGCTACTTCCTCAACGGGGGCGGCTCCGCGTACGTGGTCCGGGTGGGTGGTGCCGGCGCGGACTCCGCCGCCGACGAAGCCGCCGGTGAGTCGTACGCGGCCGCGGCCGTACCGGCGGCCGGCGACAACGGCCGGCTCTCCTTCACCGTCCGGGCGGCGCTGCCCGGCCCCGCCGGCCAGGACCTCTCGGTCGAGGTCGCCGACGCCTCCGAGGGCGGCGACGACGCGTTCAAGCTCGTCGTCAAACAGGCCGGCAAGCCGGTCGAGACGCTGGACAACCTGACCACCAAGCGCGGCGCGGGCAACGTGGTCACCGCCGTCCGCCAGCAGTCCAAGCTGATCCAGATCGAGGAGGCGAAGGGCGCGACCCTCGCCCCGCCCCGACGCGGCGCCGAGATCACCCTCGCCGCGCCCGCGCTGCCGGCCACCACGACCGGCACCGGCGACCTGCGGGTACGCGCCGAGGACTACGTCGGCGACGTCAGCGACCGGACCGGCTTCGCCGGGCTGGAGGCGATCGAGGACATCACCATGCTCTGCGTCCCCGACCTGGCCGCCGCCCACCAGCAGGGGGCCATCGACGACGAGGCGTTCAAGGCCGTCCAGTTGGCGATGATCGCGCACTGCGAGCTGATGGGCGACCGGGTGGCCATCCTCGACCCGCCGCCCGGCCTGCACCCGCAGCGCCTCAAGGAGTGGCGGATGGACGTCGCCAGCTACGACTCCAAGTACGCCACCCTCTACTGGCCCTGGGTCAAGGTGATGGACCCGGCGCAGGGCCGGGCGGTCTTCATGCCGCCCAGCGGGCACGTCGCCGGTGTGTGGGCCCGCAACGACGACACCCGGGGCGTCCACAAGGCACCCGCCAACGAGATCATCCGGGGTGCGCTCGCCCTGGAGAGCGGGCTGACCAAGGGCGAACACGACCAGCTCAACCCGATCGGGGTCAACTGCATCCGGGCCTTCCCCGGGCAGGGCATCCGGATCTGGGGGGCGCGGACGCTGTCCAGCGACGCCGAGTGGCGCTACCTCAACGTCCGGCGGCTGTTCAACTGGATCGAGAAGTCGATCCTGCTCGGCACCAACTGGGTGGTCTTCGAGCCCAACGACCCCCGCTTGTGGGACGCGGTGCGCCGGGTCATCACGATGTTCCTGCGCCGGGTCTGGCGCAGCGGCGCGCTGATGGGCGACACCTGGTCCGAGGCGTTCTTCGTCAAGTGCGACGCCGAGAACAACCCGCCGGAGAACCTCGACGCCGGCATCCTCACCGTCGACATCGGCATCGCCCCGGTCAAGCCGGCCGAGTTCGTGGTGTTCCGACTCTCCCAGCTCTCCCAGGGCTCCGGCGACTGACCGGCCCCGGCGGCGAGCACCCGACCTGAGCGACGACGAGACCAGGAGAAACGAGCATGGCCGGTCAGGGTACCCAGGACCCGAAGCAGAACACCCAGATCATCAGTGCCGCCGTCTTCCGGCTGGAGGTGCCGGGCATGTCGGCGATCAACTTCGCCGAGCTGGTCGGGATCAGCAGCGAGGTGGAGAACGCGGAGTACATGGCCGCCGGCACGACCGGGCCGATCTTCTCCCGGCACTTCGGTCGGACCAAGCCGCCGACGGTCACCCTCAAGCGGGGCCTCGACCTCAACGGCGACCTGTGGCTCTGGCACCAGAAGGTGCGCAACATGATGTACGACGCCTACCGGGACTGCGCCCTGAAGCTCTACGGCCCCGGTGACGACCTCAATGGCGACGCCCGGCTGACGTACATGATGACCAACGCCTGGCCGTCGCGGGTGGAGGTCAGCGGGGTCAAGGCCGGGGCCACCGACATCGTCTACCAGACGGTCACGCTGATGTGCGACGACCTGTTCGACTTCAATGCGCGGATCTAGCCTCGCCGAGCCCGCCGCCGCACCGGCGGCGGGCCTGCGGACCGAGTACCCGTTCGTGCTGCCGCGCGGGCTGGTCGACGACCGGGGCGGGGTGCACCGCGAGGGCACCATGCGACTGGCCACCGCCCGCGACGAGATCACCCCCCAGGGCGATCCCCGGGTACGCCGGAATCCGGCGTTCCTCGCCGTGCTGCTGCTCGCCCGGACGGTGACCCGCATCGGCGGGGTGCAGACCGTCGACGTCGACGTGATCGAGCACCTCTTCGCCTCCGACCTGGCCTTCCTCCAGGACCTCTACCGACGGATCAACCAGCAGGGGCACACCGGGGCAGAGGTGGTCTGCCCCCGCTGCGGGGAGCGCTTCGCGGTGGACCTGGCCAGCGGCTGACCCGACGAATCCTGACCCAGCCCCGGGCGGCCCGACGCCGCACACCCGAACCGGAATCTGAAGGAGGTGGGCATGGCCTGGTCGTTACGGCCCGGACAGCCGTTCTGGCCGCGTCGCCGCCGGATGGTCGGGGCACCCGCACCCGCACCTGTTCCGGTCGCGTCGTGGGTGTCCACCGACCGGTACCCGGTCCTGCCACGCCTGCCCCTGCTGACCGTGGCACCCGCCTCGGCGATGGTGACCATCCCGCAGCCCGGGACGGCCACGGACGACCCGTCGCGGTGGACGGCTACCGCTGCGGCCGGGTGGACGTCACCCGCTCCGGTCCGGCCGGCAGTGGCCGGTCCGGGTGACGGGTGGCCGGTCGCCCCGGTGGCGTACGAGGCACCGCCGACCGGGGACGACGCGTCGCCGTTTCCCTGGTCGGGCGGCCATCTGCCGGGAGTCCCACAACCGGTTGCCGGCCCGGCGACCGGGATGCCGTCGCCACCCGATCCGACCCGGTCGGGCGGCCACGGTTCCGCCCTGGACCGTGGTCCGGCTCCCGACAACGGTCCGGCCCTCGGTCGTGGCGTGACTTCCGGCCACGGTCCGGTCTCCGGCCACGGTCCGGCGGTGGTGCCGGGGGCGATTCCGGGTCCGGCGGGGGACGGCGGTTCGTCGCCGGACGCGGGGTGGAACGTGGCCGGTGGTCCGGCCGTAGACCAGCGTTCGACGGTGCAGCGTGGCCCGAGCGGGGCGGCGAACAGGCCCGGGGGAGAGGGTGCCCTGCCGGCACCGGGTCCGACGGGCGGGCCGGAGAATCCGCAGCAACCACCGTCCGCCGGGCGATCCGAGGGGGCCGGGGAGGATGCCGCAGCCGCCCGGACGGCGGCGCAGTTCGCCGCCGCCGGTCTGCCCACCGCGCAGGTCTGGCCGCCGCCGGGATTCGAGGTCGCCTACCTGGCGGCGGAGGCCACCCGGGCCGCCGAGGAGTCCCGGGCGTCGGCCGGGGGTGGGCGTGCCCGGCCGGCGCAGCCGGACACCGGCCGGGGCACAGCCACCGCCGCCCCGGGTCACGACGGTCGGAGCGATCCGGAGGAGACCCCGCCGTCGGCCGGTGAGGTGCGCCCGGTCGAGGTGGCCTTCGCCGGACGTCGGGGCCGCACCGCCCGACCGACGACGGCGCGACCGCACCAGGAGCCGGCCTTCCCGGCGGACCAGGGATCAGCCGATCCGGGTGGCATGACCGCCCCGCCCACCGTCGCCCCGGGGCGGCCCGCCGGGCCCGCCACCCGGGAAGGCGGGTCCGCCACCCGGGACCAGCCCGAACCGGGCAGCCGGATCGGCCCGGACGATGCCACCGGCAGCGACCGCGACGCCCCCGCCGACCGTCGGCGGGACGGCTCGCCGGGCGGTGGGCAGGACCGGCCGCCGGGCGTCGGGCAGGATCGCCCGGAGTACCCGGCGCGGGTGACCGGTCCGGCGGACCACCGGGGCGGGACCCTCGACGGGGCCGGTGCCGTGGCCGGATCGGCAGCCGCACCGCCGGCACACCCGGCCGGAGGGACCCGGGACGGCGTGACCGCAGGTGCCACGGCACCGACCCGGCGCGCGGACCCGGCCGACTGGCCGGGGTCCGGGAACCGGCCAGTCGCGGACCCCGCCGAGCGGCCGGGGTCCGGGAAGCGGCCAGTCACGGACCCCGACCAGTGGCCGGCGTCCGGGAGCCGGCCAGTCACGGACCCTGCGGAGCGGCCGGCGTCGGAGGGCCAGCCAGGACCGGCGGGGCGCGACATCGCGGACGAGCGGCCGGGGCCGGCGGCAGCGCACGACACCGGGGACTATCGGCCCGCCCCACCGGTGGGGCGCGACACCCACCGCCCCGAGCCGGTGTCCGCGCCGTCGTCCTTCTTCCTCACCCGGCGTCCGGAGCAGTCCCCGCCGGCCGGGCCTCCGTCGGGTGTGGACCGGGAGCACGGCCGGGCCGCACAGGTGCCGCCGGCCGGCCCGGGATCGGCGGAAACGGTGCCGTCCGGCGTGACGCACCCGCCCGTACCGGCAGCCGAGCGGGTCGACCGGCCGATGGCCGTACCAGTGGACGCGCAGGTCCCGGCGTACCCCGTCGGGGTCGTCACGGCCGCGCCGACGGTGGCGGACGACCGGCCGGGCCCGGCACCGACCGCCGTGCGGGAGGCCGGCCCGCTGGCGCACCGCGCGGGTCCGCCGCCCGCTGCGGTGGGCGACCCCGAGCTGCCGGAACAGGTGCCGGCCGCCCTGGTGGACGGCTTCCGGCAGCGGTACGGCGTGGACGTCGCGGCGGTGCCGGTGTGGCGGGGCGCGGCGGCCACGGAGGTGGTGCAGCAGGCCGGAGCGCGGGCGGCGACCCGGGGTGGTGAGGTGCTGCTGCCTGCCTCGGCCGGGCCGCTGGACGCGCCGCCCGCCCGCGCGCTGCTCGCCCACGAGCTGGCCCACGTGGTGCAGCAGCGGGCGTTCGGGGCGACACCGCCGGCCGAGTCGAGCGGCACCGGCCGGGACCTGGAGGCGCGGGCGCTCGCCGCCGAGCACGCCTTCGGCGACGGCGGCGGGCCGGGTGTCGGAGGCCCGCTGCCACCTGTCGCGCCGCCGGCCGACGGAGGTGTCGCGCCGACACCTGCGGGTGCCGCCGGCATCTGGGGGACCACCCCCGGCGGCGGGCTGACCTGGCAGGCGAAGCCCGGTGCGGGAGGCGTACCCCCGGCCGCGCCGACCGGCCCGCCGACCGCCGCGCACCCGCTCCAGCGGGCGGCGATGGACACCCCGGCGGCCACCCTCGACGACCTGCGGGCGCTGGTGCGGGGCGAACTGGACCAGCAGCAGGAAGCCGACCAGCCGGCGGCGGCCGGGCCGCCCCTGGACGCCCTGCGGGCCGAGGTGGCCGCAGCGACGGCGGCACCCGCGGTCGACCGCAGCGCGGGCCGGATCGCCGAGGTACGCGACGCGGTCGAGCGGCTGCGGGCCGAGCTGCGCACGGTGGCCGACCGGGGACGGGCCACGGCGGCCCGGCTGGACCAGGAGGCCGACCGGGTGCCGGACCGGTCGCCGGGCCGGCCGGTAGACCTGGAGAACCCCGACGACCTGGAGGAACTGGCTGGCCGCCTGTACGGGCGGTTACGCGGACGGCTGCGGCAGGAGCTGCTTGTCGACCGGGAACGCAGCGGACGGCTGACCCAGTTCCGCTGAGCACGCCGGGCGGCACGACGCACGGCAGGTGGCAGGACGCACGGCAGGTGGCACGACCGCACGGACGCGGGACCAGGACGAGGCGACGAGGAGGGCGAAACGATGGCAGGCGGTCTTTCCACCGCGGCCCGCTTGATGGGCGGCTTCTTCGAGGTCACCGGCGTCAACCACAGGTACCTCGTGGTCATCGACGACGAGCGGTACAACCTCGGCTCCTGGTCCCGGGTCTCCGGGCTGGGGGTGACCTGGCAGGTCTGCGAGTACCGGGCCGGGGACAGCAACGACGTCTTCACGTACGTGGGGGAGCCGACCTACAGCCGGATCCGGCTCAGCCGGGCTGTCTGCTTCGACTCGCAGGTCGTCCAGGAGTGGCTCTGCCAGCAGGCCAACCGGTACCGCCCGCTCAGCGGCACGATCCAGCTCGTCGACAGCGTCGGCCTGAAGATCGTCGGCTGGGACCTGAAGCACTTCTTCCCGGTCGGCTGGTCGGTGTCGGAACTCGACCCGAGCCACAGCGGGGTGGCGGTCGAGACGCTGGAACTGGCGCACACCGGCTTCCTGCACGACGACGTGAAGTTCTCGCTCTGATGGCCGCCGTCTCCGCAGGCCAGCTCGGCGGGATGCTGGGCGACCCGAGCCAGACCGCGCAGGGGCTCGCCGCAGGCGGCCTGCTCCAGATGTTCCGCGACGGGCCAGGGGTCAAGCGGACCCTCAAGCTCGGCCTGGCGATGCGTTTCCAGGTGACCATCGGCGACGTCCCGATCGGGCTGTGGCGGTCCTGCCGGGGCCTGCGGGCCGACTTCCGGCCCGAGGTGGTCCGGGTGACCGGCGACTACGTCGGCCAGTACCACCTGCCCGGCGAGGTCAGCTACGCCCCGGTCGTGCTGGAACGGGCGGTGCACCGGGAGAGTTCCGCGCAACTGCAACAGTGGCTGGTCGGGGTGCTGCGCTCGTGGCAGGACGGCACCGGCGACGACACCCGGACCACCGCCCGGATCACCCTGCTCGACGCCGACGGCGAACCGGTCACCAGTTGGCTGCTCTACGGCGTACGGCCGTCGTCATGGACGGGCCCGGACCTCTCCTCGGACAGTAACCAGGTCGCGGTGGAACGGCTGGAGCTGGTGCACGAGGGGTTCTTCCCCGACCTGCAGGCCAAGGCGGAGACGGCCACCCTGTCGTCGCCGACGCTGGGCCGGGTCGCGTTCTCCTACAACCCGGCCAAGATGGGCATCACCCGCTCCTCCCGGGCGTCCCAGCTCGTCGGCCGGGGCCGGGGGGTGGAACTCACCTCCGACACCGCGTTGCGGGTGATGGCCGGCGAGGTGCTGCTGGTCGGCGCGGGGGTGGCCCAGGACGTGCAGAAGCTGATCGCCTTCTCCGGCCCACCGAGCGTCGACGAGCAGAGCCGCACCGCGTCCAGCATCGAGCTGCCCCGGTTGACGTTCACCTGGGGGAAGCTGTCGATGGCGGTCAACCTGAGCACGCTGAACGTCAACCTGACCCGGTTCGACGGTGACGGGCAGCCGGTGCGGGCCCAGGCCACCCTGGACCTGATCGTGATCGAGGGGGAGATCTTCCCCAAGCGGGGTGGCCCGGTGCCCACCCGGTCGGTGCGGACCGACCCGGCGCAGTGGCGGCAGCGGGCGCTGGCCAGCGGCCTGGACGACCCGATGCGGGCGCAGGCCAGGGGCGCGTCCGTCGGGGCGCGGCGGTAGTGGGGGCGAGACGATGACCGCGATCGACCGGCACGGCCTGCTCTGGGGTACGGCGACCCTGCGCCCCCGGGTCACCGTCGGCACCGCCGGCCGGGCGCTGCCGACGGCCGCCGCCGACCAGTTGGTACGGGTGGTGGTGGACACCCAGGCCGCCCTGCCGGACATGTTCGAGCTGACCTTCGCCGACCTGGACGGCAACGTGCTGCGCACGGCCGGACTGGAGCTGGGCACCGCCGTGCAGGTCTTCGGCCCGACCGGGGACGGCTCGGCCGAGCACCGGCTGATCAGCGGCGAGGTGACCGCCGTGGAGGGGCACTTCGTGGACGTCAGCGCCCACGTCGTGGTGCGCGGCTACACCCACGACCACCGGCTGCACCGCGTGCGGCGGACCCGTACCTTCCTCAACCAGTCGGATGCGGACGTGGCCCGGCAGGTGGCGACCGCCGCGAAACTGTCGGTCGGCACGATCGACGCCACCACCGGCCGGCTGGCCCACCTGTCCCAGGTCGCCCAGACCGACTGGGAGTTCCTCACCGCCCGGGCCCGGGAGATCGGCTACGAGATCGGCGCCGACGGGGACCGGTTCCACTTCCGCCGGGCGGCCACCGCCCGCCGGGCCGGCAGCCCGGTGCCGTTGACCTTCCGGGGCAACCTGCGCCGCTTCCTGCCCCGGGTCAGCGCCGGCAACCTCGCCCCCGAGGTCGAGGTGCGCGCCTGGGACCCGGTCGCCGCGACGACGGTGGCGAGCCGTACCGGGACCACCGCCGACGGGGTGAGCCTGGCCGGCCGGACGCCGACCGCCGCCGCCGACACGTTCGTCCCCCGGGGTGCGCAGGCACCGCCCCGGGCCGGCAACAGCGCGGTCGGTGACGTCGGGCCGGCCCCCGGACCCCGCGCGCACGTCCTGGTCGGCCGGGGACTGCCCGTGCCCGGCCGGGCCGACGGCGCGGTCACCCAGGTCGCGAAGGGGCTCGCCGCCAGCATCGGTGGCGGCTTCGCCGAGGCGGAGGGGGAGGCGCTGGGCGACGCCCGGCTGGTCGCCGGCACGGCGGTCAAGGTGGACGGGGTGCCGGCCCCGTTCGCCGGCACCTGGACGCTCAGCGCCGCCCGGCACGTCTTCGACGAGGCCGGGGAGGGCTACCGCACCGAGTTCACCGTCGGCGGGACGCAGGACCGGTCGCTGCTCGGACTGGCGAACGTCGGCGGCGGTGGTGACCCGGGCGGCCCGGCCCGGATCGACGGGGTGGTCTGCGGGGTGGTCAGCAACGTCAAGGACCCGCAGAACCTGGGCCGGGTCACCCTGGCGTTGCCCTGGCTGTCGCCGGACCACGAGACCGACTGGGCGCCGGTGGGGCAGCTCTTCGCCGGCCCGACCGGGGGCGCGTTCTTCGTGCCGGAGCCGGGCGACCAGGTGCTCGTCGCGTTCGAGTTCGGCGACGTACGCCGCCCGTACGTGCTCGGCAGCCTGCCCAGCCGGCACACCGGCTACGGCCTGGACGGCGGCCAGTCGTCGTCGACGAAGCCGGGGGCGAGCGGGGTGAAGTCGGTGGGGCAGACCAGCTCGGTGATCCGGCGCGGCCTGCTGTCGCCGTCGGGCAGCCGGCTGGTCTTCCACGACGAGGTGCCGCCCGGCGGCAAGGGGCAGCCGACCGCCGCCGACGTGGTGCTCGGCACCAGGGGAGACAAGCTCTCGCTGGCGATGGACCAGGTGGCCGGCACGGTGACCCTGCGCTGCGCCCCCGACAAACCCGGCAAGTTGCTGATCGAGTGCACCGGACAGACCGCCGTGGAGATCAAGGCCGGTCCGGGCGGCAGCCTCACCCTCGACGGCGGCACCAGCCTGAAGCTCAAGGGCAAGACGGTCGACATCAGCGGTACGCAGGTCAACATCAGCGGCACCGCGTCGACCGCCATCAAGGGCAAACCCATCCAGCTCAACTGAGGAGTGCCATGCAGGCCGACGTCATCGGCACCGGGTGTGCCTTTCCGCTGCGGGTGCAGCCCAACGGTCGACTCGCCACGATCAGCGGCACCGCCCTGCTGGAGCAGGCGATGTGCGTGATCCTGGCGACCTACCCGGGTGAGCGCCCGATGCGGCCGGAGTTCGGCTCCCGGCTGCGCGACTTCGTCTTCGAGCCGGTCACCGGGCAGACCCGGCGGGCGGTGGCGGTGGAGGTGCGCGCCGCCCTGGAACGCTGGGAGACCCGGGCCGAGATCGACGACGTCACCGTCACCGAGGATCCGGCCGGCGGCGACGGGCTGCTGCACATCGAGATCCGCTACCGGGTACGCGACACCGACGAGCCCGGCACCCTCGGGCTCAACCTGCGGACCCTGCCCGGTGACCGGGAACTGACCGGTACGGGGGTGCTCGGCTGATGGCGCTGCCCGCCCCCGACCTCGACGACCGGGGCTTCGACGACCTGGTCGGTGACGCCCGCCGGTTGATCGCCGACCGCTGCCCCGAGTGGACCGACCTGCACCCGGCCGACCCGGGGATCACCCTGATCGAGACGTTCGCGTCCCTGACCGACCAGCTCATCTACCGGCTCAACCGGGTGCCCGACCGGCTCTACGTGAAGTTCCTGGAGCTGATCGGCGTACGCCTGGTGCCGCCCACGGCCGCCCGGACCACGCTGACCTTCTGGCTGTCCACCCCGGCCCGCGCCACCCAGGTCGTGCCGGCGGGGACGCGGGCGGTGACCGTCGGCGACGGCGGGGACCCGCTGGTCTTCGCCACCCTCGCCGACCTCGCCGTGCCGCCCTGCGCGTTGACCCGGCTGCGGGTCCGGACCGCCGACGGGATCACCGACCAGACCGGCGCCCTGGAGCTGGGCGGCCCGGTGGCCGCGTTCTCCCCGGTGCCGCAGCCCGGTGACGAACTGCTGATCGGGCTGGACCGGGCGGTCGGCGGCTGCGCGGTGCGGCTGGAGTTCGAGGGCCGGGTCGACGGCGTCGGGGTCAACCCGCTGCACCCGCCGCTGCGCTGGGAGGCGCGTGGCACCGACGGCTGGCTCGAATGCGAGGTCGGGCTGGACGAGACCGGCGCGTTGAACCGTCCCGGCGCGATCCTGCTGCACGTGCCCGCCGGACACCAGGCGACCCTGGTCGACGGGGAACTGGCCGGTTGGCTGCGGGCCCGGGTGGTCACCCCGCAGGAGGGGCAGCCCGGCTACAGCGCCTCCCCGGTGGTTCTCGGGCTGGCCGCGAACACCGTCGGCGGCACCACCGGGGCGGTGCACGCCGACCTGGTGGACGACGAGGAACTCGGCGACTCCGAGGGGGTGCCCGGCCAGCGGTTCACGCTGACCCGCCGGCCGGTGCTGGCCGGCTTCGGCGACCCGGTGCTGGAGGTCAGTTCCGACGACGGCTGGCAGCGGTGGTCGCCGGTCGAGCACTTCGCCGGCAGCGGCCCCGAGGACCGGCACTTCCTGCTCGACGGGGTGGCCGGTGAGGTGGTGTTCGGCCCGGCCGTCCGGCAACCCGACGGCACGTTGCGCCGCTACGGCGCGGTGCCGCCCCGGGGCGGTCGGCTGCGGCTGCGCCGCTACGCGGTGGGCGGCGGCAGCCGGGGCAACGTCGGCGTCGGCGCGGTCACCGCGTTGCGGACCTCGATCCCGTACGTCGCCGGGGTGGAGAACCGGCACCCGGCCAGCGGCGGGGTGGACGGCGAAACCCTGGACGAGGCCCGCCGCCGGGGCCCGCTGACCCTGCGCAGCCGCAGTCGCGCGGTGACCGCCGAGGACCACGAGGTGCTGGCCCGGGAGGCCGCCCCGGAGCTGGCCCGGGTCCGCTGCGTGCCGAGCAACGGGGACGGACCGCCGGTGGCGCGGCTGCTGGTGGTGCCGGCGGCGCCCGCGCAGGACGGGCGGCTGCGGCTGGAGGACCTGATCCCGGCCGAGTCGAGCCTCGCCCGGGTGGCCGGGCGGCTGGACGCCACCCGGCTGATCGGCACCCGGGTGGTCGTCGAGCCGCCCCGCTACCGGGGCGTGACGGTGGTGGCCCGGGTCGTCGCCCGGCCCCGGGTCGTCGTCGAGCGGGTCCGGGAGGAGGGCCTGGCCGCCCTGTACGGCTTCCTCAGCCCGCTGGCCGGCGGCGGCCCGGACGGTCGGGGCTGGCCGTTCGGGCGTCCGGTGCAGGCCGGTGAACTCTTCGCCGTGTTGCAGCGGGTACGCGGGGTGGAGCTGGTGGAGGACCTGCGGCTGTTCACCGCCAACCCGGTGACCGGCGAGCGGGGCACCGAGGCCGGCCGGATCGACCTGGAACCGGACAGCCTCGTCTTCTCCTTCGACCACCAACTCCGGGTGGAGGAGCACTGATGCGCGGCCCGGTCGACGTGGCGATGCCGTACCCGATCGCCGGTTTCCTGCCCGCCCTGTTGCAGGAGGACGACCTGCTGGTGCGCTGGACCGAGGGGCTGGACGAGGTGCTCGCACCGGTGGTGTCCACCCTCGACTGTCTCGACGCGTACCTGGATCCGGAGCTGACCCCGCCGGACTTCCTGCTCTGGCTCGGCCACTGGGTCGGTGCCCAGCTCGACGAGAACTGGCCGGTCGAGCGGCAGCGCGCGATGGTGGCCGGCGCGGTCGTCGCGCACCGGCTGCGCGGGACGGTCGCCGGGCTGCGGATGGCCCTGGAGCTGGCGACCGGGGGCGAGGTGGAGGTCCTCGACTCGACCGGGGTGTCCTGGTCGACCCGGCCGGAGCCGCTGCCGGACTCGCTGCCACCGGCCCGGGTGCACGTCCGGGTGCGGGTGGACGATCCGGCCGCGGTGGCCCGGCACGCCCTCGACGAGCTGTGCCGTGCGGTCGTACCGGCGCACGTGACGACGACCCTGGAGGTGCTCGACCGTGATCATCTGTCGTGAGTGCGGCAACCACAACGGTGACGCGGACACCTTCTGCGGTTCCTGCGGCAGCTTCCTGGAGTGGACCGGCGAGAAGACCGTGCCGAAGATCCCGGTCGAGACGGTCCAGGAGGCGGAGCAGGAGCTCCGGCAGAAGCCGACGCTGCTGCAACGTATCGCCGGGGTGATCGCGCCCGCGCCGGGCGGCTCACCTGTCGACGAGGGTGTGGTGCGGGTCGGCAGCGGGACGGGCCGGGGAGCGTCCGGCCTGCCCGGCGGCCCACCGGGTCTGCGTCCCGGGCCGCCGGGGGCGGGTCCGGCTGGGGGCCGCCCGGGTCCGCCCGGGGTGGGTCCGCCGGGGACGCGGCCGGGTCCGCCCGGCCTGGGCCCGCCCGGTGCGATGCCGCCCGGTGTGCGTCCCGGCCCGCCGGGGACGACGCCGCCGGGCGTCCGGTCCGGTCCGCCCGGGTCGCGGCCGGGTCCGCCGGGGTCCGGTCCGCCGGGCGTCCGGTCCGGTCCGCCGGGCACCGGCTCTCCCGGGGTGCGGTCCGCGCCGCCGGGGACGTCGCCGGCCGGGTCCTCCGCTGCCGGCGGGCCGGCCGCGACGGTTGCGCCCGACGGCGGTCCGGCACCGGTGTCGACGCCGCCGCGCCGGTTGCCACCGCCGCCACCGGGGGTGCCGGCCGCCCGGCTGCCGGACCGGGCGGCCCGTACCGTGCCGCCGGGTGCCCGTACCGGCCCGTCCGGGGTGGACCCGGCGGCCGGCGGGACGTCGTCGCCGGCCGAGGACACCCCGGCCGGTCCGCCGGACATCGTCCCGACCGTGGCCGTCGGGTCGCCGCGCCGGCTGCCGCCCCCACCGCCGGGGGTGGCCGGGGCGAAGCTGCCGACCGCTCCGAGGAATCCGGCCTTCCCGCCCCGGCGCGACACGCGTGCCGCGCCGCACACCAGCGCCTTGGTCGCCGCCGACGGGTCGGTCGACTCCGTGCTGCCGGGCGCGCCGGCCACCGGCGGGCGGGTCGGTTCCCGGGCCACCGCCGCCGCGACCGTCGAGCCCGAGGAGGTCAGCCCGCAGGCGGTCCGGCCCCGGGTGGCCACCGTCGGCGCGAAGGCATCCACCCGTCGACGGCAACCCGGTGACCTGATCTGCGGCGAGTGCGGCGAGGGCAACGCGCCGACCCGCCGGTTCTGCAGCCGGTGCGGCGACTCGCTGCGGACCGCCCAGGTGGTGCGTCGACGCTGGTGGCAGCGCCTGCTGCCGCGCCGTGGCCCCCGGGTCACCGCGGCCGGGACCCGTCCCGGCGCGCCCGGCGGCGGCCGACCCGGTGGGGTCGGTGGCGTGCTGCACGCGATCTACCAGCGGTCGAACGCGGTCGCCGCGGTGCTGCTCTTCGCGATCGGGGTGGCCTACCTGATCTATCCGCCGCTGCGGGAGCGGATCAACGGGGCGGTGTCCGGGCCGGTGACCGGGGCGCGGGACTGGGCCGACCGGAAGATCAACCCCCGGTTCGTGGCGGTCCGGCCGGTGCAGGTGACCGGCGGCGCGTCGGTCCGCGACCACGGGCCGGAGCTGAGCGTCGACCAGTACCGCAACACGCACTGGCAGGTGCGCTGGGACAAGGAGAAGCCGCCGACGGTCACCCTGCGCTTCGCGGCGAAGGTCGACCTGGAACGGCTGATCGTGACCGCCGGCACGGCCGAGGACTACACCGCGACCCACCGGCCGATGACCCTGCACCTGGTCTACTCCACCAACCGGTCGGACACCCTCACCGTCGAGGACACCGGGGAGCCCCAGACGTTGACCCTCGACGGGGCCGACGGGGTCACCACCGTGCAGATCCAGGTCACCGACGTGCACCGGGCCGAGAAGGGCACCGACGTGACGGTCAGCGAGTTCGAGTTCTTCGCCCGGGAGTGAGCGGTCGCCGGGCAGCGGGTGACGTCGGGGCACCGGGCCCCGGCGGCGGCACCCGACAACCACCACCACCGTCGGCCGACCGGTCCGACGGTCCCACGTCGGAGGTGTATCCGTGACAGAAGTCGCCATCGCCCTGAACACCACCGCGAACATGATCGGGTTCGCGCAGGGTCAGGCCAAGGGCCTGACGGACGGGGTGTTCCAGGTCAACGGGTTCAGCAACGCCGGGTTCCGGACCGAGCTGCCGCTGAACCAGTTGATCTCACCGGTGCCGATCGCCCACGGCCAGCTCGTCATGGTCCAGGGCGGCCAGTCCCGGCAGCACGTCTACTGGCTGCGCTACGTGCGCCGGGGCATCGGGATCACCGACAAGAAGCGGGTCTGCGTGGAGCTGCTGGTGCGCTTCACGACCTTCGACTACGTACCGAAGGACGGTGAGGGTGGCCCGACCGAGCAGGAGCTGGAGATCCTGCGCGACTACCCGCTCTGGGGGATCACCGACCTGAGCGTGTCGCTGCTGGCGACCGGCCGGGGGCGTAACCCGTTCAACAAGTTCAACGAGTCCGGCAGCCTGACCTTCGAGGTGGCCGCCGTCAATGGCGGCATGCCCCACCTGCGGATCAACTACCGGGTGCAGCACCAGGCGAAGAACCTGCTCGGCGCGCCCCTCGGGTTGAGCCACAACGACGTCGGCGCGTTCCTGGTGCACAGCAACGGCAGCTTCGAGATCAACCCGGGGGAGGGGCGGACCGAGAAGCACTTCCGGATCACCCCGCTCAGCGGCAGCGTGCACGACCGCCCGACCCGGGCCGTGCCGGAGGACGAGGACGGTCAGCCGGTCACGACCGGCATGCTCAAGGCCCAGCGCATCGAGCTGGGTGGGATCGACCGCGGTGGCCGGATGCTCGACCCGCACGAGCACAAGGGCATGAAGGTGATCGGCTTCGAGCGGATGGACGGCCCGAACACCATCACCGTCCTCAACGACGGTCAACCGCCGGTGGTCGCCTCGGCGGCGGACGACGAGGGGCACGAGGCGTCGCTGCGACTGGAGTACGTCCGCGACGGGGCCGTGCTGGGCCGGAAGGTCCGCACCAAGATCAAGGCGTTGCTGCTGCTGCGGTTCACCATGGTTTCGTACGTCACCGCGCCCGACGACGGCCACCGGCAGATGGTCTACGTGGGCGGGGTGCGCTACACCGCCTTCCGCAACGTCTCGCTGCGGGTGCTGGAGGTTGGGCACGGCGATCCGGTGGTGGTCGGCGAGAAGGGCCGGCAGTACGACGTCGACGCGGTCAAGAACCGGCACCACGAGGAGTCGACGTTGTTCTTCGGGCCGTACGTCGAGGAGGTGCCGGGGCAGGTCGGGGTGCAGCTACGCATCGACTGGACGGCCGAGCACGCCGGCGCGGACGGGCGGAGCCGCCAGCACAGCAACAAGGGGCAGTTCCGCCTCGGGATCGACTCGTCCGGCAGCCCGGTGCTCCGCCTGCTCGACGCCGACAGCAACAAGTACTTCACGGTCACGGGCTGAGGGGGAGACGACCGATGAACTATCCGGAGACCTTCGACACCACCGGCCCGGCCGGCCTCGACGACGCGTACGCCTACCTCTGCTGGGCGGCGGTCAGCGCGCACGGCATCCTCGCCGAGCAGCCGGACGCCGGCTGGGAGCAGGTGCCGGACCTGCTCGGGCAGGGCTGGGGCGACCCGGGTTGGTACCAGCGCAACGGCTGGCTGGCCGACTTCTACGACACCGTCTACCACCACGCCAGCGCCTTCCCGCCGGTGCAGATCTTCGCCGTCGACGAGCTGGGTGAGCCGGCGACGGAGATGGCCCGGGTGATCGACTCGGTGACCCAGAACTGGATCGCCGCCGCGCACCAGGCCGCCGACCAGGACGGCTACGACCAGCACAACTACGACCAGGCCGGGCAGGACTACGACCAGGCCGGCTACGACCAGGCCGGGCAGCACTACGACCAGCACGACCAGGACGGCTACCAGCAGCAGGAACACGGGCCGGACGGGTCGGCGTACCCCACCGGGCAACCGGAACCGGCCGATCAGGTCGGGCCGACCGACCAGGTCGAGCCGGTCGGGCCGACGCCGGAACCACTGGCCGACCTCGACCCGGAGGCCGCCCGGGAGGTGCTCGACCGGGTGGTCGACGACGAGGTGGACGACCTCTCCGTGGCCGACCAGCGGGTCCTGGCCACGGTGCTGACCGTCGAGAAGTACCAGTACCTGGCCCGCGAGTACGACCTGGTGTGACCCGACCGGTGCCGGGCCGGGACCGCCCCACCAGCGGCTCCCGGCCCGCCACCGGCGGGCCCGATGGACCGACCGGCCATCGTCGTGCCCGGGGCCCGTCGACCGGTCGAGCAGGGACGACACCCCGTGACCAGCATCGAGTACGAGCCGGAGGAGCTGTCCGGCAACCGGTTCGCCGTGACCGGCTTCCGGGACGCCGGACTGCCGGTCGGGGAGTTCCTCGCCGACGACCTGTGGCCCGACGGGTTCGACGGCGCGGTGTGGCTGGACCGGGGCACCCGGATCCACCGGCACTGCTACTGGCTGCGCTACCGCCACCGGGGGCCGGGGGGCCGCAAGCTGGTCGCGGCGGAGTTCCTGATTCGGTTCGGCACCTTCCCCTACCGGCACCGCCCCGGCACCGACAGGTACTCGCCCCGTTCGGCGGCACCGCTGCCGGGCCTGTGGGGGATCGAGGACCTGAGCATCTCGCTGCGGGACACGGGTGCCGGCGGCCGGAACCCGTTCAACAAGTTCAACGACCCCGGCCACCTCGTCTTCGAGCCGACGATGGTGTTCGCCCCCGCTGCAGGCACCGGTGCCCCGGTGCCGGCGATCCGGATCGGGTACCGGGTCCGGCACGCGGAGAACCCCGTGCTCGGTCCGGCGGTCGCCCCGGGCCACGAGGAGACCGGGGCGTTGACCGTGCACAGCGACGGCGCGGTCACGCTGGAACCGGCGTCCGGGTCCTCGTCGTGGCGGCTGGTCCCGGTCAGCGGTGCGGTGCACGGGCGGCCGTTGGTCGGGGCCGACCCGCCGCCCACCCGCAGCCTCACCGTCTACCGGGCGACCGGCGTCACCGTCCCGCCGCCGGTGACCGCCCTGCGGGTGCTGACCGGCCGGGCCCGCCGGGGCGCGGTCGAGGTGCAGGGATTCGAGCAGGTCGCAGGCCCGCCGCAGATCGAGGTGTGGCACGACGGGCACCCGCGCCGGCACCGCGCGTCGATGGGCGTCGACACCCGGGACGACGGCATGATCGTGGAGTACGCCCGGCCCGGTGACCCGGCCGAGGGCCCGCGGGCCGGCCGGGTCCGGGCCCGTCTCGCGTTGCACCTGCTCACCTGCTCGTACCTGGTCGAGTCGAACGAGTTCGCCGACGCTGTGGTCTTCCACCACGGCCGCCGCCACCCCGGGTTCGCCGACGTGTCGCTGCGCCCGCTGCCCGACGACGCCGACCCCGCCCCGCCCGGGTCGGTCGGCTCGCGGCTGCGGTTCGTCCCCGAGTGGTACGACGGCCCGGACGGCGACCTGCCGGGCCTGCTCGTCCGCTGGTCCGAGGTGGCGGTGGCCCCGGCCACGGGCCCCGGCACCCCGCTCGGCGGCACGTTCCTGATCACCGTGGACGCCTCCGGCGGGCCGCTGGTCCGCTTCGGCGACGAGCAGACCTACCGCCACCTGACCGTGACCAACTGAGCGGAGGACACCGTGCCGAGTCGGATGCGGCTGGTCGGCTACCGGCCCGACCCACCGGTGGGCGACGCCTTCACGGTCACCGGGTTCGCCGGTGCCGGCTTCCCCGAGCAGGCGACCCTGCGGGACCTGGTCACCCCGGCGCAGCCCTACCTCGCCGGCACCGGGATGATCCGGGGCGAGCAGCAGCGGCGGCACTCGTACTGGCTGCGCTACCTGCGTCGGCGGGGCGGCCCGACCGGCCCGAAGCGGGTCTGCGTGGACCTGCTGGTCCGGTTCACCACCTTCGACTACGTGCCCGCCGACGTCGGGGCCGGCCCGGCGTCGTCCCGGCAGGCCGCGTTGGCGTCCTTCCCCTGCTGGGGCGTCGCCGACCTGAGCGTGTCGCCGCACGCCGTCACGGCCGGCCGCAACCCGTTCAACAAGTTCAACGAGGTGGGTTCGCTGGTGTTCACCGCCCGGCTGGAGGCCGGCCACGGGACGATGCCGGCGGTCCGGGTCGGCTACCGGGTGCACCACGAGCGGACCACTGTCGACGGGGTGCTGCTGACCCCGGAACACGACGAGGTGGGGTCGTTCCTGGTGCACAGCGACGGGCTGTTCGAGGTGGCCGACCGGTCCCCGGCGACCCGCGCCCACTTCCTCGTCACGCCTGTCGACGCCGGGGTGCACGACCGGCCGCCGGTGGCGCTGGCCGCCGCCCGGCGACCCGACGCGGCCCGCCCGGTGTGGCACGCGACCGGGCTCACCACCGCCCCGACCGCGCTCGCCGCGCCCCGGCTGACGTCGTACGCCGACGACACCGTCGTGGTGACCGGCTTCGACGGGCTGGACGGCCCGCAGACGCTGACGGTCCGCGACGCGGCAGGTGGGCAGCGGACGGCGATGCTGGACGCGGCGACCCCGGAACCCGGCGCGTTGCTGCTGGCCTACCGGGCCGACCCGGGGCCGGGGCGGGCCGGTGGCGTCCGGCTGCTGCTGGGGCTCCGGTTCACTATGCACCGTTACCTGGTCGCCCCGGCCGGCGTCGACCGTGGCACCGCCCACCGGCCGCCCGAGGACGGCGACGCGCACGTCGACGCCTACTACGGCGACGACCCGACGGCCAACCGGGAGGCGTGGCCGGTGCTGTGGCACCGGGGACGGCGGCACCCCGGCCTGCTACAGGTCGCGCTCCTGGTGTCCGGGGTCGACGGCGGGCCCGGTCCGCGGGCCGTGCGCAACAGCACCGGAGCGTGGACCCGGCTGGTGCTCACCCCCGACTGGGAACCGGGCGGCGACGACCACCCGCCGCGCCTACGGATCGGTTGGCACGCGTCGCACGGGGACGACACCGTCCCGGTCGAGGGCCGGCTGGCGTTCGACGTGGACTCCGCCGGCCGACCGACCCTGGCCCCGCTCGACGACGAGAGCCGCCGCCGGTTCACCGTCACGGGCTGACCGGCACGTCCTCGTCGCGGGCGGGCCGCAGCCGCCGGGACAACTCGGCGATCTCCCGCCGGTACGTGGCCTGCTGGGCCGCGTCGACGCCGCCGTCCGCGCCGAGCGCGACCAGCAGCCGCAGCGCGCGGACCTGGCCGAGCAGGTGCCCGGTCTCCCGGTGGGTCGCCAACGCCTCCTCGGCGGTGCGGGCGGCGGTCATCGGGCCGGTGGCCCGCAGCGCCTCGGCCGCCACCATCAGCGCGTGCCCCTCCCACACCCGGTAGCCGGCGGCGCGGGCCACCGCGCGGGCCTGCCGGGCCAGCGCGACCGCCTCCGTCGGATCGGTGTCCCGGTGCACCTCGGCCAGCCCGATCAGGGCCTCGACCTCCTCACCCCGGGCCCCGCCGGAGCGGGCGAGGTCGAGCGCCCGCCGGTGTTCGGTCGTCGCAGCCGGATCACCGTTGCGCAGGTGGATCGCGCCCAGCACGTTGCGGGCGGCGGCCTGCTGGGCGGGGTCGCCGATCAGGTCGGCGAGGGCCAGCGCGGCGTCGGCCAGCTCGGTCGCCGGACCCAGGTCACCGCTCTGCGCGCGCAGCGCCGCCAGCCGGCGCAGGCTCTCCGTCTCGGTCGGCCGGTAGCCGGTGCGCCGGCTCAGCTCCAGCGCCTCCCGCAGGTGGTCGAGGGCCTCGTCGTGCTGGCCGAGGGCGTGCTGCACCTCACCCAGGTTGCTCAGGCTGATCCCGGTGCTCATCCACATCCCGGTGCTGCGGGTCAACGTCAACGCCTGCCGGAAGACCTCGGCCGCCTCGCGGAGCCGTCCCATGTCCCGGTAGATCACCCCGAGGTTGCCGAGGCTGGTGCTGAGCCGCTCCGGGCCGCCCAGACGTTCGTGGATGCTGACCGCGAGCCGGGTCAGCTCCGCCCCCTCGGCCAGCCGGCCGGCCCGCAGGTGCACCAACCCGCAGGTGCCGTACGCCGCCGCCAGGCCCTCCGGCCAGGCCGCCCGGTGCGCCGCGTCGATCATGGCGGTGGCGTGGGACAGGCCCACCGCGTACTCGCCGCGACGCAGGTGCAGGCTGGCCAGCCCGAGCCGGCTCGCGGCCTCGCCGGCGTGGTCGCCGGCCTGCTGCGCGGCGTGCAGCGCGCTGGTCGCGGCGACCAGTCCGTCGCTGTGCGGGCGGAACTGGAAGTAGCCGCGCAGCGCGTCCGGGATCCGCCAGGCGGCCGGGTCGGCGTCGGGTTCGGCGGCGTGCGCGATCACCCGCATCAGGTTGGTGTGTTCCTCCTCCAGCCAGGCCATCGCCCCGGCGGAGGTGGGGAACGGCGACGCCCCGGCGGCCGGTCCGGTCCCGTCGGGCGGCAACCGCACCAGGTGCGGGTAGACGGCGACGGCGGCGGCCTCGGTGCGCTGCCGGTACCAGCCGTACAGACGCCGGGTGGCGGCCCGCAGCTCCGGCCCGGGGTCCTCGGCGGTGGCCCGTTCCCGGGCGTAGAGCCGCAGCAGGTCGTGGAACGTGTACCGGCCGGGTGCTACCTGCCCGACGAGGTGCGCGGCGGCGAGCCGGTCCAGCTCGCGGGCGGCCACCGGCTCGTCGATCCCGGCCAGCGCGGCGGCGGCGGCCACCGTGACGTCCGTCCCGGGTGCCGTGCCCAGCAGCCGGAACAGCCGTCGTGCCGGGGCGGGCAGGGCGGCGTACGACAGGTCGAACGCGGCCCGGACGGCTGCCTGGTCGTCGCCCTCGATACGCAGGTCGGCGAGCTGGTTGCCGGCGGTCAGCCGGGCGGTGTGCGCGCTGATCGACTGGTCGGGCTGGTCGATCAGGTTGGCGGCGGCGATCCGCAGGGCCAGCGGCAGCCGGGCGCAGACCGTCGCCAGCTCGGCGATCTCGGTGGCGCGGGCGACCCGTTCGGTCGGGATGATCCTGGTGAGCAGGGTGCCGGCCTCGGCGGCGGTGAGCACGTCGAGATCGATGCGGCGCGCGCCGTCGACCGCGACGAGCCCGCTGAGCCGGTCCCGGCTGGTGATCAACGCCAGGCAGCCGGCGCTGCCGGGCAGTAGCGGGCGCACCTGGTCGGCGCTGGCGGCATTGTCCAGCACCACGAGCATCCGGCGACCGTCCAGCATGGTACGCAGCAGCGCGGCGGCCTGCCCGGCGTCGACCGGCACCTGCTCGGCCGGCACCCCGAGCGCGTGCAGGAACCCGGCCAGGGCCTCCTCCTCGCGTACCGGGCTGGCCGTCGAGTAGCCGCGCAGGTTGACGTAGAGCTGCCCGTCGGGGAAGTGCCGACGCACCCGGTGCGCCCAGTGCACCGCCAGGGCGGTCTTGCCGACCCCGGCCATCCCGGTGATGGCGGAGATGACCACCGGACCCCGGGTCGCCGTCTCCCCGGCCAGCAGCGCGTCGAGCGCGGCCATCTGGGTGTCGCGTCCGGTGAAGTAGGCGACGTCGGGGGGCAGTTGTGCCGGCGGGCGGTGGCTGGGCGGGCGGGCCGGCGACGACGTCTCGGGCCGGTGCGGTGCCGCCCCGGGACGTACGGCCGGGGCGTCACCGGCGGCCGGGCGGGCGACCACCCGGGGCAGGTCCTGGCGCAGGATGCGCAGCTGTGCCTCGCGCAGTTCCGGGCCGGGTTCCACGCCGAGCTGCTCGGCGAGGCGGTCCCGCAGCTTGCGGTGCAGGGTCAGCGCACGGGCCTGCTGGCCGCAGGCGGCGAGGGCGAGCATGAGCCGGGCGTGCACCTGTTCGTGCAGTGGTTCGTGGCGGGCCACCGCGTGCAGCTCCCGGACCGCCCGGTCGGGCAGTCCCAGGTCGACGGCGAGCGTCGCGTAGGTGACGGCGGTGGCGATGCGGCGACGGTTCAGGGCGACGGCGGTCGGGTGCTGGGCCAGGCTCGCCGCCGCGTCGGCCAGGACCGGCCCACGCCACAGCGCCAGTGCGCCGGCCAGCCGGTCCAGGCTGGCCAGGTCGCCCGCGACGCTGCCCTCGGCGCGTTCGATCACGGTGGCGAACTCGCTCAGGTCGAGCTGGGTGGGGCCGACCCGGAGCCGGTAGCCGCCACCGACGTGGGTGATGGTGGTGCCGGTGTTCCCGGGCCGGTCCAGCACCCGGCGCAGCCGGGCGACGTAGGTGTGGACGAGGTTGAGGCAGCTGTCCGGCGGGTCGTGGCCCCAGAGCACGTCGACGATCTCGTGGCGGGACACGATCGTGTCCGGGTGCAGGGCGAGCAGGCCGAGCAGCATCCGTTGCCGGTTGGCGCCGAGCGCGACCGGTTCGGCCCCGACCTGGATGCGCAGCGGGCCGAGCACGTCGATGCGGAGGGTGGGTGCCGACGCGGCGGGTGGCGCGGGGCCGGGTGGCTCCAGGTGGGGCAGCCCGACGGCGTCGGCGATGCGTCGGAGGGATTCGGCCCGGGGGTTGCGGACCCGGCCCTGTTCGATGTCGCGCACCGCCCGGACACTGATTCCTGCCCGTTCGGCCAGCTGCTCCTGGGTCAACCCGGCACCCAGTCGTCGTCGTCGGATCTCAGCACCGCCGTCGGCCATCGACCGGCCTCCCTGTCATGGCTGCGCGTCCTTCCCACCAGCGCGGCCAGCACATGATTCTGCCGGTTGACCGGTCGGATGACCATGATCTTCCACACTCATTCACCGGGTGACACGCCGCCGAAACCTGCCGATCGGGCAGCAGCGGTCGCCCGTCGGGGCAACGGTTCTGCCGGTTCTGCCGGTGCTCCGGCGGCTCACTTTTGGACGGTCGTGCATTTGAGCAGCTCAAAACGTTGCCGCCCGGCAAGGATGTCGATTCGACGGCGTCCAGTCGGCCTCCAGTGCCCGGCCGACCACCGTCTCTACCGTGGACCACGGACACCGCCACCACCCGTCGGCCGGTGTCCACCTCGGCGAAGCGACTTGCACCGGTCACGGAACCGCACGGCACCGGCCTCCGGACCACCGATCTGTCCCCCTGCTGAACGGCAGCCTGGCAGCTGACGCTCGACTCAGCCCGGAAGCTAAGGAACCGCCATGAACGGACGTGCCCAGACCTACATCCGTACCCCCGACCCGATCTCCACGGCCGGGATCACCGCGGCGCTGCGGGGCCGGGCCGAGATCGAGGTCGTGCCCGCGCAGATGATCACCGCGGAGACCGTCGGCGTGGTCGCCGCCGACACCCTCGACCACGGCACGCTCGACGTGCTCCGCGCCGTACGCCGGCTGGGCTGCCGGCGGTTCGTGCTGGTCGCCGCCGTCGAGTCGGACTCGGCCCTGATCCCCGCGGTGGAGTTGGGGGTACGCGCCCTCGCCTCGCGCACCGAGGCGACCGGTCACCGGCTGGCCCAGCTCGTGGTCAGCACCGCCTCCGGTGGCGCGGCGATGCCCCCGGAGGTGCTCGGGATGCTGGTCAAGCAGGTGACCCGGCTCCAGCAGACGGTGCTCGCCCCGCGCGGCATCGACGTCAACGGTCTCTCGGTGCGGGAGAGCGAGATCCTGCGGCTGGTGGCCGACGGGATGGACACCCGGGAGGTGGCGACCCGGTTGAGCTACTCGGAGCGGACCGTCAAGAACGTGCTGCACGACATCACCAGCCGGTTCCAGCTCCGCAACCGCACGCACGCGGTAGCGTACGCGGTCCGGGAGGGGCTGATCTGACGCTCGGGAGGCGGGACGTGGCGGACGGAAACGCCGACGGGCGGCGGGTGACCCACGACGACCTGGGCGCCTGGCTGATCAAGGGCAACGCCGACCTGGTCGACCTCGCCGGCCGGTTCGCCCGGGACCCCCGGGTGACGGGCTGGTGCGTCCGCCCGGGCTACCGGGCCCGGTTGATGCGGGCCGGTCAGCCCGTGGTGTTCTGGGCCAGCGGCAGCCGGGGACAGTTGCCGTACGGCGTCTGGGGGATCGGCCTGCTCACCGGCGAGCCGGTGCCCGGTGGGGAACCCGGGTCACCCTGGACGGTGCCGCTGGACCTGACCGTGCTGCCCGAACCCCGCCGGCTGCACCGGGACCGGTTACGCGCCGACCCCCGGCTGGCCGGCATGGAGGTGTTCCGCCAGCCGCAGGCGGCCAACCCGTCGTACCTGACCCGGGCACAGTTCACCGCGCTCGCCGACCACCTGCCCGAGGCGGCCGGCGCCACCAGCGTACCGGCAGCGTGGTGACCACCCCGCGAGCCCGGCCCGGCCGTGCGAGATCCGGTCCACCACCGCCCACTCCTCGGCCACCTGCAACGGGTCGTGCCGGGGGAGCACCACACTGCCGGGACAGCGCCGGTGCCCGGCCACCGTCGCGCCGGATCAACCCTCCCGCGGGGCCGGCAGCCGCTGCCCGGACCCGAACGGATACCGGACCCGCGTGCCGTCGGGGGTGCGGATGGTGACCGGGAGGCGGCCGGTCGGTTGCGCACCGACCAGGGCGTCCGCCAGCGCGGCCAGCGAGACGTCCCGGTAGCCGTACGTCGCCAGGTAGGTGCGGACCGACCGGAGGTGGGCGATGTCGTACGGGGTGCCGACGGCGACCACCACCACCGGTAGGTGTGTCGCCAGCAGCGCCTCGACCAGATTCCGCTGGCGCTCGTCGTTCCCGACGTTGTTGGTGAGGACCACTGTGACGTCGCTCCTGGTGGCCGCCGCCACCACCTGCGCGACGGTGCCCCGGTCCGGCGACCCGGTGTACATCGGCGTCGGGACCAGCCCCCGGCCCCTCAGTTGGCCGGCCAGCGACGGTACCGCGGTGGCCCCCCAGCCGGTGACCAGCACGTGGCGGTGGGACCCGGACGGCACCGGCAGCACACCGGCCTCGTGGCGCAGCAGGGTGACCGATCGGCGGGCGACCTCCGCCATCGTCTCCTGGTCCGCGGCGGTGCCGACCAGCGAGTCGACAGCCCTGCTGCTGGTGTACGGGTTGTCGAAGAGGCCCAGGGTGGCTTTCAGGCGGAGGATCCGGCGCACCGACTGGTCGATGCGGTCCTCGGTGAGGGTGCCGTCGCGTACCGCGCCGAGCACCGTGGCGATGGCGGCGGGTGGGTCGGCCGGCAGCGTCAACTCGTCGTTGCCGGCCCGGACGGCGTCGAGGATCATCCGCTCCGGCGGGATGGCCGCCAGCGCGTCCGCGCGCAACGCGTCGGTGACGACGACTCCGTCGTACCCCAGGGTGTGGCGGAGCAGACCGGTGACGATGGGCGCGGAGAGGACCGCAGGCGTGCGGGAGGGGTCCAGCGCCGGGACGATCACCGCCGTGGGCATGATCGACTCGACCCCGGCGGTGATCGCCGCCCGGAACGGCTCCAGATGGGTACGCATGATCTCCGCCCGGCTCTCGTCGACCACGGCGACGCCGGTGTCGGGGTTCGCCTCGGCGGCACCGAGGCCGGGAAAGTGCTTGGCCGTGGCGGCGACCCGGTTGTCCTGGTAACCGGCGACGGCCGCCGCCCCGAACGAGGAGACCACGTCGGCCCGGTCGCTGAACGCGCGCGTGCCGTCGGCGGTGTTGTCCGGGTTGGTGATGACGTCTACCACCGGCGCGTGGTCCATGGTGATGCCCATCGCCCGGAGTTGACGGGCGGTCGAGGCCGCCGTGGAGTACGCCAGGTCGCTGTCGAACGTCGCACCGACCGCCATGCCACTCGGGGTCACCGCCGCCGGTGGCGGGACCCGGCTGACGAAGCCGCCCTCCTGGTCGGTGCTGAGCTGCACGGGCACCCCGCGCCCGCCGGCCGTCGCCGCACGCTGCAGCCCGTTGGAGAGTTCGGCGACCTGCTGCGGATTGTTCATGTTGTTGGTGTTGGTGAAGTAGATGATGCCGCCCGGGTGGAACTTTGCCAGCAGCTCTGCGCCGTTGCGCACGTCGCTGCCGTAGAGGGCCTGGTTGGCCGCGACGTCGGCGGGATTCGTGGTGGTGGCGGTCTCGCCGTGCACCTGGAGGACGAACAGCTGACCGACCCGCTCCGCCAGGCTCATCCGTGCCCTGACCTCGTCGACCCGTCGGGCGACGGTCCCGTGCGCGGTGGTGTCGTCGGCGGTCGGGTAGCTGGGCAGGTGGGACCGGGTGCCCACGCCGGCGATCCCGCCGACGGAGAGGAACACGGCAGCGGTGACGGCGAGCACGAGGACGGTCCGACGGACCGCCCCCCTGCCCACCCGGGACAGGTACGGACGACGATGGGTGTGTGGTCGCATTGTCGCAGTTCTTTCTGTTCCGGACACGCGGCATCCGACAGGTGCCGGCATCGATGACGGACGCCTTGCTGGAAGCCGAAAAGTATCGGCGTCCGCGCCGTGTCGACCGGCCGAGAAGCGTTTCTGTCAAGAAAGCCTGACGGTCGGCGGGAAAAGGCTCCGGACGGCGTACCCGGCATTCGGTCAGGATCGCCGCAGGGCCGGTCCGGTGGCCTGTCCGCCCGTGTGGTGCGGCACCGTTGCCGGTGGCACCGGCAACGGGGTGCCCTGCTCCAGTCGCAGCAGCGCTTCGGCGAACTGGACGATGTCCATGCCGTTTACCGCCGGCTCCTGCGGAGAGGACATGGTGGTGCTGCGGTCCTCCGGGACGAATTCACAGAACCAGCCGAGGATCTGCGCGCCCGGCATGTTGATCGTCACGGTGTTCCCCTCGGTCCTGGTGCTCAGCGACGAGGACTCCTTCTTGACCGCGGCCGACGCCGACGCGCTGAAGCAGAGGTTGCCGCCGCCCACGGCGGCCCGGCTGTCCATCACCGACTTGACGGCCGACATCTGCCCCTCGGCCGCCTCGAAGCGGATGGAGACGTCCTTGACCACCACGAACGCCACCGGGAAGCACGGCAGGATCGCCTCGTTCGCCCGGTCGGCGAGCTGGGCCAGGTCGTTGCGGCCGGTCGAGACCGGGGCGTCGGTCAGCCGGTGCATGCCTTTGGAGAGTCGGAACACCCCCGGGTCGAACCAGCCCCGGGAGATCTCCACCTTGGACGCCTTCAGCCCCACCTCGACGTGGCTGTTCTTGCTCAGCGCGCTACTGGTGTAGTCCGAGCCCGACGACGACGCGGTGCCGCCTGCGGACCACAGGAAGGGGTGGACCTGCACACTCGCCTGGGCGGAACTGCTCGTCTGGCTCGACGACGAGAGCATGTCGTCGTGGCTGAACGAGAACCGCAGGTCCATCCACCGGTCGGCGGCGGGCGAGGGGGCGGCGGTCGCACCGGTCTGCCCGGGCGGTGCTCCGGCGCTCCGGCTCGCGGGCTGTCGCTGGGCGACGAGCGCGAGCTGGGACTGCAGGGCGGTCAGTTCATCGAGTTGGGACTGGAGGCGGGCGAGGACCGCCGGCAGGTCACCGAAGGACCGGGCCTGGTCCGCCGCCAGTTCCCGGCCGGCGGTGGCCAGCGTCGTGGCGCTGGTGAGCAGGTTCGACTGTGCGGCCACCAGCTTCTTCTGCCCATCGAGGAGCTTGCCGAGATCGTCGGAGTTCAGGGCGCCGCCGTTGCCCCGCTTGGTCGCCTTGTCCTGCACCGGATTCTCCCCCAGGGCCGTGCTGGCCTGATGGACCAGCCCGTTGAGCTTGTCGCCGTCGAGTTCGGTGAGGCCACCACTCTCGGCCGCCAGGTACATCTCGACGGCGGTGACGGTGTTCTCGGCGTACACGTTGGCGAGGTCGTTCTGCGCCGCCACGTGTGCGGCCTCCGCCTTGCTCAGAGCTGCCGCGGCACCGGCGATCGTGCCCCCGGTCGGCATCTGACCGAGCTGCGCCTGGACCTGGCTGATCGTCGTCAGCAGGGCGCGCCGCCGGCCGGCCAGGGTCAGGGCGACGAACTGCGGCTCGTCGAGCAGGTCGACCGGATCCTGGTCGCTGGTCAGTTCGAGGAACCAGTCGCTGGGGGTCAGCTCGACGGGGTAGGTGAAGCCCCCGCCGGGGGCCGGGACCCGCGCGTCGAGGACCTGGTCGCGTGCCTCCTGGAGTTCGCCGCCGGGGCCGGCGTTGAGCGCCCCGATGATCGCGTCCATGTCGGCCGGGGAGAACACCGAGACGAGTCGGCCCTCGGCGGCGTCGATCAGGGCGAGTTGCCCCTCGGCGACCTCCTCGTACCACTCCAGGAACTTCTCCTTCGACAACCGCTGCCTGTTGTCGACGACCTGCTTGTCCCAGGCGGCCTTCTTCGCCAGCCACGACTCGTAGAGGGCGAAGTACCACTCCTGGAGGGAGCCGGTGAACGGCCTGCCGTCGACCTTGGCGTCCGGGTGGGCCGGCGTGGCCAGGAGCGCCCTCAGCCGGCTCTTCATGATCGGCATCGTCGAGTTGAACCTCGGCACGAGGACGCTGAGCGCCTGCAGGTACTGGGAGGACACCCGTTGACCGTTGCTTCCCCCGGTGACCTTGACGATGTCGAACATCTGGTCGGCGAGCCGGGACTCGGCCTCGGCGACCGCCGCCGGCTTGGGGCCGGTCGGGTCGTACATGAAGTCGCTCTGGTTGAGCATCGAGCCGGGCATCATCATGGTGAAGAACTGGTTGTCGTTGGTCCCGCCGAGGACCTGCACCAGCTTGTCGTAGATCTGCGCGATAGCCTGGTCCGCCATGGTCGTCTCCTGTTCGGGAGGCGTCGACCGTCAATTCGGGTGCGCGGTGCCGCGCCCGGTTCTTCGCGCCTTTCGCACGCAGATTGTCGACGCGATTGTTTCTCGCGACCGACGCTATCGGCGTCTCTGCTCCGGTCTCGGTGGTGAGGGCACTCTGTCAAGGCTGATTGTCTGTGCCGTGGAATGCGTGGTGCGCGCCGTCCGAGGTGGTACGGGCGGTTGGTGGACCGGCCAACCTCGTCGGCAAGTCCACCTTCAGCGAGTGCCCCGGCGACCCCAGCTACCACTGCGGCGCCTACACCGCGTTCTACGAGACCACCTCGGAACCTGGTGTCGACGTACCCGCTGGCGCAGGCGGCCGTCGCGCACGCCGACCTGGAGGGGGCGGCGGGCCCTGGGCAAGGTGGTGCTGACCGTCGACGGGTGAACCCCTCCCGTGGTGCCGGGCCGGCCGTCGCGGGCCTGCCTCCCGGCAGCGGTGGCCGACGAGCCGCATCGATGCCACGATATTCGTGGGAAATGCGCCCTGCTGTATTGGCCCGTGCGGGAAGTCTCGTACCGCTGACGCTCTGCCGCATCGACGAGCGTCCGCCGCGGTGCGACCGGCGGGTGTCGGACCCGAGCGAGGGGGCGGGCCCGACGGCTGTGGACGCGGTCGGCTCACGGCCACCCGCCCCGGCGGGCCACCGGCAGCGCGCGGGGTCCCGGCGGACCTCCGCCGGGACCCCGACCCGACGCGCGGACGACGGCCGGCGGCACCCGCCACCGGCCGTCGGCACGCGATACCCGGACCGGCGCCGCTCAGCCGGGAAGCTGGTCGACCCGGGTGAGCACCTCGTCGATCAGGCCGTACTCCCGGGCCTGCTCGGCGGTGAACCACCGGTCCCGGTCCCAGTCGGCCTGGATCTCGTCGAGGGTGCGCCCGCTGTGCCGGGCGATCAGCTCCTGCATCGTCCGCTTCACGTGCAGCATGTTCTCCGCCTGGATGGTGATGTCGGCAGCGGTGCCGCCCATCCCCCCGGACGGCTGGTGCATCATGATCCGCGCGTGCGGCAGGGCGAACCGCTTCCCGGCGGCCCCCGCGCAGAGCAGGAACTGCCCCATCGAGCCGGCCAGCCCCAACGCCAGGGTGGCCACGTCGTTGCGGACGTACCGCATGGTGTCGTAGACGGCCATGCCGGCGCTGACCGAACCACCAGGCGAGTTGATGTAGAGGTAGATGTCCCGCTCGCTGTCCTCGGCGGCGAGCAGCAGGATCTGCGCGCAGATCTGGTTGGCCGAGGCGTCGGTGACCTCGGTGCCCAGGAAGATGATGCGTTCCCGCAGCAGCCGCTCGAAGACCTGGTCGCCGAAGGCCGGCTGCCCGCCGTCCAGCATGCGCACGTCGTACCCGATCATGGTGACCACCCTCCGCGTCGCCGGCGGGCGGGCGACCTCACCCCGCCCCGGGAACCGGCGGGTCCAGCCTGCGCCGCCGGGCGGTCACCGCCCCAGCCTTTCTGCCGCCGGCAGATCCGCCGTCGGCAGAATCCGGCCGGCCTACCCGACCCGCACCCGCCGCCGGCCCGTCCGGGCCCACCGCCGCGCCGGCACCCTGGGGGTACGCGCAGCGGGGCGGGCGGCCGACGCCACGGCGACCACCCGGACGGCCGTGGCGGCCCTCGTCACCGGGAACCCGGCACCCCCGACCCTCGACGGCACGCCGCCGCCCGGACGGCCGAACCCGACGGTGGGCCGACCGACCGACAGGTGGGCGGCGGTGCCGTCGCGGCGGGCGGTCGGCACCCGGTCCAGCCGGGCCAGGCTGCCGCCCGGCGGCACGGGCACCCGACGCTCGACCCGGCGCAGCTCGTCACGGGCCTCTTCGAGCAGGTCGGACAGGTTGATCCCGAGCGCCCGGCAGATCGCCGCCAGCACCTCGGAGGAGGCTTCCTTGCGCCCGCGCTCGACCTCGGAGAGGTAGGGCAGGGACACCCCGGCCGCGGCGGCCACCTCGCGCAGGGTACGGCCCTGACGCAGTCGTACCCGGCGTAGCACGCCACCGATCACCCGACGCAGCAGCGACATGCGGGCCTCCTCGTGGCCGGTGTCCCGGGACCCTCCCATCATGCCGGTTTCCCGGGCCCGGCACCGCCCGCCGCGAGGGTGAGAGGGCGTTCACCACAGGTAGGGTCGGCGACCCGCCCGGTCGGTCCGCCTGTCAACCGCTATGTTGTGCTCGTGCAGGCGACCCGGGGAGAGCAGGACCGACGGTGATCCATTTCCCGGCGCAGCGGCGGGGTCCGCTCAGCGCGTTGAGTCTCCGCCTGGCCGCCGCCCTGGGCCTGGTCCTGCTCACCGTCGCCGTGGTCTATCTGGACCGTGGCGGCTACCGCGACGTGGACGAGAACGGGCTGACCCTGCTCGACTGCTTCTACTACGCGGTGGTCACCCTCTCCACCACCGGGTACGGCGACATCACCCCGTACGACCAGTCCGCCCGGTTGGTGAACGTCCTGTTCATCACCCCGGCCCGGGTGATCTTCCTGATCATCCTGGTCGGCACCACCCTGGAAGTCCTGACCGAGCAGTACCGGACCGGCCGTCGGCTGGGGCGGTGGAGGAGAACCGTGAAGGACCACGTCATCATCTGCGGCTACGGCACCAAGGGTCGCAGCGCGGTCTCCGCCCTGCTGGAGAACGGGTTGGACAAGTCCCGGATCGTGGTGGTGGAGCGCAACGGGACGGCGTTGCGGCAGGCCACCTCGGCCGGACTGGTCGCCATCGAGGGTTCCGCCACCCGCTCGTCGGTGCTGGAGGAGGCGCACGTCCGCAACGCCAAGGCGGTCATCATCGCCACCGACAGCGACGACGCCTCGGTGCTGGTGGCGCTGACCACCCGGCAGCTCACCGCCGGCCAGGTACGCATCATCGCCGCCGTACGGGAGGCCGAGAACGCCCCGCTGCTGCGGCAGAGCGGCGCGCACCACGTGATCGTGTCCTCGGCCACCGCGGGTCGGCTGCTCGGCCTCTCGACCTCCGCGCCGCCCCTGATCGACGTGGTGGAGGACCTGCTCACCCCCGGGCAGGGCATGGCGCTGGCGATGCGTTCCGCCGAGCGGCACGAGGTCGGCAAGTCCCCCCGCGAGTTGGAGTCCCTGGTCATCGCCCTGGTACGGCGGGGCAAGGTGGTCACCCTGGCGGACCGGGCCGGCGCGGTGATCGAGACCGGCGACATGCTGGTGCACGTCCGCGACGACCGCCCCACCGCCACCGCCACCCCCTCCTGACCGGCCCGTACCGCCTTCCTGGGCCTGCACACCGCCCCCGGCGGTCCGCCGACGCCGACGTGGCCGTGCCCCCGACCCCGGGGCACGGCCACGTCGCACTGCTCGGTCGACTAGCTGATCGTCCAGGTGTCGCCGGTGTGGAGGAGGGTGGTGAGTTGTTGTTCGGGGGTGTCGGTGGTGGTGTTTCGGGCGGTGGTGATTTGGTGTTGGACGAGGGTGTCGTAGGTGGGGCGTTGGGTTTGG